>NZ_KV793338.1:1954-2577 GCF_001808425.1 Pseudomonas sp. HMSC08G10 | reverse complement strand
ATCAACATCGTCGACGACGTGCCCAAGGCCAACGCCGACTCGGCCAACGTACGCGTGGGCGACACGGTGAGTGGTGATGTGCTTTACAACGATGTCCTGGGTGCGGACAAGGTCATCGATGGCAACGTCGTGGTCGGGGTGCGCGCCGGCAGCGACACCTCGACTTCCGCACATGGCGATGTCGGCACTCAGGTCATGGGTAACTACGGCTACCTGGTCATCAACGCCAACGGCTGGGCGACTTACCACGCCAACCCCAACAGCGTGCCGGGTGCCGGTGCCACCGACACCTTCGTCTACACCATCCGCGACGCCGATGGCGACGAGAGCACCACGACCGTCACTCTCAATGTGCAGGGCAATCCGCTTTCGGTGATCGGCCCAGACCGCGATGTAACGGTTTATGAAAAAGCCCTGGACCTGAATCAGGATGGCAAGGACCTGGCGGCTGGCAACGTCACCGGCAGCGACCCAACCTCCACGGGTGAGACCGGGACAGGCACCCTGGTCGGTGCGGTGCAAGGCGGGGTCGGTGCGTTGACCTACACCTTGGTGGGCAATACCGCCGGGCAATACGGTCAGATTCATCTGAACGGAGACGGCACCTACACCTACACCCTGAC
>NZ_KV793338.1:0-1934 GCF_001808425.1 Pseudomonas sp. HMSC08G10 | reverse complement strand
GGCAACACCATCACCAGCCAGATCGTCATCAATATCGTCGACGACGTGCCCCAGGCCATCGCTGATGCGAAGTCGATCGTGCATGAAGGCGGGGTGGTCACCGGCAATGTGCTGTACAACGATGATCTGGGCGCGGACAAGGTCACCAATGGCAATGTCGTGGTTGGCGTGCGCGCTGGCAGCGACACTTCGACCGCCGCCCATGGTGAGGTTGGCACTCAGGTCATGGGCAACTATGGCTACCTGATCCTCAAGGCCGACGGCAGCGCCAGCTACCACGCCAACCCCAACAGTGTTGGCAGCGATGGCGCGACCGACACCTTCGTCTACACCATCCGCGACGCCGACGGCGATGAAAGCACCACCACCGTCAGCATCAAGGTACAGGACAGCCAGCCCTGGATCGGTGAACCACAGGTGACGAACGCGCCTCCTGTGGCTGGGGCCGACCATCTCATCACCAATATCGCCGGCACTGGGATGACGGTGCCGGCCGAGGCCCTGCTGGCCAATGACAACGACCCTGATCACGACAAGCTCTCGGTGTCCTCGACCTACTTCGACACTCGGTTTTCCGCCAACGGCGCAGGTTTTGGCGTGGGAAGCGACACACCTGTGGCCGACTTCACTGGTACCGGCAGCAACCTGTCCAACCGGGTGCGTGACCTTGCGCGCAGCGAGTTCCGTGGGCCGGCCGACAGCATGGCGGCCGCGCTGATCGTGAGCGGCTTCCTGGCCTCGCCCAACGGCAACTTCGCCAACGCCCAGGATGTTTTGACGGTCACGCTCAAGAAAGGTGAGACCCTGAACCTGCACCATGACGTGTCGGCAAGTCAGGTCGCCATGGCATGGAAGGACGAAAGCGGTAGCTACCAGGCCATCGACAATGACAAAGGTTTCACTGCCAGCCACGACGGGACGTACTCCATCCACATGATCAACTTGTCCAGCGGCAATGGCAGCCACGGCAATGTGAACTACCTACTGACGATGTCGATCGATTACAGCAATGCCGAGCAGGATGCCTACAACGGCACCTACACGGTGAGCGATGGCCACGGCGGCAGCGCGACGGGCAATGCCGACATCACCTACCAGGGCGGCAGTGTGCTCACCGGCACTGCCGACAACGACACCCTGGTTGCCGGCGCGGGGAACGATACCCTGCACGGTGCTGCTGGCAACGATGTGCTGGTCGGTGGCGGTGGTGATGACAAGCTCTACGGCGGTGAAGGCAATGACCTGCTGATCGGCGGCCCGGGCAATGATCTGCTCGATGGCGGTGCAGGTACCGATACCGCCAGCTACGCCTCGGCCGCCGGCGCGGTGACGGTCAACCTGAACCTCACGGGGGCGCAGGATACCGGGGGCGCCGGTATCGACACCCTCAATGGCATCGATAACTTGATCGGCTCCGACTACAACGACCTCCTGATCGGCAATAGCGGCAACAACGTCCTCATCGGCGGGCTGGGCAATGACCGGCTCACCGGGGGGGGCGGCAACGATACGTTCGTGTGGCAGAAGGGGGATGTGGGGCACGACACCGTCACTGACTTCATCCCCGGCAGTGATCGCCTCGACCTGTCGCAGCTGCTTCAGGGAGAGCATGCCACGCCCGCCTCGCTGGACGACTACCTGCACTTCAAGGTCACCGGTACCGGAACCAATGTGGTCTCGACCATCGAAGTCAGCAGTGTGGCGGGCGCGGCGCCCACCCAGACCATCGAGCTGGCCGGGGTCGACTTGGCTCAGCATTATGGCGTCACGGCCGGCGCGGGTGGGGTGATCGCTTCGGGGCAGGACACCGCAACTATCATCAATGGGATGCTCAATGACCACTCATTGAAAGTGGATACTGTCTGAGGGCTTGGGCAGCGTGAGATTGACTGTCCAATCGGTGCGAGCCCGCGCCTGCGGGCGCGGGCTCGCCT
>NZ_KV793337.1:0-953 GCF_001808425.1 Pseudomonas sp. HMSC08G10 | reverse complement strand
TGAATCGCCCCTGCTTTCCTAGACACTCTCCAAGCTCAGAAAATAGCGTTTCTCATACTCTACTGGCGACAGCTGCATAGCACTGCTGTGTCGACGTTTTGGGTTATAGAACATCTCGATGTAATCGAAAATATCACTTCGGGCTTCGTCACGCGTTGCGTAGATCTTTCGTCGGATTCGCTCCCGCTTCAAAAGCTGGAAAAAGCTCTCGGCTACGGCGTTGTCATGGCAGTTTCCTCGCCGACTCATGCTGCTAATCACGTTCTTTGCCTTCAAGAAGCTTTGCCAATCTGAGCTACTGAATTGACTGCCCTGATCTGAATGAATCATCACTTGCTGCTGTGGCTTGCGGCGCCACACGGCCATCAACATCGCGTCGATCGCCAGGTCGCTGCCCATCCTGGGCTTCATTGACCAGCCAATCACTTGGCGAGAAAACAGATCCAGCACTACTGCCAGGTATAGCCATCCTTCATAGGTGCGGATGTAAGTGATGTCTGTCACCCAGACCTTGTTCGGCTCACTGACCTTGAACTGCCGCGCAAGGTGGTTAGGCGAGGCGACGGTTGGCTTTCCGCCATAAAACCCTGGGCGCCGTCGATAACCCGTTTGTGAACGCAGCCCCTCTGCCTCCATCAAACGTCCGACTCGATTTCGCCCACAGATCTCTCCCAGCTCTCGCAGGTCATCGTGAATCTTGCGATAGCCATACACTCCTCCGCTTTCTAACCAGGCATGCTTGATCAAGCCAAGCAGGCGTTGATCTTCTTTTGCTCGGGCAGATTGAGGCTCGGCCAACCAAGCGTAGTAGCCGCTGGGGTGCACCTTGAGGGTTTGGCAAAGGCGCCGCACGGGGTAATCCGTCGAGTGCTTCTTAATGAAGGCGTACTTCAGCCGCACTCCTTGGCAAAGTACGCGGCGGCCTTCTTTAAGATGTCTCGCTCTTCCGTCAC
>NZ_KV793336.1:0-28151 GCF_001808425.1 Pseudomonas sp. HMSC08G10 | reverse complement strand
CTTTGGCCAAGACCAAAGTGACCCGCCGTAAGCGCCAGTGGCGCCACCACCGACACCAGATATACACGCGATTCAACAAGCCCCCCTCAAAAAGCCCAACTCAAACACCGCGCTCAAAAGTTGGAAGGCTTCTTGCAAAGGCAGCGCCAAACGCCCATTCAGGCGTCAAAGTTTTTGCTTGAAGAGGATTTGCGGTGGATCGCACTCAGTTAATCAACAGCGCCCGAAACAACCTGGCTGGTCTCGGCCGGGGCAACCTGGGCGTGCCGCTGTTGCTGCTGGTGATGATGGCAATGATGATGTTGCCGATTCCACCGTTCCTGCTCGACGTCTTCTTCACCTTCAACATCGCCCTGTCGATCGTCGTCCTGCTGGTCTGCGTATACGCCCTGCGCCCGCTGGACTTCGCTGCGTTTCCCACCATCCTGCTCGTGGCAACCTTGCTGCGTCTTGCCCTGAACGTGGCCTCCACGCGCGTGGTCATGCTCCACGGCCAGGAAGGCCACGGTGCTGCGGGCAAGGTGATCCAGGCCTTCGGCGAGGTAGTGATCGGCGGCAACTACGTGGTCGGTGCGGTGGTGTTCGCCATCCTCATGATCATCAACTTCGTCGTGGTCACCAAGGGCGCCGGGCGCATTTCCGAGGTGAGCGCACGTTTCACCCTTGACGCGATGCCTGGCAAGCAGATGGCGATCGACGCCGACCTCAATGCCGGCCTGATCGACCAGGCTCAGGCCAAGGCCCGACGCGCCGAAGTCGCCCAGGAAGCCGAGTTCTATGGCTCCATGGACGGTGCCAGCAAGTTCGTTCGCGGCGACGCCATCGCCGGGCTGCTGATCCTGTTCATCAACCTTATCGGCGGCATGCTCATCGGTATCCTGCAGCATGGCATGTCGGCCGGCGAGGCGGGCAAGGTCTACGCCTTGCTGACCATCGGTGACGGTTTGGTGGCGCAGTTACCCTCGCTGCTGCTGTCCACCGCCGCCGCGATCATGGTGACCCGAGCCTCCAGTTCCGAGGACATGGGCAAGCTGATCAATCGGCAGATGTTCGACTCGCCCAAAGCGTTGGCTGTTTCGGCGGCGCTGATGATCGTAATGGGCTTGGTTCCGGGCATGCCGCATATAGCCTTCCTGGGGCTTGGCGCGGCGGCCGGGGGCGGTGCCTACCTGGTCTGGCGTCGTCAGCAACAGGCCAAGCTCAAGGCCCAGGAAGAAGCGCAGCGCCAGCAGGACCTGCTGCCATCGCCCCAGCGTGCCTTGGAAACCAAGGAACTGGGTTGGGACGATGTGACGCCCATCGACATGATCGGCCTTGAGGTCGGTTATCGCCTGATTCCGCTGGTGGACCGCAACCAGGGTGGCCAGTTGTTGGCACGGATCAAGGGGGTGCGCAAAAAACTGTCCCAGGACCTGGGCTTTCTCATGCCCACTGTGCATATCCGCGACAACCTGGACCTGCAGCCGAGCGCCTATCGCCTCACCTTGATGGGGGTAATCCTGGCTGAAGCGGAGATCTATCCGGACCGGGAGCTGGCCATCAACCCGGGCCAGGTCTTCGGCACGCTCAACGGTATCGCTGCGCGCGACCCGGCGTTTGGTCTTGAGGCGGTGTGGATCGACGTCGGGCAGCGTGCCCAGGCCCAGTCGCTGGGCTATACCGTGGTCGATGCCAGCACCGTGGTGGCCACCCACCTCAACCAGATCCTGCAGAAACATTGCCATGAACTGATCGGCCATGAAGAGGTCCAGCAACTGTTGCAAGTATTGGCCAAAGGTTCGCCTAAACTTGCCGAGGAGCTGGTACCGGGTGTCATTTCGTTGTCGGGCTTGCTCAAGGTCTTGCAGGCGTTGTTGGCCGAGCAGGTGCCGGTGCGGGATATCCGCAGTATCGCCGAGGCAATCGCCAACAATGCTGGCAAGAGTCAAGATACCGCCGCGCTGGTGGCGGCAGTGCGCGTCGGATTGTGTCGCGCCATCGTGCAAAGCATTGTCGGCGTTGAGTCCGAGCTGCCTGTGATCACCCTCGAGCCAAGGTTGGAACAGATTTTGCTCAATAGTCTGCAAAGGGCCGGGCAAGGCCAGGAAGACGGTGTTCTCCTGGAGCCGAGCATGGCCGAGAAGCTGCAGCGTTCGCTGATCGAAGCGGCCCAGCGCCAGGAGATGCAAGGCCTGCCGGCCATTCTTCTGGTTGCCGGCCCGATCCGCGCCATGCTGTCGCGCTTCGGTCGCCTGGCTGTACCGAATTTGCATGTTCTGGCGTATCAGGAAATACCTGACAACAAGCAAGTCACCATCGTTGCCACCGTGGGCCCCAACGGCTGAGGTAGTGGGTTATGCAAGTTAAGCGTTTTTTCGCCGCCGATATGCGTCAGGCCATGAAGCTGGTCCGGGATGAGCTTGGCTCCGACGCCGCCATCATCGGCAACCGGCGCATCGCCGGCGGTGTCGAGTTGACGGCCGCGCTGGACTACAAGCTGTCCGCCCTGGCCCCACGCGTGCCGAACATCGAACTCGAGGACGAGCTGCGCAAAACCCAGACGCGCATCGCCACCGCCCAGGCCGAACTGAGCACACGCAACGAAAGCGACGAAATCGGCAATCGCCAATTGTTCGCCGGATTGTCGTTGACCGCCTCCGAGCCACTGGTCGAGCCACAGGTTGACGCGCCGGCGCAGGTTGCGGCTCCAGCGCCGGCACCGGTCGATCCACGTCTGTTCGATGCCATGCGCTCGGAGCTGTCGGGCCTGCGCGAGTTGCTCGAAGTCCAGCTCGGATCCCTGGCCTGGAGCCAACTGCAGGGCAACAAGCCGCAGCAGGCCAACCTTTGGCGTCGCTTGCAGCGTATCGGCCTGTCGGGCCCGATCGCTCGCGAAGCACTCGAGCTTGCCGGCGAGATCGAAGACCCGCGCCACGCCTGGCGCATGATCTTGGCCCACCTGGCACGGATGATCCAGGTCCCCGAGATCGAGCCGATCGAAGAGGGCGGTGTGATCGCCATGGTCGGTCCGGCTGGTATGGGCAAGACCACCACGTTGGCAAAGCTGGCGGCGCGCTACGTGCTCAAATACGGCGCCCAGCATCTGGCGCTGGTGAGCATGGACAGCTTCCGCATTGGCGCCCAAGAGCAGCTCAAGACATTGGGGCGCATCCTCAATGTGCCGGTGACCTATGTCGACCCGGGCCAGTCCTTGGCCCAGGCGCTCGATCCGCTGTTGCGCAAGCGCGTGGTGCTGATCGACACCGCAGGCCTGCAGGCCAGCGACCCGGCCCTGCGGCTGCAACTGGAGAGCCTGGCCGGACGCGGCATCGCCGCCAAGAACTACCTGGTACTGGCCACCACCAGCCAGAAGCAGGTGCTGACCGCCGCCTACCACAGCTACAAGCGCTGTGGCCTGGCCGGCTGCATCCTGACCAAGCTTGATGAAACGGCCAGCCTCGGCGAAGTGCTGAGCCTTGCCATCAGTCACGAATTGCCCGTGGCCTATCTGACCGATGGGCCGCGCATTCCTGACGACCTGCAACTGCCGCGCAAACATCAGTTGGTCAGCCGTGCGGTCAGTGTGCAGATGCAGGACGAGCCCAGCGAAGAGGCGATGGCCGACATGTTCGCTGATCTCTACCACAACCCAGGCAAGCGTGCGGGTTGACGAATGGACAGCGCAAAGAACCTGCATCATGAGCGTCGTGTTCAGCTCCTGATGTGGCCTGGGCCCCGAGACAAGGTAAAGAACAAACATGGGTAGCATGCATCCCGTACAGGTGATCGCCGTGACCGGCGGTAAAGGTGGCGTGGGCAAGACCAACGTTTCAGTGAACCTGTCCCTGGCGCTGGCCGAGCTCGGCCGCCGGGTCATGTTGCTGGATGCCGACCTGGGCCTGGCCAACGTCGACGTCCTGCTGGGGCTGTCGCCCAAGCGCACCCTGGCCGATGTCATCGAAGGGCGCTGCGAGCTGCGCGATGTGCTGTTGCAGGGGCCAGGCGGTGTGCGCATCGTGCCGGCCGCCTCCGGCACCCAGAACATGGTGCACCTGGCGCCAGCCCAGCATGCCGGGTTGATCCAGGCGTTCAGCGAGATCGGCGACAACCTCGATGTGCTGGTGATCGATACCGCCGCGGGAATCGGGGACTCGGTGGTGAGCTTCGTGCGCGCCGCGCAGGAGGTGCTGCTGGTGGTTTGCGACGAGCCGACCTCGATCACCGATGCCTACGCCTTGATCAAGCTGCTCAACCGCGATTACGGCATGAACCGCTTCCGGGTCCTGGCCAACATGGCGCAGAGCCCGCAGGAAGGGCGCAACCTGTTTGCCAAGTTGACCAAGGTCACGGATCGCTTCCTAGACGTCGCCTTACAATACGTCGGTGCCGTGCCTTACGACGAATGTGTACGCAAGGCGGTGCAGAAGCAGCGGGCGGTCTATGAGGCCTTCCCTCGATCCAAGTGTGCGCTGGCTTTCAAGGCCATCGCGCAGAAGGTCGACAGCTGGCCGCTGCCTGCCAACCCGCGCGGGCACCTGGAGTTTTTCGTCGAGCGTCTGGTGCAGCCTACCAGCGCAGGACCGGTACTATGAATGCGAGCGGTTTCAAGATGTACAGCCGGGCGGCGCGTGATGCCCAGTACGAACTGGTCGAACGTTATGCCCCTCTGGTCAAGCGCATTGCCTATCACTTGCTGGCGCGCCTGCCGGCCAACGTACAGGTCGAGGACCTGATCCAGGCGGGCATGATCGGCTTGCTGGAAGTGGCCAACAAATACGATGCCAGCAAGGGCGCGAGCTTCGAAACCTACGCCGGCATCCGCATTCGTGGGGCCATGCTCGATGAGGTACGCAAAGGGGATTGGGCGCCGCGTTCGGTACACCGCAACACCCGCATGGTCAGCGACGCGATACGCGCCGTGGAGGCCAGAACCGGTCGCGACGCTAAAGATCATGAAGTTGCTGCCGAACTCCAATTGAGTCTCGATGATTATTACGGGATTCTGAACGACACCCTGGGCAGTCGCCTGTTCAGCTTCGACGACCTCCTGCAGGACGGCGAGCACGAAGGGCTGCACGAGGATGGCGCCAGTGGCCAGCTGGAACCTTCGCGGGATCTGGAAGACGAGCGCTTCCAGGCCGCGCTGACCGAAGCCATCGCCAACCTGCCGGAGCGTGAGCGTCTGGTGCTGGCGCTGTACTACGACGAAGAGCTGAACCTCAAGGAAATCGGTGAGGTGCTTGGGGTCAGCGAGTCGCGTGTCAGCCAGTTGCACAGCCAGTGCGCCGCGCGCCTGCGCAGCCGTCTCGGGGAATGGCGGGCACGTTGAGCCAGGGTTCGCCACCGTCGTTGGATGTTGTACCGAATTGATTGAATGCGCGTCCGGGGGCCGGGCGCGTTTAAGACTGCTTGGAGGTCTAATTGAACAAAGACATGAAAATCCTCATCGTTGACGACTTTTCGACGATGCGGCGGATCATCAAGAACCTGTTGCGTGACCTGGGCTTCACCAACACCGAGGAGGCCGACGACGGCACCACGGCGTTGCCGATGCTGGAAAACGGCCACTATGACTTCCTCGTGACCGACTGGAACATGCCTGGCATGTCCGGCATCGACCTGCTGCGCAAGGTCCGTGCCCATGACCGCCTCAAGGGTATGCCGGTGTTGATGGTGACCGCTGAAGCCAAGCGCGACCAGATCATCGAAGCGGCCCAGGCCGGGGTCAACGGCTATGTGGTCAAGCCCTTCACCGCCCAGGTGCTCAAGGAGAAGATCGAAAAGATCTTCGAACGCGTCAACGGCTGAGTCACGTCAGGGGGCGCCATGGAGCAAATGAACACATCGTTGGGGGAGTTCGAGTCGACCCTGAAGAAACACGCCCAGGAACTGGTCGAGAGCCTCGAGCACGGCCGGTTCGGCGAGGCGGTGCAGCTGATCCACCAGCTGAACCAGACCCGCGACCGCGGCCTGTACCAGGAAGTCGGCAAGCTCACCCGCGAGCTGCACAGTGCGATCGTCAGCTTCCAGATCGACCCGCGCATGCCGCAGGCCGAGGAAGTGTCGCAGATCACCGACGCCACCGAGCGCTTGTCCTACGTGGTCAAGCTCACCGAAGGCGCGGCCAACCGCACCATGGACCTGGTGGAGGCGAGCACGCCGCTGCTCAACGACCTGCAGGCCGAGGCCCAGAACCTGAGCACCGACTGGCAGCGCTTCATGCGTCGTGAAGTCGCAGCGCCGGAGTTTCGTGATCTGGTCAAGCGCGTCGACAGTTTCCTGACGCAAAGCGCCGAGGGGAACCGCAAGGTCGCTGGCCATCTCAACGACATTCTCCTGGCCCAGGACTACCAAGACCTCACCGGCCAGGTGATCAAACGGGTGACCGCGCTGGTCACCGAAGTCGAAAGCAATCTGCTCAAGCTCGTGCTGATGGCCAGCCAGGTCGACCGTTTTGCCGGTATCGAACATGACCACCAGCAGCTGCGTGCTGAAAAAGATCAAGAAAAACATCCGACTCGGGGTGAAGGTCCGCAGATTCATGCCGATAAGCGTGAAGATGTCGTGTCCGGTCAGGACGACGTCGACGATTTGCTGTCCAGCCTGGGTTTTTAGGGAGCACGTTCAATGAGCTTCGGCGCCGATGAAGAAATCCTCCAGGATTTCCTGGTAGAGGCCGGCGAAATCCTCGAGCAACTGTCCGAGCAATTGGTCGAGCTGGAAAGCCGACCGGAAGATGCGGACCTGCTCAATGCGATCTTCCGCGGTTTTCACACTGTAAAAGGGGGCGCCGGCTTCCTTCAGCTCAATGAGCTGGTGGAGTGCTGCCATATCGCCGAGAACGTGTTCGACATCCTGCGCAAAGGTGAGCGCCGGGTCGATGCGGAATTGATGGATGTGGTGCTCGAGGCACTGGATACGGTCAACAGCATGTTTGGCCAGGTGCGCGAGCGCAGCGACATTACCCCGGCCACGCCGGAGTTACTGGCCGCACTGTCGCGTCTGGCCGAGCCGGCCGGTGCCCAGGCCCCAGCGCCTGCGGCCCAGGCTCCAGCCGTCGCCGAAGCCGAGCCTGCGGTCGAGCCCGACATCACCGACAGCGAGTTCGAACAACTGCTCGACTCGCTCGATGCGGTGAAGGCCCAGGCCGAGGCTACCGAACAGCTGCAGGGTGAGGTCGCCGGAAGCGACAGCGACGAGATCACCGATGCCGAGTTCGAGTCACTGCTCGATCAGTTGCACGGCAAAGGCCAGTTCTCTGCCCAGACGCCTGCGCCTGTGTCGGCTGACAGCGTCGCGGCGCCGAGCAGCGATGAAATCACCGACGATGAATTCGAAGCGTTGCTCGATCAGTTGCACGGCAAGGGCACCTTCGCCGCCGATGCACTGCCTGGCGCCACGGCCCAGGCACCTGCTTCGGTCGAGGCGAGCGCCCAAAGTGGTGACATCACCGAGCACGAATTCGAAGCTTTGCTGGATCAGCTGCACGGCAAAGGCAAGTTCTCCGGTGACGCGGCCGTGGCTGCGCCTGAGGCCGTGGCCAAGGCCGACAGCAAGCCTGTCGCCAAGCCTGAACCGGCGCCGGTGGCCAAGCCTGCGGCTGCCAAACCGGCCGCGCCGGCCCGCGCTGCAGCCCCAGCCGCCGAAAAGCCTACGGCCAGCGAAGCGGAAACCACTGTGCGGGTCGACACCGCGCGCCTGGACGAGATCATGAACATGGTCGGCGAACTGGTGCTGGTGCGTAACCGTCTGGTCCGCCTGGGCCTGAACAGCGGCGATGAGGCCATGTCCAAGGCTGTGTCCAACCTCGACGTGGTCACCGCCGACCTGCAGACCGCGGTCATGAAGACCCGCATGCAGCCCATCAAGAAGGTCTTCGGCCGCTTCCCGCGTCTGGTTCGCGACTTGGCCCGCCAGCTCAAGAAGGAAATCAACTTGGAGCTGGTCGGTGAGGACACCGACCTGGACAAGAACCTGGTCGAGGCCTTGGCCGACCCGCTGGTGCACTTGGTACGCAACGCCGTCGACCATGGCATCGAAATGCCCGAGGAGCGCGAAGGCGCCGGCAAGGCACGGACCGGCCACGTGGTGCTGTCGGCGGAGCAGGAAGGCGACCACATCCTGCTGTCGATCTCCGACGACGGCAAGGGCATGGACCCTAACATCCTGCGGGCCAAGGCTGTCGAAAAGGGCCTGATGGACAAGGACGCCGCCGATCGCCTGAGCGAATCCGATTGCTACAACCTGATCTTCGCGCCGGGCTTCTCGACCAAGACCGAGATCTCCGACGTGTCCGGTCGCGGTGTGGGCATGGACGTGGTCAAGACCAAGATTTCCCAGCTCAACGGCTCGATCAACATCTTCTCGGCCAAGGGCCAGGGTTCGAAGATCGTCATCAAGGTGCCCTTGACGCTGGCGATCATGCCGACCCTGATGGTGATGCTGGGCAACCAGGCGTTCGCCTTCCCGCTGGTCAACGTCAACGAGATCTTCCACCTGGACCTGTCGCGCACCAACGTGGTCGACGGCCAGGAAGTGGTGATCGTGCGCGACAAGGCGCTGCCACTGTTCTATCTCAAGCGGTGGCTGGTCCAGGACCAGGTGCACGAGGAGCAGCGCGAAGGCCATGTGGTGATCCTTTCGGTCGGCACCCAGCGTATCGGCTTCGTGGTCGACCAGCTGGTGGGCCAGGAAGAGGTGGTGATCAAGCCGCTGGGCAAGATGCTCCAGGGCACCCCGGGCATGTCCGGCGCGACCATCACCGGCGACGGTCGCATCGCATTGATCCTCGACGTGCCGAGCATGCTCAAGCGTTACGCCGCCCGTCGAATTTGATTTCGGTGGCGCACCTTGGCGGTTGCGCCGCCTAATGGAGTGTTTATGGTAGTCAAGGTCCTGGTGGTGGATGATTCCGGTTTCTTCCGCCGCCGCGTCTCGGAAATTCTCTCGGCCGACCCGACTATCCAGGTCGTGGGTACTGCGACCAATGGCAAGGAAGCGATCGACCAGGCAATCGCCCTCAAGCCGGATGTCATCACCATGGACTACGAAATGCCCATGATGGATGGCATCACGGCGGTGCGGCACATCATGCAGCGCTGCCCGACGCCAGTATTGATGTTCTCCTCGCTGACCCATGAAGGCGCCCGGGTCACCCTCGACGCCCTGGATGCCGGCGCGGTGGACTACCTGCCGAAGAACTTCGAGGACATCTCGCGCAACCCGGACAAAGTCCGGCAGTTGCTGTGCGAGAAGGTCCACACCATTTCGCGCAGCAACCGCCGGTTCGGCGGTTTCGCGACGGCAAGCCCGGCGCCTGCGCCTGCCAGCCATGCACCGACCAGCAGCTTCGCAAGCCCTTCGCCGGCCCGCGTCTCGACCCCGGCCGCGTCCGTGCCCCGTTCTGCGCCCAGCAGCCATTCGCCGGCACCCAAGCGCAAGCCCTACAAGCTGGTAGCCATTGGCACGTCCACCGGCGGCCCGGTGGCGCTGCAGCGCGTGCTGACGCAACTGCCGGCCAGCTTCCCGGCGCCGATCGTGCTGATCCAGCACATGCCGGCGGCCTTCACCAAGGCCTTTGCCGAGCGCCTGGACAAACTGTGCAAGATCAGTGTCAAGGAAGCCGAGGATGGCGACATGCTGCGCCCGGGGTTGGCCCTGCTGGCCCCTGGCGGCAAGCAGATGATGATCGACGGCCGTGGCGCGGTGAAGATCCTGCCGGGCGATGAGCGCCTGAACTACAAGCCCTGCGTCGATATCACGTTCGGCTCGGCGGCCAAGTCCTATGGAGACAAGGTCCTGTCTGTGGTTCTCACCGGCATGGGCGCCGACGGTCGCGAAGGGGCCCGCCTGCTAAAGCAGGGCGGCAGCACCGTCTGGGCCCAGGATGAGGCCAGCTGCGTGATCTATGGCATGCCGATGGCCATCGTCAAGGCCAACCTGGCCGATGCGGTTTACAGCCTGGACGAGATCGGCAAGCATCTGGTCGAGGCGTGCGTCTGATGGATGTCCTGAGCCTGATTGGCCTGATCCTCGCGTTCGTCGCCATCGTCGGCGGCAACTTCCTGGAAGGCGGCCATGTCGGTGCCTTGCTCAACGGCCCGGCGGCGTTGATCGTGCTGGGCGGTACCCTGGCGGCGGCGCTGCTTCAGTCGCCTCTGTCGGCCTTCAAGCGGGCATTGCAGATCCTGCGCTGGATTTTCTTCCCGCCGCGCGTCGACCTGCCCGGCGGTATCGATCGGGTCGTCAACTGGAGCCTGACCGCGCGCAAGGAAGGCCTGCTGGGTCTTGAAGGGGTGGCGGACGCCGAACCCGACCCGTATGCGCGCAAGGGCCTGCAACTGCTGGTGGACGGCGCGGAGCCCGAGTCGATCCGCAGCATCCTCGAGGTCGACTTCCTGACCCAGGAGAGTCGCGACATCCAAGCGGCCAAGGTGTTCGAGAGCATGGGCGGCTATGCGCCGACCATCGGCATCATCGGCGCGGTCATGGGCTTGATCCATGTGATGGGCAATCTGGCCGACCCATCTCAGCTGGGCAATGGCATTGCGGTGGCTTTCGTCGCCACCATCTACGGCGTGGCCAGCGCCAACCTGATCCTGCTGCCGATCGCCAACAAGCTCAAGGCCATCGCGCTGCGCCAGTCGCGCTACCGCGAAATGCTGCTCGAAGGCCTGCTGTCGATCGCCGAAGGGGAGAACCCACGCTCGATCGAGCTGAAGCTGCAAGGCTTCATGGAGTAAGCCATGGCCCGCCGTCGTCACACCGAGGAACACGAAAACCACGAACGCTGGCTGGTGTCGTACGCCGACTTCATCACCTTGCTGTTCGCCTTCTTCGTGGTCATGTATTCGATCTCCTCGATCAACGAGGGCAAGTACAAGGTCATCTCCCAGGCTCTGCTCGGCGTATTCAACGACCCTGAGCGCAGCATGAAGCCCATCCCGATCGGCGATGAACGCCCGCTCAGCGTCAAACCCGCCGAGCCGCTGATCAAGGACAGCGAGCAAACCGACGCAGGCCTTGCCCAGAGCAATGCCGACCCGCTGAAGACCATTAGCGATGACGTGCGCGACGCCTTTGGCGACCTGATCAAATCCGACCAAATGACCGTGCGCGGCAACGAACTGTGGGTCGAGATCGAGCTCAACTCATCGCTGCTGTTCGGCAGCGGTGACGCCATGCCCAGCGACACAGCGTTCTCGATCATCGAGAAAGTGGCCAACATCCTCAAGCCTTACGCCAACCCGGTGCATGTCGAAGGGTTCACCGACAATTTGCCGATCCGTACCGCTCAATACCCGACCAACTGGGAGTTGTCCTCCGCCCGAGCGGCGAGCATCGTCCGCCTGCTGGCGATGAACGGTGTGAACCCGGCGCGCATGGCTTCGGTGGGGTATGGCGAGTACCAGCCGGTGGCCAGCAACGAGACGGCCGAAGGGCGGGCGCGTAACCGTCGAGTGGTGCTGGTGATTTCCCGCAACCTGGAAGTACGCCGCAGCCTGACCGGGTCCGGTAGCGCCAATGCCACGCCGGACGCGGCCTTGCGGCGGGCTGGCACACAAACTGCACCGACAACGCCTGCACCGGCGGTTGGGGGCTGAGCCCGTCAATTGTCCGTCACTGAATTCAAACCGTTCCCGGCAGGGCAGGCGGCCATTGCGGGGGGAAGCAACGCACGATGAGAGTCTGGGCAGTAGCCAATCAAAAAGGTGGCGTCGGCAAGACCACCACCACCATCGCCTTGGCCGGGTTGCTGGCCGAAGCGGGCAAGCGCGTGGTCGTCGTCGACCTCGACCCGCACGGCTCGATGACCAGCTACTTCGGGCACAACCCTGATGCCCTGGAGCACAGCTGCTACGACCTGTTCCTGCACAAGGGCACGGTGCCCGAGGGCTTGCCAGGACAACTGTTGCTGCCCACCAGCGACGAGCGTATCTCGCTGCTGCCTTCGAGCACCGCATTGGCCGTGCTCGAACGCCAGTCGCCGGGGCAGAGTGGCCTGGGCCTGGTGATCGCCAAGAGTCTGGCGCAGCTGTGGCAGGATTTCGACTTCGCCCTGATCGACAGCCCGCCGCTTTTGGGGGTGCTGATGGTCAATGCCCTGGCTGCCAGCCAGCAGTTGGTGATCCCGGTGCAAACCGAGTTTCTCGCGGTCAAGGGCCTGGAGCGCATGGTCGGGACATTGGCCATGGTCAACCGCTCGCGGCGCCAGGCGCTGCCCTACCAGATCGTGCCGACCTTGTTCGACCGTCGCACCCAGGCGTCTCTTGGCACGCTCAAGGTCTTGCGTGACAGCTATGGTGAGCAGGTCTGGCAAGGCTACATCCCGGTCGACACGCGCCTGCGCGATGCCAGCCGGGCGGGGGTCACACCTTCGCAGTTCGATGGCAAGAGCCGGGGGCTGATCGCCTACCGGGCATTGCTCAAGCATCTGTTGACCTACAAACCCGCATTGCAGGTGGCCTGATGAACCCAGCACGGCAGACCACCACCAAGCCGCAATTGGCCTTGCAGTCCTACCTCGATGGCCTGTTGCAGGACGCCACCGAGGAGCTCGATGCGCCCCACGCGCCGGCCGAAGAGGCGATCGTCGATGAATTCGCCGCCGCGGTGCGTGAGGAGCAGGCCAGGGACGCCGAGCGTCAGGCCGCACCGGCACCGGTTGCTGCGCGCCCCTTCGCCGAGCCGAGTGCAGTGACGGTGTTGCCAACGGTCCTGAAACCGGTCGAGGTGACGCCGGAGCCTGCGGCCGTCAACGTCGAACCCGAAACTCCAGCAGTCGAGGCCCAGGCAATCGAGCCGGTGGCGCCCCTGGTGGATGTCTACCTGCCGGCCGCCAATCCTCCTGTGCCACCGGCGACGGTGGACGGTCGCCCGGCCTGGGCGGCAGAGCCCTTCGAGTGCTTGCTGTTCGATGTCGCAGGGCTGACCCTGGCGGTGCCGCTGGTCTGCCTGGGCTCGATCTACAGCCTGGCGGGCCAGGAGTTGACGCCGCTGTTCGGCCAGCCGGACTGGTTCCTGGGCATCCTCACTTGCCAGGCGGGCAATCTCAAGGTCCTGGATACCGCGCGCTGGGTCATGCCCGACCGCTATCGCGACGATTTCCGCCAGGGCCTGCAGTACGTGATTTCCGTCCAGGGCTATGAATGGGGGCTGGCCGTGCATCAGGTCAGCCGCTCCCTGCGCCTGGACCCGGCCGAGATCAAATGGCGCAGCCAGCGTGGCCAGCGGCCTTGGCTGGCCGGCACCGTGATCGAACACATGTGCGCCTTGCTCGATGTCGCCGAACTGGCCGAGCTGATCGCCAGCGGCGCCGTCAAGCAAATGCATGCCAAACACCAATGACTGAAGGCCACAACTGCCGTGGCCATAGCGAGCACACCGCCAATGGCGGATTTTGAGGGGTAGGGGAATGAAAAAGTCGTCTGCACAAGGTTCCGAAGATCCGATCCTGCAATGGGTAACCTTCCGCCTGGACAATGAGTCCTATGGCATCAACGTCATGCAGGTGCAGGAAGTCCTGCGCTATACAGAGATCGCTCCGGTGCCTGGTGCGCCGAGCTACGTGCTGGGCATCATCAACCTGCGCGGCAACGTGGTCACGGTGATCGACACCCGTCAGCGTTTCGGCCTGATGCCGACCGAAGTCACCGACAACACCCGCATCGTCATCATCGAGGCGGACAAGCAAGTGGTGGGCATCCTGGTCGACAGCGTGGCCGAAGTGGTCTACCTGCGTCAGTCCGAGATCGAGACCGCGCCGAATGTCGGTAACGAAGAGTCGGCCAAGTTCATCCAGGGCGTGTGCAACAAGAACGGCGAGCTGCTGATCCTGGTCGAGCTGGACAAGATGATGACCGAGGAAGAGTGGTCCGAGCTGGAGAACATCTGAGTTGATTTTCGAGGCTGCTGTCGTTTTCCTGGCGCTGCTCTGGGCCCTGAGCCTGTGGTTCTTCCTCAACTACAGCAAGCGCCAGCGTGAGCTGGCGGCCCAGCAGGCCCAGGGCGATGCGCTGCGAGACCAGCGCATCAAGGATCTGGCCAAGCGCCTGGATGACTACCAGAACGGTACGGTGCGCATGGGCGAGGCGATCCATGAATTGCGCGCAGTGCTCGCGCCGTTGCCGGATAAACTCCAGCAACTGGAGCAGCGCGACCCCAACAGCGTGACGTTCACCCAGGCGGCCAAGCTGGTGGGCATGGGGGCCAGCATCGATGAGCTGACCCGCACCTGTGGCTTGACCCAGGCCGAGGCGGAGCTGATGAGCAAGCTGCATCGCGGCGAGTGATGGGTCGCCTCGCGCTTCAGGCCCGCGCCCAAGAGTTGTAGCTGCCGACCCGGGCAATTCGATTGAGCGGCAGCAGCGTGCGAAGTGCCTGCCGGTAGGCGTCCAGGTCGATGAAGGTGTCCGAATCCACGGGCATGCCATGCAGGTGCATGACTTGGCGCAGGGTGCGCAGCGCGGGTAGGCGCTGGTCGACCACTTCGGTGAGCAGTGCTGGCCCCGTGAGGTGACTGAGGCGCTCGGCATAGCGGTAGAAGCCGGCCGGGTCCTCGGCCAGGCTGGGCTTGCGGTCGTAGAAGTCCGGTTCGGCCAGGTAACGGGCACGCATTTCCTCGGAGATCGCCAGCAAGGTCGGATTGCCCGCGTGGCTGCCGATCAGGCTGGTGTTGTACAGGCAGTACATGCTCATCTTCTCATTGGCCATTGGCGGCGCGAGCAGCAGGCCTTCTCCTGTGGCCAGCAGCTCCACCTGGTCAATCGACTCCCCAGGCTTGCCCAGTGGCTTGCCGTTGAGGGTGCGCGGGTATTCACCGGGCGCCAACAGGTAATCGTCCACGTCCATGTACAAGCCACCTTCCTGGTACAGCAACGAAAAGCGCAGGACGTCGCAGGCCGAGGCATAGTGGCGGGCCATGCCGGCGTTGCCGTCAATGGCCGCCTGGTACTGGGCGTAGTAGCTGCCCTGGCTGAACGTGCGGAAAAACGGCTGCTCTTCCAGGGGGACGACCTCAAGCCCTGGTGCGTGCTCGGTGAGCTGGCGCAGGTTCTGGGCATAGGCTGCGGGTGTCGCCTTCGACAGGTACAAGCGCAGTGTGTACCGGCTGTCGCGAAGACGGGCGGCGTTGCTCGCGAGGTTGGTCAACAACTTGGGCTCGATGACCTTGTCCCCTAGCCAGATGCACGAGACCTTCGGCGGTATGGGGCTGGCGCCGGCTCCAGGCCCCGATGGCAGCTCGACCGGCAGCGGCAGGTCGACGCCAAGGGCGCGCAGGGTGGCGGGGCGCGTGGCGTTGCTGACTTCCCGCCCGGGGGCGACGGGCACCAGGTCCGTACTGCCGGTGCGGGCGACATAGCGGACCGGATCGACCTCGTTGAGGCTGTCGAGCTTGACGAAGGCATCGTGCTTCGTGTCATAGATCATCTGCGTTCGATGGCCGTCGATGCGTGCGCTCAACTGGTCTGGGCTGCTGCTGTAACGGGGTGTCCTGGTGACCGCTTCGATGATCGCCGGGTCGCCGTCGGGCAAGGCAGGGATCGGCGCGGGAATGTGAAAGTACGGCGCCACGTCCGTCTGCGGGAGGCGGGGTGGGTCGACTGGGCTCAGCGGGTAACCCCATCGCTCATTGATCCAGCTCGGGGTAACGAAGCCTTCGCTTTTCACGCGAAACAGCTCCGCACCCCGGCTCAGCCCTTGCGAGGCCAGCGGCAATGCGTTGAACAGGCCATAGGTGAGGGTCTGCACGCCACTGGCCTGTTGCTCCTGGGTTCGGCCGTGGATGATCTGGTCAAGGCCCAGACCGAACTGGGCGACACCTCCCACGGCCAGCATTGGGGCAAGGCCTGGTATCACGAAGGTCAGCGGGGTCAGCAGGTTCATGGTACAGGTCAGGTAGTCGCGCCAACGGGCCTTGCTCACCTCGTTGTCGCTGGTGATGATGAAATCGGCATCGGCGTAGCTGCGTTGGCGCTGCTGTTCGCTGAGCGCGGTGAACAGGTCACCGGTGATGACGGGGCTGTAGTGGTCCGGGTGATAGTTGACGTATTCGCGCGGGGCCCAGTAGCCGCTGCGGGTGAAGCCGGCGCGTTGCGGCGAGAGGCGATGCATCGAAGGGTAGGCGCCAAGGCCGGCGAGTGCGGTATCCAGGCCACTGAAACCGAGCCCATCCGGTGTGTCCTGGAGCGAGAAGAACTGCCGGAGCGCCTGGCGTTTGGCTGCGTCCTTGCACTGTTCGGCGAACCAATCCTGCATCAGGCCTTCGCTGGCGAACTCGAGCAGGGGCGCGCTGTTGCCTGGCATGTAGAGCAGGGTGAGGCCGCTGCGTGTATCACGAATGCATGGCAGGTGGCTCGCCACGTAGCCATAGACGTTCAGCAGTCGCACCTGGATCGAGCCTTTGGCGCTCGCCAGCCCCGCCGCCTGCCAGGCCAGTTGACGTGCAGCGTCCGACAGGCTGCCTTCGGCCGCCTGTTTGTTGCAGGCGGCGATGAAGGCGATTTTCGCCGAGGTCCGGTGGCCTTGCAGGTGCGCGGACCAGTACCTGTCCAGCATCGCCCGGTAGCTGGCGTGGAAATCCAGCGCCCAGATAAAACGTTCGAACGCCTCGGCTGGCAGCTGGATATGGGTGGCGCGGGAGTATTTCTGTGGCGTGGCCTGGCGAAACAGGCCGTTGTAGATGCCGTAGCCTGGGCCATTGGCAAGGGCGGAAGGCGGGTCCAGGTGATCGACGAGGGTGATGCGCTTGTCATCGGGGAAGACGCCGGCCCATGGCGCGCCCAGGGCGGCGCCGATCAGGTCGTTCGCCGACTCGCCTTGCCAGTTCGACAGCACGGCCTGGGTGAGGGTCATTTTCTGGGTGACGACAGCGACCCGACCGATGCCCGGTCGCCATTGATGGTGAAGCACCACCACATCGCAGCGATCGGGGTTCACATCCAGCCCGCGATCGCCAGCCCATTGACGGATGGCTTGGGCTGCGGCGCGGTCGGGGCGCGGAACGTTGGCCAGGTGATCGCGCACAAATTGCACGCCGGCATCGTTTACATAAGAAGGGGTCATCGTAATGGCTCGCGTGGTCAGTCGAGAGCGCACGATGGCGTGGATGCGGGTGCCGGAGGGTTTAGTTAAATAGCGCCTGTTCGCCAAGTCGCATCGCTTGGCAATCGGGCTAGGGGCGGGGGCGTTCCTTCAAGGCCCGCGAGATGATTCGACACGTTGAAGGCCATGCACTGCCGGGGCGCGAGGTTGCGGTAGCGTCGCGCCTCGTCGAACCCTCACATCTGCCGTGCATCGTTGCTGTTGCAGTTCGTCATCTCGACGTTTTGCGTGCCGACGGCACTGATGCACTGGCCTTCGCCAAGCGCTGATTGCAGCAGCACCGGAATCTCCCGATTCAGGCTCGATTCGAGGGGGGCGAGCTCGGCCTCATAAGCGACCAGCAGGGTGCCGGCGTTGCGGGTTTGGGGGGGCTACGTCGCGGGCCGGGATGACGGCCTCTGCCGATCTGCCAGATGAGTTACCCAGGACTTGGTCGTTTTCTGATGGACGTGTCGGTGAATGTGACTGCGCCACGCAGTGTGTGGCTCAGGCGCGCTCATTGGGCAGGCGCAAGCGCAAGGGCGTGATGTCGCGCTCGTCGTCGGGCTCGTCGTCAAAGCCTACCGGCACTTTGCCGCGTAACTGCCAGGCGAAGGCGATGATCTCGGCAATGGTCAGGTACAGCGCTTCGGGGATCTGTTCGCCAAGCTCCAGGCGCGCCAATAAGCGGACCAGTTCGGCGTTCTCATAGATCGGCACTTCATGCTCGCGGGCGATGGCGAGAATGGCCTCGGCCAGCTCGTCGTCACCTTTGGCGCTGAGGGTGGGAGCCTGCTGGCCGTCGTAGGTCAGGGCGATGGCCTGGCGCGGTTGCTTGTCGGTCATGCGTTTTCGTCCACCCAACGTTGTTCCAGGCGCGTGCGTGCCCCCTGGGGCGGAATGCCCGGGTGACACTGCAGTTCGCCCACATCCAGGCCTCGGGCCACCAGGCGTTCGCGCAACTCGCCCAATTGGCGTTCGATCAACTGCGCAGTCTGCTGCTGCTCTGCCCACAGCTGCCCTGACAACCGGCCCTGGCTCAGTTGCGCCTGGACCTGCAGCGGGCCCAAGGGTGGCAGGTCGAATGCCAGCTCGATTCGCCACAGCGACTCCAGCGGATCGCGCTGACTGCGCTGCGAATCGGCCTGTTGCTCCGGGGGCTGCTCCTGCTGCAGCTTGACCTGCAGTGGAATGAACTCTTGGCCATGGCGGATGGGAATCTCGGTCTGCCAGGTGGTCTGCAGGTTGCCGTTCTCGGTGACGCCGGTCTGCTGCAGGCTGGCCAGCTGGTGGCTTTGCAGGCGCGAGATGGCGGCGGCAGCCAGACGCAGCAATTGTTGCAGGTCGCCTTCGGCTTCCAGGCTCTGGAGCAGGCGCGAGGGCAGGGGAAAGGTACCAGGCTGGGGCCGTGGGCTATTTCTGTCGAGCATGCCCAGGGCGCTGCGGGCAATGGCCGGAAACGCCTGGGCCAGGGTGGCGGCGGTGGCGGGGCTGCTCAGCGCGCTGCTGGGCAGGTCGGGAAAAGCTTGGGCCACCAGCCGGACCAGCTGTGCCTTGAGATCCGGCACCAGGGCTGCACCGCCACCGCCGAGTAGCTTGGCCTCAAGGAACGCGCCACTGTTATTCAAAGCCTGGGCGAGGGTCTTGGCGTCGCCGAGCTGGCGGGCCTCGGGCAGGCTGGCCAGCAGCCGTTCGGCGCTGGTCTTGAGCTCGGCATTGGCGCCAGGGTCGCGGGCGATCTGCTGCAGCGCAGTGAGCAGGCCCGATAACGAGGCTTGGCGACTCTGCTGGGTGCCGAGCTGTTGGGCGATCGCCAACTGGTCTTGACGACCGCTCAGCGGCACGAAGCGCAACGACTGATCGCCTTGGACCTGCGCGCTGAGCAAGCTGCCCACCGGCAAGGGGCGTGGGCTGTCCACCGTCAGGGTGGCCCCAGCCTGGGCGCTGTTGAGCAGGCTGACCAGAGAGCGGAAGCCCGCCGTCTCGCCAGGTGCCGCGACCAGGGCCTGGCTGGTCAGCACCTTGCCTTGCAGCAGGGTGCCGACCGGTACTTTGTCGGTGTCCAGGCGAGTGAGGGTGGCGATGTTGTTGGCGTTGGCTTGCTGCAGGAGCACCGTCAGGCGGTTGCTGTCAGTCTGGGCGACGGTTACTTGGCTGCCTTGGGGCAGGGGCTGGCTGGCGCTGGCCTGCAGCTGGGTCTGGGTGCCGTTGGCCAAGGTCAGGCGCAGCAGCAACTGGAAATCCTGGCCCACTTGGCGCAGAGAGAGCACTTCAGCCCGGGCCGTCTCACCCGGGGCCAGCAGACCGGGCTGAGATTGCAGCAGACGCAGCAGTTCGCCGGTCATCGCAGCCTTGCCCGCCTGGAGTCCGAGCGTCGATTGTGCGCCGAGACTATTGATTTCAGTCATGATTGTATACAACCTGTCGGACCCGCCCTCTTGGCAGCGAGACGTCCCATGTAATAATGCCCGCCGTCCGCCACTGCCACTATAACGGCAATGACCGGGGCGACTTGAGACACTGGGGTTCAGCGCGGGTTCGCGCGCACTACGACGCGCGGCGCTGAACCCAACATTGATAAGGCGAAACCGTGACCCTTCATCTCCAAGCCGCGGGCCTGGCCTGCGAGCGTGACTGGCGATTGCTCTTCGAGCATCTGGATTTCCAGTTGCGGCCCGGTGACATGCTGCAGATCAGTGGCCCCAACGGCAGCGGCAAGACCAGCCTGCTGCGGTTGCTGGCTGGCCTGATGCAGCCTACCGCGGGTCAGATTCTGCTAAATGGCCAACCGTTGGCCGAGCAGCGCCATGCGCTGGCCAGCATCTTGCTGTGGATCGGCCACGCCGCCGGAATCAAAGACCTGCTCACCGCCGAAGAGAATCTTGCCTGGCTGTGCGCACTGCATCAGCCGGCTAATGCCCGGGCCATCTGGCAGGCGTTGGAGGCCGTTGGGCTTCGAGGATTCGAAGATGTGCCTTGCCATACGTTGTCCGCCGGCCAGCAGCGCCGCGTGGCCTTGGCGCGGCTGTATCTGGACAGCCCCCCGTTGTGGATCCTCGACGAACCCTTCACCGCTCTGGACAAGCAAGGTGTGGCGCAACTGGAAGCCCACCTGGCGGCCCATTGCGAGCAAGGTGGCACGGTGGTGCTGACCACCCATCACAACCTCGAGCGCAAGCCATCGGGTTATCGAGAACTGAACCTGGGGCAGTGGGCGGCATGAGTGTATTCATCCTGTTGTTGCGCCGCGAGGCGCGTCTGTTGTGCCGCCGCCCGGCGGAGCTGGCCAACCCGTTGGTGTTCTTTGCGATAGTCGTCGCCTTGTTCCCTCTGGCGGTCGGTCCTGAGACACAATTGTTGCAAACCTTGTCGCCAGGCTTGGTCTGGGTCGCGGCATTGCTGGCCGTATTGCTGTCGCTGGACGGGCTGTTTCGCAGCGACTTTGAGGACGGCTCGCTGGAGCAGTGGGTGCTGTCGCCGCATCCGCTGGCACTGCTGGTGTTGGCCAAGGTGCTGGCACACTGGATCTTTTCCGGCCTGGCGCTGGTATTGTTGGCGCCGTTGCTTGCCTTGATGTTGGGGCTGCCAGCTGGCTGCCTGCCGGTGCTGCTGGGGTCGCTGCTGCTGGGAACCCCGGTGCTGAGCCTGCTGGGCGCGGTGGGTGCGGCACTGACTGTGGGCCTCAAGCGTGGCGGCCTGCTGTTGGCATTGTTGATCCTGCCGCTGTATATCCCGGTATTGATCCTGGGCAGTGGCGCTTTGCAGGCAGCATTGCAGAATATGCCGGCGACCGGCCATCTGCTCTGGCTGGCCAGCCTGACGGCCCTGGCGGTGACACTGGCACCTTTTGCGATAGCGGCTGGCCTGAAGATCAGCGTCGGCGAATAACGAGTCCCGGGCTCCCAAGCCCGGCAAACACCGTGGATGTACCTTGATGAAGATAAGCTGGACGTGGTTCCACAAGCTGGGCTCCCCCAAATGGTTCTATGCCATCAGTGGCCGCATGCTGCCCTGGCTGAGCGGTTTCGCCATTCTCCTGCTGCTGGTCGGCGTCATCTGGGGCCTGGCCTTCGCCCCGCAGGATTACCAGCAGGGCAACAGCTTCCGGATCATCTATATCCACGTACCTGCCGCCATGCTGGCCCAGTCCTGCTATGTGTTGCTGGCGGTGGCTGGCGTGGTGGGGCTGGTGTGGAAGATGAAACTGGCTGATGTGGCCGTGCAGTGCGCAGCCCCCATCGGTGCCTGGATGACGGCCGTGGCGCTGGTCACTGGGGCGATCTGGGGTAAGCCAACCTGGGGCAGCTGGTGGGTCTGGGATGCCCGGCTGACCTCCATGCTCATCCTGCTGTTCCTGTACTTCGGCATCATCGCCCTGGGCCAAGCGATCAGCAATCGAGACAGCGCGGCCAAGGCTTGCGCGGTTCTGGCGATCGTCGGTGTGGTGAACATCCCGATCATCAAGTACTCGGTGGAGTGGTGGAACACCCTGCACCAAGGCGCCACCTTTACCTTGACCGAGAAGCCGGCCATGCCGTCCGAAATGTGGCTGCCGCTGTTGCTCACGGCATTGGGCTTCTACTGCTTCTTTGGTGCTGTGCTGCTGCTGCGCATGCGCCTTGAAGTGCTCAAGCGCGAGGCGCGCGCCAGTTGGGTCAAGGAGGAAGTGTTGAACAGCCTGGGTCGGAGGGCCGCGTGATGAGCTTCGCTTCCTTCAATGATTTTTTGGCCATGGGGCACCATGGTCTGTACGTCTGGTCGGCTTACGGCATCTGCCTCGCGGTGCTGGCGCTCAATGTCGCCGCACCGCTGCTGGCTCGGCGCCGTTACCTGCAAGAAGAGGCGCGTCGTCTGCGCCGGGAGAACAACCAGTGAATCCTCAGCGCAAGAAACGCCTGTTCCTCATCCTGGGCCTGCTGGTCGGTGTCGCCATCGCCGTGGGCTTTGCGCTGAGCGCCCTGCAGCAGAACATCAACCTGTTCTATACCCCGACCCAGATCGCCAACGGCGAGGCGCCGCTGGACACGCGCATCCGCGCCGGCGGCATGGTCGAGAAAGGCTCGGTGCAGCGATCCTCCGATTCGCTGGACGTGCGCTTCGTGGTCACCGACTTCAACAAGTCGGTGCCGATCACCTACCGTGGCATCCTGCCCGACCTGTTCCGTGAAGGCCAAGGCATTGTCGCCCTGGGCAAACTGAACGCCGACGGCGTGGTGGTGGCTGACGAGGTCCTGGCCAAGCATGATGAGAAATACATGCCGCCGGAGGTCACCAAGGCCCTGAAGGAAAGCGGCCAGGCCGCGACCGGTGCGGAGCCCAAGCCATGAACGCGGCATTGGTGATCCCGGAGCTGGGGCAATTGTCGATGATCCTGGCGATTTGCTTCGCGGGGGTTCAGGCCAGCGTACCGCTGCTTGGCGCCTGGCGCGGCGACAGTCTGTGGATGAGCCTGGCGCGGCCTGCGGCTTGGGGGCAGTTTGCCTTCCTGGCCTTCGCCTTTGCCTGCCTGACCCACGCCTTCATGACCGACAACTTCTCGGTCGCCTATGTGGCCAGCAACTCCAACAGCGCCTTGCCCTGGTACTACAAGTTCAGTGCGGTGTGGGGCGCCCACGAAGGTTCGCTGTTGCTCTGGGCCCTGATACTCGGCGGCTGGACCTTCGCCGTTTCGGTGTTCTCGCGCCAGTTGCCGCAAGTCATGCTGGCTCGGGTGCTCGCGGTGATGGGCATGATCAGCGTGGGCTTCCTGTCGTTCCTGATCGTCACCTCCAACCCATTCGAGCGCCTGCTGCCGCAGGTGCCCACGGACGGACGCGACCTCAACCCGTTGCTGCAGGACTTCGGCCTGATCGTTCACCCGCCGATGCTGTACATGGGTTACGTGGGCTTCTCGGTGGCCTTCGCCTTCGCCATCGCCGCACTGCTCGGTGGACGCCTAGACGCGGCCTGGGCGCGCTGGTCGCGGCCTTGGACCATCGTCGCCTGGGCCTTCCTGGGCGTGGGGATCACCCTGGGCTCCTGGTGGGCCTACTACGAGTTGGGCTGGGGCGGCTGGTGGTTCTGGGATCCGGTGGAAAACGCCTCCTTCATGCCATGGCTGGTGGGCACGGCACTGATCCATTCGCTGGCCGTCACCGAAAAGCGTGGGGTGTTCAAGAGCTGGACGGTACTGCTGGCCATCGCCGCGTTCTCGCTCAGCCTGCTGGGTACCTTCCTGGTGCGCTCCGGGGTGCTGACCTCGGTGCATGCCTTCGCCGCCGACCCTTCGCGCGGTGTATTCATCCTCATCTTCCTGCTCTTCGTGGTAGGTGGTTCGCTGGCCCTGTTCGCGTTTCGAGCGCCTGTGGTCAAGAGCCAGGTGGGCTTTGCCCTGTGGTCGCGGGAAACCCTATTGCTGGCCAACAACCTGGTGTTGGTCGTGGCCGCCTCGATGATTCTGCTCGGTACGCTCTACCCTCTGGTGCTCGATGCCTTGACCGGCGCCAAGCTGTCGGTCGGTCCGCCTTACTTCGATGCGTTGTTCCTGCCGCTGATGGCATTGCTGATGGTGGTGCTGGGCATCGGCGTGGTAGTGCGCTGGAAAGACACCCCCGGCAAGTGGCTTGTGGGCATGATGACTCCGGTGTTGATCGGCAGCGCTATCCTGGCACCGGTCGCGGGCTCGATCGTCGACGATTTCGAATGGCCTGCCCTGAGCGCCTTCGCCCTGGCCGCCTGGGTGGTGCTTGCCGGTGTTCGCGACATCTTCGACAAGACCCGCCACAAGGGCCTGGCCAAAGGGCTGCGCGGCCTGTCGCGCAGCTACTGGGGCATGCAGCTGGCGCACCTGGGCCTGGCGGTTTGCGCTTTGGGCGTGGTGCTGGCGAGCAGCAACAGTGCTGAGCGCGACCTGCGCATGGCCCCCGGCGAAAGCGTGGAACTGGGTGGCTATCACTTCCTGTTCGAGGGGGCCAAGCACTTCGAAGGGCCGAACTTCATTTCTGACAAGGGCACTGTCCGGGTGAGCCGTGATGGCCGCGAGGTGACCGTGCTGCATCCGGAGAAGCGCCTGTATACGGTGCAGCAATCGATGATGACCGAGGCCGGTATCGATGCCGGTTTCACCCGCGATCTGTATGTCGCCCTCGGCGAGCCCCTGGACAACGGGGCCTGGGCGGTGCGGGTGCATATCAAGCCTTATGTCCGCTGGATCTGGCTGGGCGGTCTGCTGACCGCGCTGGGCGGATTCCTGGCGGCTCTCGACCGACGCTATCGCGTCAAGGTCAAGGCCCGGGTGCGTGATGTCCTGGGCATGTCTGGAGCGACTGCATGAAGCGTTGGATCATGGTGTTGCCACTGGCGGTGTTCCTGCTGGTGGCGGTCTTTCTCTACAAGGGGCTGTTCCTCAAGCCCGACGAACTGCCTTCGGCGATGATCGGCAAGCCCTTCCCGGCGTTCTCCCTGGCTTCGGTGCAGGGCGATCGTACGCTGACCCCCGCGGACCTGCAGGGGCGCCCAGCGCTGGTCAACGTCTGGGCGACCTGGTGCCCCTCGTGCAAGGTCGAGCACCCGTACCTGAACCAGCTGGCCGAGCAGGGCGTGGTGATCCATGGCGTCAACTACAAGGACGACAACGCCGCGGCGTTGAAGTGGCTGGCGGATTTCCACAATCCCTACCAGTTGAACATCCGTGACGAGCAGGGCAGCCTCGGTCTGGACCTGGGCGTGTATGGCGCACCGGAAACCTTCCTGATCGATGCCAAGGGCATCATCCGCTACAAGCATGTGGGCGTGGTCGATGCCACCGTGTGGCGCGAGCAACTGGCGCCGCTGTACCAGGGGCTGGTCGATGAGGCCCAGCCATGAAGCGCTGGCTTGCTGCTGCCGTACTGGGGTTGAGCCTGACGGGCGTGGCCAAGGCTGCCATCGATACGTATCAGTTTCGTGATGACGCCGAACGTGAGCGTTACCAACAGCTGACCAAGGAACTGCGCTGCCCCAAGTGCCAGAACCAGGATATCGCCGATTCCAATGCACCGATTGCCGCCGACCTGCGCCGAGAAATCTTCCGCATGCTCGGCGAAGGCAAGAGCAACCAGCAGATCGTCGACTTCATGGTCGACCGCTACGGTGATTTCGTGCGCTACAAACCAGCGCTCACCGGGCGTACCTGGCTGCTCTGGTTCGGCCCGGGGATTCTCCTGGTCGGTGGCTTCGTGGTGCTGGCGTTGATCGTGCGTCGTCGCCGAAATACTGTGGCAAACCCTTGCGCGCAGCTGTCCGCCGAGGAACGCGAGCGTCTCGCCAAACTGCTGGATAAAGAACAGACCCATGACTGAATTCTGGCTTAGCGCGGGCCTGCTGTTGCTCGCGGCCCTGGCTTTTCTGCTGATCCCTATCCTGCGTGGCCGGCGTCGGCAGCAGGAGGAAGACCGTACTGCCCTAAACGTCGCCTTGTACCAGGAGCGTGTGGCAGAACTGGCTGCCCAGCAGCAAGCCGGTGTACTCGACAACGACCAGTTGGCCAAGGGCCGCGACGAGGCGGCCCGTGAGCTGTTGGCCGACACCGAGGGCGCCGAGGCGCCACGTCAGGGCCACTTGGGCAAGACCTTGCCACTGCTTGCAGCGGTGCTGGTGCCGGTGCTGGGCCTGGGCCTCTATTTGCATTTCGGTGCGGCGGACAAGGTCGAGCTGACCCAGGAGTTCGCCCAGGCGCCGCA
This sequence comes from Pseudomonas sp. HMSC08G10, assembly GCF_001808425.1. Taxonomy (NCBI): domain Bacteria; kingdom Pseudomonadati; phylum Pseudomonadota; class Gammaproteobacteria; order Pseudomonadales; family Pseudomonadaceae; genus Pseudomonas; species Pseudomonas sp. HMSC08G10. The sequence goes on along the minus strand of NZ_KV793336.1, from coordinate 2,391 downwards.
ATCGATGGAAGCAATGACTGCGCGCCTGGAGCGTGCCGTGCAAGCCCAGCCGGACTCGGCCGAAGGTCTGTACTTCCTCGCTCGGGCCTACATGGCCGAGCAGCGTCCCGCCGATGCGGCTCGTACCTTCGAGCGTGCCGTGACGCTCGCAGGGCGACAGCCCGAGCTGCTCGGGCAGTGGGCACAGGCCCTGTACTTTGCCGCCAACAAGCAATGGAGCCCGCAGGTACAGGCCCTGACCGACGAAGCACTCAAGGCGGACCCCAAGGAAGTCACCAGTCTTGGACTGCGTGGTATCGCGGCGTTCGAGGGCGAGCGCTATCAGGAGGCGATCGATTACTGGCAACGTCTGTTGGCCCAGTTACCCGAAGGCGACGCGTCGCGCGCAGCCTTGCAGGGCGGTATCGACCGCGCCGCCGAACGCCTCAAGGCGGCAGGGGGCACCCCGGCTGCAGCGCCTGAAGCTGCACGCCTGAAGGTGCGGGTGGCCCTGGCGGATGCGCTCAAGGACAAGGTCAAGCCAGACGACACGGTGTTCATCTTCGCCCGGGCCAGCAATGGCCCACCCATGCCGTTGGCCGCCAAGCGCGTGACGGTTGCCCAGTTGCCAGTGGAAGTGGAGCTTTCCGACGCGGATGCGATGATGCCGCAGATGAAACTGTCGGACTTCCCACAAGTCCAACTCGTTGCCCGTGTCTCGCGTGCAGGTCAGCCGACCCGGGGCGAGTGGGTCGGGCAGAGCTCACCGCTGCCCAACCGAACCCAGGGCACCCAACAACTGACCATCGACAGCCCAGATCCTTAAGAGAGCGATTCAAATGAACAGCACTGTGCGCTTGACCCTGATCACCCTGGCCTTGGGTCTTTCGGCGTGTACGGTGCAGCCGCCGAGCCAGGAGCGCTTGCCGCCGATAGAGGCCCCTCATCCCCGCCAGGGGCCAGCGGTCAAACCGTTGCCAGGAGGGCAACCGGGCACCCAGCCGAGCAAGCCCGCCGCTACGCCCAAAGCAATGCCGCGCACCTCTGCCAGCTTCGCCCCGCCACCGGGCGGGGCCAGCCATTGGGATCCGCGCATGGGCGTTTATGTGTTGGAGAACAAGACCAATACCTTCTATCGCCAGCGCACCTACTACCGCTGGAACAACGGCTGGAGCTGGTCGCTCAGCCCCGATGGACCCTGGCAGGAAACCGACAGCAGCGGTGTGCCAGGCGGCCTGGGACGCGCCTTCGCTCAGTAGTTTCCTCCGACCGTTACAGTACAGTTCTGGTCCTATCTTTCCATTGACTGTACTGGTGGGTTGCCACGCATAATCCCTGTTCACTGTTGAGCTGGGGGGCGCATGAGCCCAACTGTCCTGTCGTACGCGTGGCGCGACTGTCGCCACTTTCCTGCCCCCTGCTTGCAAACATTCTTTGCCGCTCGGCACTCACTGGCGCCTTTGCGTTCCTGAACGTTTTCCAGAACCCGCCCAGCCAGGTGCTGGGCTTTAGGAGTCTTTGCATGCAACTCGAAATCTTCCAGGTCGATGCTTTCTCCGCCACGCCATTCGGCGGCAACCCAGCGGCAGTCGTCCCGCTGGAAACCTGGCTGCCCGACGAAACACTCAAGCGTATCGCCGCGGAGAACAACCTTTCCGAAACCGCTTACTTCGTGCGTAACGGCGAGGCATTCGACCTGCGTTGGTTCACCCCGACCGTGGAGGTGAACCTATGCGGGCATGCGACCTTGGCAACGGCGTGGGTGTTGTTCGAGCAGTTGGGGGAGCAGGCCGAGGTGCTGCGGTTCAATACCCGCAGCGGCGAATTGCGCGTCAGTCGAGGTGCCGATGGGCTGCTGGCGATGGATTTTCCGGCCAAGCAGCCGGTAGCGGTTGATATTCCTCAAGCGTTGCTCGAGGCACTAGGGCTGACCAGTGCCCGGGCGTTGTATCGCACCGATGACTATGTGCTGGTGATCGACGATGCCGAGCTGCTCGGCACGCTGACGCCGGATTTCGTTGCGCTGTCGGCGTTTGACGTGCGAGGAATTGCGGTGACAGCACCCGGAGGTGGGTTTGATTTCGTTACCCGTTGGTTCGGCCCTCGGGTTGGGGTCAATGAAGACCCAGTGACAGGGTCGGCGCATACGTCGCTTGCGCCTTACTGGTCCGAGCGGCTGGGCAAGCGCCGGTTGGTGTGCGAGCAGGGCGGGGCGCGTAAGGGGCAACTGGAATGTGAAGTGCCGGGGAATGGGCGGGTGATCATCAGTGGGCGGGGGGCTTTGTACCTGCGTGGGGTCATCTTTGTCTGAGTGGGCTGTGGGGTGAGCAAGCCTATTCGCGGGTAAATCGGGACGCCGAATAGGCCGGAACAAACACCAAAACAATTAACTTGTTTGCCGTTGCCGTTGCC
>NZ_KV793335.1:293553-330457 GCF_001808425.1 Pseudomonas sp. HMSC08G10 | reverse complement strand
AAAAGTGACCCGCCGTAAAGGCGGAAAGGTGATTAACCGTCGATAAATCAAGCGGATAAGCCCACAAACCTCAAAACCCACAACCAACAACCAACAACCAACATAAGGGCGAACAGGTGATCAGTGTCAGCACATCAACGGATAACTCCACGCCCGTCGAACCACCAACCACCCATACACCTACTCACTCACAGCGCATCAAGCAACGCCTGGTTCTGCTCCGGTGTCCCGATGGTAATCCGAAGGAACTGCGCAATCCGCTCTTGCTTGAAGTGCCGCACGATCACCCCCTGCTCGCGCAAACGCGCCGCCACCTGGGCAGCGTCCCGCTCAGGGTGCCGTGCAAAGATGAAGTTGGCCGCCGAAGGCAGCACTTCAAAACCGCGCGCCGTCAATTGCTCGACCAACGCCTCACGGCTCTCGATCACCTTGCGGCAGGTCTGGTCAAAGTAGGCCCGGTCTTCGAACGCTGCCGCCGCACCCACGATCGCCATGCGGTCGAGCGGGTAGGAGTTGAAGCTGTTCTTGATCCGCTCCAGCGCCTCGATCAGCGCAGGATGCCCCACCGCCAGGCCGACCCGCAGGCCGGCCAGGGAGCGCGACTTGGACAGGGTCTGGGTCACCAGCAGGTTATCGTAGCGGTCCACCAGGCTGATGGCGGTCTCGCCGCCGAAATCGATATAGGCTTCATCCACCACCACCACCGAGTCACGGTTGGCCTGCAGCAGTTGCTCGATCGCCTGCAACGGCAACAGGCAACCGGTCGGTGCGTTGGGGTTGGGGAAGATGATGCCGGCGTTGGGCTTTTTATAGTCCTCGATGCGGATCTGGAATTGCTCATCCAGCGCCACCTGCTCGAATGCGATTCCGTAAAGGCCGCAGTAGACCGGGTAGAAGCTGTAGCTGATGTCCGGGAACAACAGCGGTGCATCGTGCTGGAACAAGCCGTGGAAGATGTGCGCCAGCACTTCATCCGAACCGTTGCCGACGAACACTTGCTGGGCAGTGACGCCATAGTAGTCGGCGACCGCCTGCTTGAGCCGATCACCGTTCGGATCCGGGTACAGGCGCAGGTTGTCGTTCAGCTCGCCTTGCATGGCCTCCAGGGCCTTGGGCGACGGGCCGTATGGGTTCTCGTTGGTATTGAGCTTGACCAGGCGGGTCAGCTTGGGTTGCTCCCCCGGTACGTAAGGCACCAGGTCCTTGACGAAGGGGCTCCAGAAACGGCTCATGTTCAGTTCCCCTTGTTTTCGGTGAGGATGCGGTATTCGGCACTGCGGGCGTGGGCGGTCAGCGATTCGCCGCGCGCCAGGACCGATGCCGTGTGGCCTAGCTCGGAAGCAGCCTGCTCCGAGCAGAAGATGATCGACGAACGCTTCTGGAAGTCATACACGCCCAACGGCGAGGAGAAGCGCGCGGTGCCGGAGGTCGGCAACACGTGGTTGGGGCCGGCGCAGTAGTCGCCCAAGGCTTCGCTGGTGTGACGCCCCATGAAGATCGCGCCCGCGTGGCGGATCTGCGGCAACCATGCCTGCGGATCGGCGACCGAAAGCTCCAAGTGCTCGGGAGCAATGCGGTTCGCAACGTCCATGGCCTGCTGCATGTCGCGAACCTGGATCAGCGCGCCACGGCCACTGATCGACTTCTCGATGATCTCGGCACGCTCCATGGTCGGCAGCAGCTTGGCAATGCTGGCAGCCACGCGATCAAGGAAAGCGGCGTCAGGGCTGACGAGGATCGCCTGGGCATCCTCGTCGTGCTCGGCCTGGGAGAACAGGTCCATGGCGATCCAGTCCGGGTCGGTCTGGCCGTCGCAGACCACGAGAATTTCCGACGGACCGGCGATCATGTCGATGCCGACCTGGCCGAACACATGGCGCTTGGCAGTGGCCACGTAGATGTTGCCCGGACCCACGATCTTGTCCACCTGGGGCACGCTCTCGGTACCGTAGGCCAAGGCCGCAACGGCTTGGGCGCCACCGATGGTGAAGACGCGATCGACGCCCGCGATGCACGCGGCCGCCAGCACCAGTTCGTTGACCTCTCCCCGTGGGGTCGGCACCACCATCACCACTTCGGACACACCGGCGACCTTGGCCGGGATGGCGTTCATCAGCACCGAAGATGGGTACGAGGCCTTGCCGCCCGGCACGTACAAGCCGGCACGGTCCAGCGGCGTGACCTTCTGGCCTAGCACGGTGCCATCAGCCTCGGTGTACTGCCAGGAATCCTGCTTCTGCCGCTCGTGGTAGCTACGCACGCGGCTGGCGGCGATCTCCAAAGCTTCGCGCTGGGTGGGCGTGATGCGGGTCAATGCCAGCTCCAGGCGTTCACGGCCTAGGATCAAGTCGTCGATACCCTTGGCCTCGACGCCATCGAAACGCTGGGTGAACTCGACCAACGCGGCATCGCCCCGCTCGCGGACAGCCTTGATGATGTCGAGCACGCGCTGATTGACCGCGTCATCGGACACGCTTTCCCAGCTCAGCAGATGATCCAGATGTCGGGCGAAATCCGGATCAGCGGCATTGAGACGGGCAATTGCAGTGGACACGGTCATGACGAGGGCCTCGTTTTATTAGCGAATGCTCAGGCGCCCTAGGCTACCAGTCCATCCGCGCGGGCACCCGAGAAAAATGGCTATGACGCGGATAGACGGACGCGACAGAAAGTCGCGTGCGAAGGTCAGCCGCGGTGTCGCGATTCGACGGCTTGACGCAGGGTGTCGATCAAGCTCTGGATGCGGGCATGCTGCATTTTCATGGAGGCTTTGTTGACCACCAGGCGCGAGCTGATGGTTGCGATCAGCTCCTGGGGTTCCAGGCCGTTGGCACGCAGCGTGTTGCCGGTGTCGACCACGTCGATGATCTTGTCGGCCAGGCCGATCAAAGGTGCCAGCTCCATGGAACCGTACAGCTTGATGATGTCGACCTGACGGCCCTGCTCGGCGTAATAGCGCTTGGCTACATTGACGAACTTGGTGGCCACGCGCAGACGCCCCTTGGGCTCCGGCGCGCCAACCGCTCCGGCGGTCATCAGCTTGCAGCGGGCAATCTGCAGGTCCAGCGGCTCGTACAGACCCTGACCGCCGTATTCCATCAACACGTCCTTGCCGGCCACGCCGAGGTCAGCGGCCCCATGCTCGACATAAGTCGGCACGTCGGTGGCGCGCACGATCAGCAGGCGCACATCGTCCTGGGTCGTCGGGATGATCAGCTTGCGGCTCTTGTCCGGATTCTCGGTCGGCACGATACCGGCCTCGGCCAGCAATGGCAGGGTATCGTCGAGGATTCGGCCCTTGGATAGCGCGATGGTCAACATGGGAAACGTCGGTCCTTAAGCGGCTACAGCCGACCGGGCAAGCGCCCGGCCGCGTGGAATTCGGTGGGCGCATCCCTGCGCCGAACAGACTAGCCCGGTACGCGGCGGATCTTCGCCCCGAGCATCTGCAGTTTTTCCTCGATGCACTCGTAACCACGGTCGATGTGGTAGATGCGGTCGATCAGGGTATCGCCCTCGGCGACCAGGGCCGACAGCACCAGGCTGGCCGAAGCCCGCAGGTCCGTAGCCATGACCGGTGCACCCTTGAGCGCCTTGACCCCAGTCACGATAGCGGTGTTGCCTTCGACCTGGATCTGCGCACCCATGCGGTGCATTTCATAGACGTGCATGAAGCGGTTTTCGAAGATGGTCTCGATCACCGCGCCAGTGCCTTCGGCGATGGCGTTGAGCGAGATGAACTGCGCCTGCATGTCGGTCGGGAAGGCCGGGTACGGAGCAGTACGCAGGTTGACGGCCTTCGGTCGCTTGCCGTGCATGTCCAGCTCGATCCAGTCTTCGCCGGCTGTGACTTCGGCACCCGCTTCCTTGAGTTTTTCCAGTACGGCTTCAAGGATGGTCGGATCGGTGTCCTTGACCTTCACGCGACCGCCGGTGACGGCAGCGGCGACCAGGTAGGTGCCGGTCTCGATACGGTCGGGCATCACGCGGTAGGTGGCCGAGTGCAGGCGTTCGACGCCATCGATGGTGATGGTGTCGGTGCCGGCGCCTTGGATCTTGGCACCCATCGCGATCAGGAAGTTGGCCAGGTCGACCACTTCAGGCTCGCGGGCGGCGTTCTGCAGCACACTGCGGCCCTTGGCCAGGGCAGCAGCCATCATGATGTTCTCGGTACCGGTCACGCTGACGGTGTCGAAGAAGAAGTGCGCACCACGCAGGCCGCCTTCAGGCGCCTTGGCCTTGATGTAGCCGCCCTCGACTTCGATCTTCGCACCCATGGCCTCGAGACCGCGGATGTGCAGATCGACAGGACGCGAACCGATGGCGCAACCGCCAGGCAGCGCGACTTCGGCTTCACCGAAACGAGCGACCATCGGGCCGAGCACGAGGATCGAGGCACGCATGGTCTTGACCAGCTCGTAAGGCGCGACCAGGGTCTTGATGGTGCGCGGGTCGATCTCCACCGAGAGTTTCTCGTCGATCACAGGCTCGATGCCCATGCGACCGAACAGCTCGATCATGGTGGTGATGTCGTGCAGGTGTGGCAGGTTGCCTACGGTGACCGGACCGTCAGCCAGCAGGGTCGCCGAAAGAATTGGCAGGGCGGCGTTCTTCGCCCCGGAAATGCGGATCTCGCCGTCGAGGCGCGCGCCGCCAGTGATAATCAGTTTGTCCATTGCAATCTCGCCGCCAACGTTGGCTCAGGTGCGCTCAGCCCAGGCTGCGCTGCTGAAAAATTTCATGGTTACCGCATGGATGCTGCCATCGGCGATCCACGGATTCAGGTGAGCATAGATCGCCTGCTGGCGCTTGACCGGGCTCTGGCCGGCCAGCTCGTCGCTGATCACGTTCAACTGGAAGTTGCAGCCTTCGCCCTCAACTTCGACCCGGGTTCCCGGCAATTTCTCTTCAAGGAAGCTTTTAACTTCTACGGCCTGCATGCTCAACCTCAATCGGCGCCCAGTGCGCGCGGGTCGGCCATCATACAAAAAAGCCCCTCGCCTGCGAAGCCCATGGTGGGGTGCGCTGACCGAGGGGCTATCCCTTAGTGGCGAACCATCAGCCCGCCAACACTTCATCGAGGTCATAAACCCCGGCGATTTCCCGCATGTCATCAGGCATGCCACGCAGTTCCCAGCCCTTGCCTGCGGCCTGGGCATCACGGATGAAGCCCAGCAGCAGGGAGAGGCCGACGCTGCTGGACTTGGCCACCGACGAGCAATCGAACACCAGCCTAGACTCACGACAAGCCGCGATCAGCGCCTTGCCCTCCTTGCGCAGGGCCGGACCGCTGCGGTAGTCCAGAACCCCGGCCAGGCGCAGGACGCCCGGCTCGGTCATGCTCACGCCAGCTTCGCTCATTTCACTTCCTTGTCTGGCGAATTGTCGGCCGCTTCCTTGGCCTTGGCCACCTCGCCGGCCCAGCCGTCGATGGTCTTGTCCAGATTGTTGCCATTGCGCTGCATGGCATCGGCGAACTGATCGCGGAACAGCTTGCCGATGTTGATGCCATTGACGATCACGTTACGCACCTTCCACTCGTCACCGAGCTTTTGCAGGGTGTACTGGACCGGATAAACCGCACCGTTGTTGCCGGTGACCTTCATGCCCACGCTGGCGCGATCGCCATTTTCAGTCTTGGCCGGATCGACGGTGATACCTTGGTTGTTGTACTCCAGCAGTGCGTTGCCATAGAACTGCATCAGGCTACGCTTGAAGTTTTCCTGGAAACGCTGCATCTGCTCGGGCGTGGCCTTGCGCGAATACTTCACGGTCATGATGCTCTTGGAGATGCCATCGGCATCGACCACTGGGCCGAGAATACGATTGAGCGCATCGTAGAAGGCCTGAGGGTTGGTCTTGTACTGTTCCTTATTGGCCTTGAGGTCGCTCAACAGGGCATCGGTGGTGCCTTGCACCACGTCACGTGGGGTTTGCCCAGGCGCCGCCAGGGCCAGCAGAGGGAAGGCCGCCAATAGGACCAACAGGCCGCGTCGCAGGATCGAGATCATGGAAACTCCTTAATTAGCGGGTTGGGCTTCTTTGGGTTCCTTGCCCACGGAATTGAGCAGGAACTTGCCAATCAGATCTTCCAGCACCAGTGCCGACTGGGTGTCATGGATGGTAGAGCCATCCTTGAGCACGTCTTCTTCACCACCCACGCTGATGCCGATGTACTTCTCGCCGAGCAATCCGGCGGTCAGGATAGAAGCAGTGGAGTCGGTCGGCAGATTGTCGACGCTCTTGTCCAGCTGCAGGGTCACCCGACCGGTGTAGGAGTCGCGATCCAGATCGATGGCCGTGACCTTGCCGATGGTCACACCGGCCATGGTCACTTTAGCTCTGACCGTCAAACCAGCGATATTGTCGAAGTACGCATAAACTTTATAGGTGTCGCTGCTGGGGCTTGCGGACAAACCACTGACGCGCAAGGCCAGCAGCAGCAACGCCAGGATCCCGGCCAGCAGGAACAGGCCGACACCGATTTCCAGGGTGCGGTTTTGCATCAGAAATCTCCAAACATCAAGGCGGTCAGAATAAAGTCCAGACCCAGGACTGCCAACGAGGCATAGACCACGGTCTTGGTGGTGGCACGGCTGATCCCTTCCGAAGTGGGTTCGCAGTCATACCCCTGGAACACGGCGATCCAGGTCACGACGAAGGCGAACACAACGCTTTTGATCAACCCGTTGAGCACGTCGTCGGTGAAGGAAACACTGTTTTGCATGTTGGCCCAGAACGAGCCCTCGTAGACGCCCAGCCAATCCACGGCCACCCAGGATCCGCCCCAGATACCGACCACACTGAAGATCAGCGCCAGCATCGGCAGCGAGATGAAACCGGCCCACAGACGCGGGGCGACGATGTACTTGAGTGGGTCGACACCGATCATCTCCAGACTGGACAGTTGTTCGGTCGACTTCATGTTGCCGATTTCGGCGGTCAGGGCCGAGCCTGCGCGCCCTGCGAACAGCAAGGCAGTCACAACCGGCCCGAGCTCACGCAGCAAGGTCAGGGCGATCATCTGGCCAACGGCCTGCTCCGATCCGTACTTGGTGAGAATGCTGTAGCCCTGCAGCGACAGCACCATGCCGATGAACACGCCGGAAACCACGATGATCGCCAGCGACAGTACACCTACCGAATAAAGCTGCTTGACCAGCAACTGGAAGCCGCCACCGATGCCCCCGCGCCCACCCATGGCGTGCCCGAGGAACAGGCAGGAGCGGCCGAGCACAGCCAGGACGTCGATGGCCGAGCGGCCGAACAAACGAATGCGTTCGAGTATGGATTTTCTGCGCATCACCGCGCCCCCAGCAGATCGGCGCGATAGTCAGGCGCAGGAAAGTGAAATGGCACCGGGCCATCCGGATCGCCCTTCATGAACTGGCGGATACGCGGATTATCCGACCCCATCAGCTCGTCGGGCGTGCCCTGCCCCAGCACCTGGCCATCACCGACCACATAGATGTAGTCAGCGATGCTCGCGGTCTCGGCCAGGTCATGGGAGACCACGATGCTGGTGATCCCAAGGGCGTCGTTGAGCAGCCGGATCAGGCGCACGAGCACCCCCATGGCGATGGGATCCTGACCGACGAAAGGTTCGTCGTACATGAGGATCTGTGGATCCAGCGCGATCGCCCGAGCCAGCGCCACCCGGCGCTTCATGCCACCGGACAGCTCGTCCGGCATCAGGTCGATGGCCCCGCGCAGACCCACGGCCTGCAGCTTCATCAGAACGATGTCGCGGATCATCTCGTCCGACAATTGGGTGTGCACCCGCAACGGGAAGGCAACGTTCTCGAAAACGTCGAGATCGGTGAACAAGGCACCGCTCTGGAACAGAACGCCCATCTGCTTGCGCGCATCGAACAGGTCGCTGCGCGACAGGCTCGGCAGGTTCTGCCCGGCGACCCAAACCTCGCCGCTGGAGGGACGCAACTGCGCGCCCATCAGGCGCAACAGGGTTGTCTTGCCGCACCCGGAAGGCCCCATGATGCCGGTGACCTTACCCCGTGGGATGCGTATGTCGACATTGCTGAAAATGCTGCGCGAACCGCGCTTGAAGGTAACCCCCTTCAACTCGACCGCGTAGGCGCTATCCACACTCATCTAGACTCCTTGCGATGCAGCCTCGTCTGCAATGGACGCCTACCCTCTTCATGAAGGCACACGCGTCCCTGCCGGGCGCAATAGCGGCGAACTATAGCACCGCTGCAATGCCGCCCCCAAGGCCATTGCAGGGGCTGTTCAGGCCCGCGACAGCAACCCAGGCAAACGAAAGATGAGGGTTTCGCACATTGCCGTTATAATCGGCACCTTTTTACCAGACATTGCTTTCCGACATGAGCCAATCCAGCGAGCTGATCCAATCCGCCCAGCGCACCCTGCGCCTGGAACTCGAAGCCGTAGAGGGCCTGCTGCCCCGCATCGACGGCAATTTCGTCAAAGCTTGTGAGCTGATTCTGAACAGCAAAGGCCGAGTCGTCGTGCTCGGCATGGGCAAGTCGGGCCATATCGGCAACAAGATCGCCGCGACCCTCGCCAGCACCGGCACCCCAGCGTTTTTCGTGCACCCGGCCGAGGCCAGCCACGGCGACATGGGCATGATCACCCGCGACGATGTCATCCTGGCCCTGTCCAACTCAGGCAGCACCGCCGAAATCGTTACCCTGCTGCCATTGATCAAGCGTCTGGGCATCCAGATGATCAGCCTCACTGGCAACCCGGACTCTCCCCTGGCCCAGGCCGCCGAGGTCAACCTCGATGCCAGCGTCGCCCAGGAGGCCTGCCCGCTCAATCTTGCGCCCACCTCCTCCACCACTGCTGCGCTGGTGCTGGGTGACGCCCTGGCCATCGCCCTGCTCGAGGCACGCGGGTTCACGGCCGAAGACTTCGCTTTCTCCCATCCGGGAGGCGCGCTGGGTCGCCGCCTGCTGCTGAAGGTGGAAAACGTCATGCACACCGGCGAAGCACTGCCGATCGTACCGCGTGGCACTCTGCTCAAGGACGCCCTGGTAGAGATGTCGCGCAAGAGCTTGGTAGGCATGACCGTGGTCCTGGAGGCCGACGGCCGCCTGGCCGGGGTGTTCACCGACGGCGACCTGCGCCGCGCCCTGGAGCGCAACATCGATGTGCACAAGACCATCATCGACCAGGTGATGACCGTCCACGGCAAAACCGCACGCGCCGAGATGCTCGCCGCCGAGGCCTTGCGCATCATGGAAGACAACAAGATCAACGCGCTGGTGGTGGTCGATCAGAACGACCGCCCCACCGGCGCCTTGAACATGCATGACCTGCTGCGCGCAGGCGTGATGTGATGGAGTGCAATGCAATGAACCCGGATCTTCTGCAACGCGGCAAGGCCATCAAGCTGGCCGTGTTCGATGTCGATGGCGTGCTGACCGACGGACGTCTGTATTTCCTTGAAGACGGCAGCGAGTTCAAGACCTTCAACACCCTGGATGGCCACGGTATCAAGATGCTCATGGCTTCGGGCGTGACCACAGCGATTATCAGCGGGCGCAAGACCCCGGTGGTCGAGCGCCGAGCAAAAAACCTCGGCATCCCGCACCTGTTCCAGGGCCGCGAGGACAAACTGGTAGTGCTCGACAGCCTGCTCGCCGAACTGGGCCTAAGCTATGAACAGGTCGCCTACTTGGGCGATGATCTACCAGACCTGCCGGTGATCCGCCGCGTAGGCCTTGGCATGGCGGTGGCAAGCGCCGCCCCGTTCGTTCGCCAGCACGCCCATGGCGTGACCCAGGCCCGTGGCGGCGAAGGTGCCGCACGCGAGTTCTGTGAACTGATCATGCAGGCCCAGGGCACCCTGGACGCTGCCAACGCCAACTACCTCTAAGGCCAGACATGTTCAGCAAGAAAGCCAGGAATATCGTGCTGCTCGGTGCGATCGCCGCACTGCTGGTGGCCGTCGGCTACTGGAACATCAGCCCCGAGAGCTTCCTCGAAAAGCCGGTGGCCCAGGTCGATGAGAATGCCATCGACTACTATGCGATCAATGCCCACAGCGTGCAGTACCTGCCTGATGGCAAGGTGCAATACGAAATGACCGCCGACAAGGTGGAGCACCTCAAGTCCAGCGAGATCACCCTAGTGACCACGCCGGACCTGCACATGTACCGGGGCACTCAGTATCCCTGGCACGTGCAGAGCGTGCGCGCCGAGGTCAACCCGGATGGCAGCGAGGTCGAGCTGATCGACAAGGTCCGGGTTGCCCGCACCGATGAAAAGCAGCGCGAAACGATCATCACCACCACCCGCATGACCGTCTTCCCGCAGAAGCAATATGCGCAGACCGAGCAAGCCGTTAGAATCGACGGCGCCGGTGGGACGACTACGGGCAAAGGAATGAAAGCGTATTTGAAAGACGGCAGGATGGACCTGCTGTCCAACGTAAGAGGACAGTATGAGGCTCGTTAACACCCTCCCCTTTTTGCTCAGCCTGAGCGCGGCACTGGGAAGCGCGAGCGCCTTGGCCCTGCCGAACGATCGTGACCAGCCTATCCGCATCCAGGCTGACAACGCTCACCTGGACGACAAGCAAGGCGTCGCCACCTACACCGGCGACGTGATCATCACCCAGGGTTCGATGATGATCAAAGGCAACACCGTGACCATCACCCGTGCCGCCTCCGGCGATATCGACGTGGTCACCTCGGTGGGCAACCTGGCCTACTTCGAGCAACAGCAGAGCGCCGCCAAACCCGACAAGATGAAAGGCTGGGGCGTGACCATCCAGTACCAGGCGCAAAAGGACATGGTGATCCTCACCGACCGCGCCAAGGTCGAGAACGAAGGCAACACCACCGAAGGCGAGAAGATCGTCTACAACACCAAGACCCAGGTGGCTACCGCCGGTCGTGGTGGCAATGTGACTTCGCCACGTCAGCGTATCGACATGGTGATCCAGCCGAAGAAGAAGGCCGAGTAAATGGCAACCCTCAAAGCCCAGCACTTGGCCAAGAGCTACAAGAGCCGCCAGGTTGTCCGCGACGTCAGCCTGTCGATCGACAGCGGTCAGATCGTCGGCCTGCTCGGTCCCAACGGCGCCGGCAAGACCACCTGCTTCTACATGATCGTTGGCCTGGTCCGCGCCGACCAGGGACGCGTACTGATCGACAACCTGGACGTCAGCCATCAACCCATGCACGGTCGCGCCCGTGCCGGCATCGGCTATCTGCCCCAGGAAGCCTCGATCTTCCGCAAGCTGTCGGTGGCCGACAACATCATGGCCATCCTCGAAACCCGCAAGGAGCTCGACCGTGACAGCCGCAGAAAGGAGCTGGAAAGCCTTCTGCAGGAATTCCACATCAGCCACATCCGCGACAACCTTGGCATGAGCCTCTCCGGTGGCGAACGCCGCCGGGTCGAGATCGCCCGCGCCCTGGCCACCGCACCGAAGTTCATCCTGCTGGACGAACCTTTCGCTGGTGTAGACCCGATCTCCGTTGGCGATATCAAACAGATCATCCACCACCTCAAGGCCAAGGGCATCGGCGTGCTGATCACCGACCACAACGTCCGTGAAACCCTTGATATCTGTGAAACCGCCTACATCGTCAATGATGGTCAGCTGATCGCCGAGGGCGACGCCGAGACCATCCTGGCCAACGATTTGGTCAAGGAGGTTTACCTGGGCCACGAGTTCCGACTTTAAAGGCCCGGAGTCTGCTTGGAGCACTGAAGGAAGTGACACAGTGCTCTAGGCAAACGCTACAATTTCAGGCATATAACTTGCTTAAAATTGGCGCCTCGGCGCCCTACGTGTAGTGGATGGCGCATGCGCGCCGGCGAACAAGGTATTAAGCCCCAGCCATGAAACCATCGCTCGTCCTAAAAATGGGCCAGCAACTGACGATGACCCCGCAGTTGCAACAGGCCATCCGTCTGCTCCAGCTATCCACCCTGGACCTCCAACAAGAAATCCAGGAAGCGCTGGAGTCCAATCCGATGCTCGAACGTCAGGAAGACGGCGACGACTTCGACAACAGCGACCCGATGGCCGACAACGCCGAAAGCAAGCCGGCTGCCGAAGCCCAAGAGAGCAGCTTCCAGGAAAGCACCAGCAGTGCCGAGAACCTGGAGGAAGGCGAATGGAACGAGCGCATCCCCAACGAATTACCCGTGGACACTGCCTGGGAAGACATCTACCAGACCAGCGCCAGCAACCTGCCCGCCAGCGATGACGACGAGTGGGACTTCACCACCCGCACTTCCGTCGGCGAAAGCCTGCAGAGCCATCTTCTGTGGCAACTCAACCTGGCGCCGATGTCCGACACCGACCGGCTGATCGCCGTGACCCTGATCGACAGCATCAACGAACAGGGTTACCTGGAGGACAGCCTCGAAGAAATCTGCGCAGGTTTCGACCCTGAACTGGATATCGAGCTCGACGAGGTCGAAGCGGTACTGCATCGCATCCAGCAGTTCGAACCCGCAGGCATTGGCGCCCGCAACCTTGGCGAGTGCCTGCTGCTGCAGCTGCGTCAGCTTCCGGCGAACACCCCCTGGATGGCCGAGGCGCAGCGCCTGGTCACCGATTTCATCGACCTGCTCGGCAGCCGCGACTACAGCCAGCTGATGCGTCGCATGAAGATCAAGGAGGACGAGCTGCGCCAGGTCATTGAGCTGGTGCAGAGCCTGAACCCGCGCCCTGGTTCGCAGATCGAGTCCAGCGAGCCCGAGTACGTGGTCCCCGACGTCATCGTGCGCAAGGACAGCGACCGCTGGCTGGTCGAACTGAACCAGGAAGCGATACCACGCCTGCGGGTAAACCCGCAGTATGCCGGCTTCGTCCGCCGCGCCGATACCAGCGCCGACAACACCTTCATGCGCAACCAGTTGCAAGAAGCGCGCTGGTTCATCAAGAGCCTGCAAAGTCGCAACGAGACGCTGATGAAGGTCGCCACCCAGATCGTCGAGCACCAGCGAGGCTTCCTGGACCATGGTGACGAGGCGATGAAGCCGCTGGTACTGCACGATATCGCCGAAGCGGTAGGCATGCACGAATCGACCATTTCCCGGGTCACCACGCAGAAATACATGCATACCCCGCGCGGTATCTACGAGCTGAAATACTTTTTCTCGAGCCATGTAAGCACCTCCGAAGGCGGTGAATGCTCGTCTACGGCGATCCGCGCGATCATCAAGAAACTGGTTGCGGCGGAAAATCAGAAAAAGCCATTGAGTGACAGCAAGATCGCTGGTTTACTGGAGGCACAAGGCATCCAGGTAGCCCGTCGCACCGTCGCCAAGTACCGCGAGTCCCTCGGCATCGCACCGTCGAGTGAGCGCAAGCGACTGATGTAGCCCCTGGAAGAGCCATAGCGTTTCAGTGGCAGGTGCAATACCTGCCCTTTATGCACGGGCAACAAAGGAGAAGCTGTATGCAAGTCAACATCAGTGGACAGCATGTAGAAGTCACTCAACCACTGCGCGAGTATGTCCTTGAAAAGCTCGCCCGCGTGGAGGGACATTTCGACAAGATCACCAACGTGACGGTGATCATGAAGGTCGAAAAACTGCAGCAGAAGGTGGAGGCCACACTCCAGATTCCCGGCGGTGAAGTGGTCGCCAATGCCGAACACCAAGACATGTATGCAGCGATCGACGCCCTGGCTGACAAGCTCGACCGCCAACTGAAAAAACATAAGGAAAAACAGCAAAGCCTGCTGCAAGGTGCAGCCGCCCGCTGATCCCTCTCATCCATGATCCGACTTGAAACCATCCTGACCCCCGGCCGTTCCCTCGTGAACGTGCCGGGCGGCAGTAAAAAGCGCGTGCTCCAGGAAATCGCCACCCTGATCGCCAGGGAAGTGCCCGAACTGGAGATGGAAGACGTATTCGAAAAACTGGTTGGCCGTGAAAAGCTCGGATCCACCGGTTTCGGCAACGGCATCGCCATCCCCCATTGTCGCCTCGAAGGCTGCACCGCTCCGGTCAGCGCCCTGCTGCACCTGGATGCCCCCATCGACTATGACGCCATCGATGGCGCGCCGGTGGATCTGCTGTTCGTCCTGCTTGTGCCAGAAGCCGCCACCGACGCCCACCTTGAACTGCTGCGCCAGATTGCCAGCATGCTAGATCGCAAGGAGGTCCGCGATCGCCTGCGTGCCGCCAACAGCAGCGAGGCCCTGTACCAGGTAGTCCTGGACGCACAGAACGAGCACTGAACATGCGCCTGATCATCGTCAGCGGCCGGTCTGGCTCCGGCAAAAGCACCGCCCTCGACGTGCTGGAAGACAACGGTTATTACTGCATCGACAACCTACCCGCCGGGCTATTGCCGCAGTTGGCAGAAAACGCATTGATCAATACCGAACTGCTGCAACCCAAGGTGGCTGTCTCCATCGACGCGCGCAACCTGCCCAGTCACCTGACGCGCTTCCCCGAACTGCTTGAGGGCGCGCGAGCCCAGCATATCCAGTGCGACGTGCTGTATCTGGATGCCGACGAGGAGACCCTGCTCAAGCGCTTCTCCGAAACGCGTCGTCGACACCCGCTGACCAACGCCAATCGCTCCCTCGCCGAAGCGATCCGTGTCGAAAGCGAACTGCTGGGCCCGATCGCCGATCTGGCCGATCTCAAGATCGACACCACCAACCTCAACCTTTACCAGTTGCGCGACTCGATCAAGCTGCGTCTGCTCAATCAGCCCGAGCCAGGCACAGCGTTTCTGGTGGAGTCCTTTGGCTTCAAGCGCGGCATGCCGGTGGATGCCGATCTGGTGTTCGATGTGCGTTGCCTGCCCAATCCGTATTGGAAGCCCGAGCTACGCGAACACTCCGGGCTGGACCAGCCGGTAATCGACTACCTGGCCGCCCAACCGGATGTCGAAGAGATGTTCCAGGACATCTCCAGTTATCTGCTCAAATGGCTGCCACGATTCGCCGCCAGCAATCGCGCCTATGTCACCATCGCGATTGGCTGCACAGGCGGTCACCACCGTTCTGTCTACCTGACCGAGCGCCTGGGCCAACTTTTGCAACCCACCCTGAAAAACGTCCAGGTCCGCCATCGCGACCTCTAGCCCACAGGATCCGCATCCCAATGCCCGCCCGCGAAATCACCATCATCAACAAGCTGGGGCTCCACGCCCGGGCGGCAGCCAAGTTCGTTGGCGTAGCCGGGCGCTTCCCCTGCCAGGTCAGGGTGGGGCGTGCGCCGGACAAAATGGTGGATGGCAAGAGCATCATGGCAGTGATGATGCTCGCCGCGGGCAAGGGCACCCAGGTGCACCTGATGACCGAGGGAGAACAGGACAACGAGGCCATGGACGCCTTGGTCGAATTGATCAACAACTATTTCGACGAAGGCGAGTAATCCGCCGCGAAGGGCTCACATCGAGCCGACCTGGCTGACCTTGCCGCGTAGCCTTACTGGTTCAGATCCCAATTCTGGGATGGCAACATCCCCCACACAGAACAAAAGCAAAGGGCCGCTACGCGGCCCTGAGTTTCAATTGTCCCGCCTGCTGGCAGGTATCAGCTCCCCGCCACCGTCATCCGCTCGATCAGCACCGAGCCGCTATGAATATTGCTCCGGGTTTCGATATCACTGCCGATCGCTACGATCTGCTGGAACATGTCCTTCATGTTGCCGGCGATCGTCACCTCCTGGACGGGGAACTGGATCTCGCCATTCTCCACCCAGAAGCCCGCCGCGCCGCGGGAGTAATCCCCCGTCACCATGTTGAGGCCGTGCCCCATCAGTTCGGTCACTAGCAAACCACGCCCCATGCGGCGGATCAGTGCGGCCTGGTCCTCCACCCCATGGGTGACGAATAGGTTGTGCACACCACCAGCGTTCGCGGTACTTGGCAGTCCCAGCTTGCGCCCGGAATAGGTCCCCAACAGGTAAGAGACCAGCTCGCCTTTTTCCACGAATGGCTTTGCATAGGTCGCCAGGCCATCGCCGTCGAAAGCTGCGCTTCCCAGGGCTCGCGGCAAGTGGGGACGTTCATCGAGCGTCAGCCAGGTGGGGAACAGACGCTGGCCGATAGCGCCATCAAGGAAGGAGGATTTACGGTACAGGTTGCCGCCGGAGATGGCCGACAGGAAGCTGCCGAACAACCCGCCGGCCAGTTCCGCGGAAAACAGCACGGGCACCTCGCAGGTCGGCACCGGACGAGCACCCAGGCGGCTGGCTGCACGCTGTGCGGCGCGCTGCCCGATGCTACGCGGGTCGGCCAGCAATTGACCCTGGCGATTGACGTCGTACCAGTAGTCACGCTGCATCTGTCCTTCGCCTTCGGCGATCATCACGCAGCTCAGGCTATGGCGCGTGGAGGCATAACCGCCGATGAAACCGTGGCTGTTGCCATAGACCCGGCAGCCTTGGTGGGTGTTCAAGGTCGTGCCATCGGCATTGAGGATGCGCGGGTCGGCATCGAAGGCTGCGGCCTCACAGGCCAATGCCATCTCGACGGCCTTTTCCGGCTCCAGGGCCCAATCATGGTAAAGGTCGAGATCAGGGATCTCGCGGGCCATCAGCGCCGCATCGGCCAGGCCTGCGCATTCATCCTCGGAGGTGTGCTGGGCAATGGCCAGCGCAGCCGCCACAGTCTCGCGAATCGCGTCCGGGCCGCTGGCCGATGTACTGGCCGAGCCTTTGCGCTGGCCAACATAAAGGGTGATACCAAAACCTTGATCGCGGTTGAACTCGACCGTCTCGACCTCACGTTGACGCACCGTGGTGGACAAGCCCTGCTCCAGCGACACCGCAACTTCGCAGGCGCTGGCGCCCTGGCGACGTGCTTCGGCGATGATCGCCTCGACCTGTTCCTGCAACGCCGGCAGGTCCTTGGGGCCTACGCTCTGGACTGCACTCATGGTTCTCTCCACTCGAAATTCTGCGTACGGCTAGGGTCATTCTACGACCGGGCCGGACAAGCGGCCCCCGACTGGTTATCATGGCGGCGATTTCTAGCGGACTGCCACCATGGTTGATTCTTACGACGACGCCTTCGACGGCGAAAAAAGCAAAACCCAGATCAAGCGCGAGCTGCATGCGCTGGTCGAGCTTGGAGAGCGCCTCACCACGCTCAAGGCCGATACCCTGGCTCGCCTGCCCCTGACCGACGAGCTGCGCCGGGCACTGGCCGAAGCCCACAAGCACACTGCACATGGTGCTCGCAAACGCCATATGTCGTTCGTCGGCAAGCTGATGCGCGATCAGGACATCGATGCCATCCATGCCCTGCTCGAACAGATCGACAGCTCGAGCCGCCAGTACAACGAACGTTTCCATAACCTGGAGCGTTGGCGCGATCGTCTGGTCGATGGCAATGACGAAGACCTCGAGCGCTTCGTCAACGAGTATCCCGACACCGACCGCCAGCACCTGCGCTCGCTGATCCGTCATGCCCAGCACGAGAAGGCCCGGAACAAACCGCCGGCCGCCGCGCGCAAGGTCTTCAAATACATACGCGACCTCGACGAGACCCAACGGGGCCTGCGCTGAGGTCCTCGTCCCGGGGCTGACATGCAACCCCGGTGAAATCCCAAAGGACCGCATTGCGGTCCTTTACCCTAGTCACGCGCCTGTACCACCCACGGTGATGGCGTCCAGTTTCAGGGTCGGTTGGCCAACGCCTACCGGCACCGATTGCCCATCCTTGCCGCACGTCCCGACGCCGCTGTCCAAAGCCAGGTCGTTGCCGACCATCGAAACCCGGCTCATCGCCTCCGGACCATTGCCGATCAGGGTCGCCCCCTTGACCGGCGCTGTGATCTTGCCATCCTCGATGAGGTAGGCCTCGCTGGTCGAGAACACGAACTTGCCGCTGGTGATATCAACCTGGCCACCACCGAGGTTGGCGCAGTAAATACCCTTTTTCACCGAGGCGATGATTTCCTGTGGGTCGCTGTCACCGGCGCGCATGTAGGTGTTGGTCATGCGCGGCATCGGCAGGTGGGCATAGGATTCGCGCCGTCCGTTGCCGGTGACCGCCATGCCCATCAGGCGTGCATTGAGCTTGTCTTGCATGTAGCCCTTGAGAATGCCGTTCTCGATCAACGTGGTGCACTCGGTCGGGGTCCCCTCGTCGTCCACGCTCAGCGAACCACGGCGCCCCTCGAGCGTGCCGTCGTCGACGATGGTGCACAGCGTCGAGGCCACCTGCTCGCCAATACGCCCGCTGTAGGCCGAACTGCCCTTGCGGTTGAAGTCCCCTTCCAGGCCATGGCCCACCGCTTCATGCAGCAGTACGCCGGACCAGCCCGGGCCGAGGACCACCGGCAAGGTACCTGCCGGGGCCGGCTTGGCTTCGAGGTTGACCAGCGCCTGGCGAAGCGCCTCCCGGGCATATCCCATGACCCGCTCCTCGGTGAAATAGCGGTAGTCGGTACGCCCGCCTCCGCCCTGGCCACCGCGCTCGCGACGACCGTTCTGTTCGACGATTACACTGACGTTGAAGCGCACCAACGGGCGAACATCAGCTGCCAAGCTGCCATCGACCGCGGCCACCAGGATCCGCTCCCAGACCCCGGCCATGCTCACGGTGACCTGCTGGATACGCGGATCCAGAGCGCGAGTGGCCGCATCCACACGCTTGAGCAGCTCGACTTTTTCGGCGCGACTGAGCACGTCCAGTGGGTTGTCCTGGGCGTAAAGCGCCACCACATCCTGGCTGCGGAAGGCCTGTACGCGGCCTTCCTGCCCAGCGCGTGAAATAGATCTCGCGGCACGGGCCGCCGAGGTCAGGGCCTCGAGGTTAATGGCATTACTGTAGGCGAAGCCGGTCTTCTCACCGGACTGAGCACGCACGCCCACGCCTTGGTCAAGGTTGAAATTGCCTTCCTTGACGATGCCGTCCTCCAGCGCCCAGGTCTCTGAAATCTGCCCCTGGAAGTACAGGTCGGCTGCATCGATACCGGGCCCCGCCAACTCGCCAAGCACAGCCTGCAGGCTGTCCAGGGTCAGTCCGCCCGGGGCCAGCAGCTGTTCGCTGACGGTGGATAACATCTGGCTCATAGTCACTCCGAGGTGTGCGCAGGCCGCAAGGCGTCCTGCGAGAAAAAGCGCCGGTGCAAGGCAACCGGCATTCGCGTCCGGATGGACGCCTGTTCTGCGCTGTCGCGCTCGGCCAGCAATACGCCTTCGCCGCGCGCCTGTTCGGCGATGATCCGTCCCCAAGGGTCGATGATCGCCGCATGACCATGGGTTTCCCGTGGTCCCGGATGAGTGCCGCCCTGGGCTGCCGC
Organism: Pseudomonas sp. HMSC08G10; assembly: GCF_001808425.1. Lineage (NCBI taxonomy): Bacteria > Pseudomonadati > Pseudomonadota > Gammaproteobacteria > Pseudomonadales > Pseudomonadaceae > Pseudomonas > Pseudomonas sp. HMSC08G10. The sequence continues at coordinate 311,231 of NZ_KV793335.1, read as the reverse complement.
CAATAGGTAGCACTGGGTTTCGATCGCCCTCGCACGAATCAGCACTTCCCAATGGGCCGCGCCGGTCACAGCGGTGAAGGCCGCCGGAGCGCTGATCAGTTCCGCACCGGCCTCGCGCAAGGCGCTGTACAGCTCGGGAAAGCGCAGGTCGTAGCACACCGTGAGACCCAGACGACCGACCGGCGTATCGGCGACCACCACCTGGCTGCCGTGGGCATAGTCATCGGACTCACGATAGCGCCCGCGGCTGTCAGCCACATCCACATCGAACAAGTGCAGCTTGTCGTAACGCGCCGCGACCTCACCGTGCTCGTCGATCAGCAAAGAGCAGGCATGGGCCTTTGCATCTGGCTGGTCGGCAGGCGGCAATGGCAGGGTGCCGGCCACAATCCATAACCTGAGGTCGCGGGCCGTGCGTTTCAACCAGGGCAAGATCGGGCCCTGACCAAGGGCTTCGGCGTGGCCGATCGCCGCCGCATCGCGCCGCCCCATGGCGGCGAAGTTCTCCGGCAGCACCGCCAGCCGGGCGCCGCCTTCGGCAGCCTGCTCCAACAGAGCCCTGGCGCGCTGCAGGTTGGCCAGCACATCGTCCTGGCTGACCATCTGGATGACCGCTGACTTCATTAGCGTTTCTCGAAAGGTTTCACAAAGGTCATTCTAGGCTCTTTCCAGGGCCCCTCGATGCGGTAGTTCACGCTGGCAAAGCGCGACACACGATCACCGATCAGCCGGTCCACCAGGAATAGGGCGCCACCGACGGCCGGTGCGCCGACGATCAAGGCGGCTAGCGGCAGGTTGTTGGTGACCGGCAAGGTCACCTGCAGGTTTGCATCGACGCGATCGCTCACCAGGTCCAACGTGCCATCGAGTTCGAAGTTGCTCGAGGGGCCTTTGATTGTGATCGGCTCGCGGGTCACATAGACCCCCTGGCTTGCCACCAGCAAGCCCTTGACCCGGTCGTAGGCCAGGCCTTTGTCGAACAGATCGGAGAAGTCCAGGCGTAGACGCCGACCAATGGAGTTGAAGTTGAGCAGGCCGAATACCCGCAGTGCCTGGGCGCTGCCTTCGACTTCGACGAACTGACCGGAGCGCAGGGCGGCATCAAGGCTTCCGGAGAAACGCTTGAGCGCCACCCACGCCGGCGAGCCAGGCCAGCGACCATCCACGTCGAGGCGGAAATCCCGGCTAGTGGCGGTGGGTGCGAAGCCCCACGCCTTGAGTACGTCGGCCAGGTTCTTACCCTCCAGGCGGCCTTTGTACCAGCTGCCGGTACTCCCAGGCTCGCCTTCCCAGCCACCGCTTCCATCGATACGCAGGCCTTTAAGGTCCAGGTCGACGTCATCGAAAATCATGCCGCGCGGTGTAGGGCGCAGTTTGACCGCCAGGCTACCGAACAGATCATCTCCGCGGTACAGCTTGTCGATCGTCACATCCAGGGCCGGCACCTTGCGCGGGTCGAAATCCGCGAGTGGGTCCGGCGCATCCTCAGGCTGCTTGCCCGCAGGATCCCCAGGCGGCAGGCGCAAGGTTTGCAATCTGACGACAATCGGCGCCGACTTGGCATCGGGAAGGCGCGCGTTGCCAATGACCTCCCGGCTGTCCAGACGCGCGTCCCAGGCACCACTGCCACGGGCCAGACGCACGACCGCCTGGTTCAGATCGAGGCCAAAGGCCTTGAGCTGGCCAATGCTCAAGTCCACGCCCTGCAGGTTCTGCCGGGCATTGCCGCCTGGGTCTTGACCTGCGAAGCGCTCCATTTGCGCTTGCCAGGGTGCAATATCCAGCGATTCGATCCGCCCCCGCACCCGCAGGCCCTGGCCAGACGGCAGCTGTGCGGTGCCACCGCCCAGCAGCAGCTCCCCGCGCCCCTGGGCCAGCGTGGCGGCTGATGCAGCATAGGCAAAGCGGGCAAGCTCACCGTAGCTGGCATCGATACGCCGTTCAGGCCCTTTGAGCGTCATGCTGAAACGGCTGTCGCGGGTGTCCTGAGTGGCCTTGCCGAATGGGGCAGGTAGATCGATTGCCAGGCCTTTGAGCGAGGAGTTGACGCTCAGCCGGTTATCGCGACTGCCCAGGTTGATTTGTAACTGGAAGGGGAGATCGCCTGATGCGGGCAGCGGCTGGGTGAATTTCAGCCAGTCGGTCAGTGCCTTGAGGGGCATCTGGCCACTGGCATCGATGCGGGTCTGGATCTGACCGGGCTTGCCCTCAGCGAAAATCTGCGCGGTGACCGGTTTGCCAAAGGCCTGCAAGGTGATGCTCTTGCCACTGAGGCCTTTGTCCAGATCAAAGCTGAATTCGCCTTTCAAACGGTTCAACTCCAGGCTCGGCGGGGCGACCTTCAGGCGCGCATCGGCGGTGGCGAAATCGACCTGGACCTTGGGGTGCTCGCCATGGGCCAGGGGAATATCGAGCTTGACCTTACCCTTGAGCGGCCCTTCGCCCTCCCAACCGGCAAACATTTCGCCAGTGCCGATCGGAGCCTCTTGGAGAATTTTCAGGCCATCGCTCAGACGACCATCGAAATCCCCATCAAGGTACAGATGGCTGTGCTCGCCAGCCGCCACATGAGGGATATCGACGCTGACATCACTGACCTGGGTGTCGAGCAGTTGGCCATGCCGGGCCTTGATGCGCACACCGCTGTCCTCGATCAGCACATCGCCATCGACCTGCTGCACCTGCGGCCAGCCGGGCTGGAAGTCCAGCGCCGCATCGTGCACCTTGAAGAACAGGCTGATGCTCCGCGCTTCGGGCGATGCGCCATGGTTCAGCGAGCCTTGATACTGGAAATAGCCTTCATCGACGTTGCCTTTGACGATGGCGCTGCGCAGCCACTCGTCCAGGGCAGGACTGAGCACCTCGGGCAGGTACTTGGCAGTGTAGCGCCCGTCACCTTCGGTCAGGCCGACGCGCAAGTCCATGTAGTCCTCGCGGCCTTCCTCGAACAACAAGCGGATGAGGAAGTCAGCGGCAATCTTGCCTTCTTCGCCCAGCACCTTGATGTAAGGGGCGATCAGGGTGAAGCCTTCCTGGTCCAGGCGCCAGGTGAGCCGTGCGTTGGCCTTCTGGTAGTGCCAGGGTTTGGCGAAGATGGGATACAGATGCAACATGAAGGCGTCGGTATCCAGGCGCAGTTCGCCTTTGCCCAGGTCGCCGCTGATGCTACCGCTCACGTTACCGGCTGCCGGGGCGCCGTGATAGGCATCGAAGCCGACCTTCTCGAGGTTGGCGGCGAACTGCAGGCGCTGGTCTCCCTCGGCCTTGGGGTGCACGTCCAGGCGCACATTGCGCAGCGCTCCGGTGACCTTTAGGGCGTCTACCACGGCCATGAGTTTTTCCGGCAACGGCGCCAGCCCTTGGACCAGCGGCGTCAGCGGCGTCAGGTCAAGCCGGTCGGCCTGGATCTGCCAGCTTTCCTGGTTCGCCTCCTCGCCGACCTGCTGCTTGAGCTGTACATGGGTTTCCCAGCGCTGCTTGCCGATACTGACGGCCAACGAATCGACCACGCCTTCGAAACCGTCCTCGCCGCGCTGGAGCCAGGCGGTCAATGCCAGGTTATCGAGGGTCACTGCCTTGCGCTCGCTGTAGGCACCGCGCAGCTGCGGCGCATTGAGCCGCACTACCGCCCGTTGCAACTGGCCCTGCCCCCAGTCGACCCAGAACTCTCCCCCCGCCCGCAAGGTACGAGCCTTCCATTGGCCCAACAGACGTGGGGGCAACCAGCGGGCCCAATCGCTTTGCGGCAGGCTCAGGTAGGCTTCGAACTCACCGTCGCGCCAGGCCTTGGCATTGGCGCGGCTATGCAGACTGACGGCCATGGGTTGGCCGTCCGGCAAGGTCGCGCGCAGATCCAGGGCCTGGCGGGACGCACCGGCCTGCAAACCCAGGCTCACATAGGTGAGGGTGAGAGGATCGCGTTGCCAGGGATGAAGGGTCACCTGGCTGTCGAAAACATCGACCCTGCCCAGTTGTCGCAAGCGTTGCAGCACCTGGGCGGGGTCCAATGGCGTATCGTCCTTGCGAGGCAGCCCTTCGAGCGCCCAGGCGCCCTGTTCGTCCTCACGCAGGATCAGTTGCAGACCGCCCAGCTGGATACGCGCCAGACGCAGTTCGCGCGCTTTGAGGCTAGCCCACAGGTCAGGAACGGCCTTGACTTCATCCAGGCGCAATGCCGAGGCGCCCTCGCCCACTTGCAGGTCACGCACCCGCAGCACCGGTGCCAGACCACTCCAGCGCCCCTCGAGGGCACCGACATGCACCGGCAGCCCCAGGGCTTGCTCAGCCTTGCTTTCTACTTCGGCGCGGTATTCGGCCACCAGGGGGACCAGTTCCCGACCGAGGCTGACATACAGCGCCACCAGCACCGCCAGCAGGGCGCAGAATCCCAGCCCCCAGCGGGTCAAGGCGCCTAGAACGTGGGTCAGACGTCCCATGGCCATGGCCCTCCAAGTCGTGCCTTAACTATGGCTCGGTACCGGGGCTTTGCCAGCATGCCCGACCACATAAAGGTTTCAGAACGAGTCAGAGCAGCACCACATCGTATTGTTCTTGCGAGTACATGGATTCGACCTGGAAGCGAATGGTCCGGCCGATGAAGGCCTCCAGCTCGGCAACGTTGCCAGACTCCTCATCCAGCAGGCGATCGACGACTTTCTGATTGGCCAGAACCCGGTAACCCTCGGCCTGGTATGCCCGGGCCTCACGGAGGATCTCCCGGAAAATTTCGTAACACACGGTCTCGGGGGTCTTCAGCTTGCCGCGCCCCTGGCACGCGATGCAGGGCTCGCACAGCACCTGCTCGAGGCTTTCACGGGTGCGCTTGCGGGTCATCTGAACCAAGCCCAGCTCAGTGATGCCGATGATATTGGTCTTTGCATGATCCCTCTCGAGCTGCTTCTCCAGGGTGCGTAGCACCTGGCGCTGATGCTCCTCGTCCTCCATGTCGATGAAGTCGATGATGATGATCCCGCCAATGTTGCGCAGGCGCAGTTGGCGGGCAATGGCAGTAGCCGCTTCGAGGTTGGTCTTGAAGATGGTCTCTTCGAGGTTGCGATGGCCGACGAAGGCACCGGTGTTGACATCGATCGTAGTCATCGCCTCGGCAGGATCGACCACCAGATAGCCACCGGACTTGAGCGGCACCTTGCGCTCCAGGGCGCGCTGGATCTCGTCCTCGACGCCATACAAGTCGAAGATCGGCCGCTCGCCCGGATAGTGTTCGAGACGGTCGGCGATCTCAGGCATCAGTTCGGCGACGAACTGCGTGGTTTTCTGGAAGGTTTCTCGAGAATCGATGCGGATCTTCTCAATCTTCGGATTGACCAGGTCGCGCAGGGTACGCAAGGCCAGCCCCAGATCCTCGTAGATGACCAACGGGGCGCCGCAGGTCTGGATCTGGCTGCCGATCTGCTCCCACAGGCGACGCAGGTAACGGATGTCCTGGAGGATTTCGTCGGTCCGGGCGCCCTCGGCGGCGGTACGCAGGATGAAGCCACCAGCGTCCTTGATGTCTTCTTTTTCCACGCAATCGCTGACCACTTGCTTGAGGCGCTCGCGCTCGGCCTCATCCTCGATTTTCAGGGAAATACCCACGTGGCTGCTGCGTGGCATGTACACCAGGTAGCGCGACGGGATCGACAACTGAGTGGTCAGGCGGGCGCCCTTGGTGCCGATCGGATCCTTCGTCACCTGGACCACCAGCGCCTGGCCTTCATGGACCAAGGCGGTGATGTTCTCCACCGCCGAACCTTCACGCTGGGAGATTTCCGAGGCGTGGATGAAGGCAGCGCGTTCCAAGCCTATGTCGACGAAAGCCGCCTGCATGCCCGGCAGGACGCGTACCACTTTGCCTTTGTAGATGTTGCCGACAATGCCCCGACGCTGTGTGCGCTCGACGTGGACCTCTTGCAGGACACCGTTTTCCACCACTGCCACACGTGATTCCATCGGGGTGATGTTGATCAGGATCTCTTCACTCATGGCAGGCTCTCGTCAAAGGTGTTCGGTAATGATGGATCGCGGTCGGGTAGCTGGCTAGCGCGGCGCTGGAACCTCGTGCTGTTGCCAGCAGGCAATCGCGAACTGCCCGAGCAGATCGGCGGTTTCGCTCAAAGGCAGGCCGACCACGGCCGAGTAGCTGCCGGTAAGACCGGTGACGAAGACCGCACCAAGGCCCTGGATGGCATAGCCACCGGCCTTGTCCTGCGGTTCGCCACTGGCCCAATAGCGCTCGGCCTCGCTTGCGCCGATCGCACGGAAACGCACGGTACTCGCCACGCAGGCGCTCAGGCACCGCTGACCATCGGTCAAGGCGACGGCGGTGAGTACCTGGTGCTCGCGATCGGAAAGTTCGGCCAGCATGGCCAGGGCATGTTCACGGTTTTCGGGCTTGCCGAGGATGCGGCCATCGAGCACCACGGCGGTGTCGGCCCCCAACACCACCCCAGCGCCTTGAACTTGGGCGAGGCCTGCAGCCGCCTTGGCCCGGGCCAGACGCTCGACATAATCGGCAGCGCCTTCGCCTGGTAGCGGAGTTTCATCGATGGGGGCAGCGACCAGGGTGAACGGAACGCCTATCTGAGCCAGCAGTTCACGACGGCGTGGCGAGCCTGAGGCCAGGTACAGCGGGGTCATGTCGACATCTCCCTGTCAGATTCGGCGTTGCCGTCAGTTGATGTGCAAGCGTCGGCGCAAATCGCGCAGGGCAAAGCTGATCCATGGCCAGAGCAAGGCACTGATGACCGCCGACCAGACCAATGCAAGCGTGGGCAGGCGGTTACCGGTCAAGGCGCTGAGCCACAGCTGGATCAACTGGGCGATGCCGAAGATCACCAGGATCACCAGGCTCTGCTGCCACATGGGATACATACGCAGGCGCTGTTGCAAGGACAGCACCAGGAACGTGATCAGCGTCAGGATCAGGGCGTTCTGCCCTAACAGGGTGCCGTACAGCACATCCTCTGCCAGACCGAGAATGAATGCAGTGGTCATGCCGACCTTGTTGGGCACCGCCAAGGTCCAGAAGGACACCAGCATGGCCAGCCACATGGGCCGGAACACTTCCATGAACTGGGGCATTGGCGAAACGCTGAGCAACAGGCCGATGATGAATGTCAGCCAGATCACCCAGCCGTTCTTGCTGCGGGAGCGAGCCATCATTGTCTCCGGGAGGGGGGCGGTGCTGCGGGAGCCACTGCCGGCGTGGCAGGGGCAGCAGCAGGTGCAGGGACCACAGGCGCGGCGGGGGCGGCCGAAGGGGCAGGTGTCGTGGCAGGCGTACCCTGCCCGCCTTCGCCGGTACCCTGGCCGTTGGTGCCCGTCGCGCCTTTGCGATCGGCCTCTTCCTGGGCGATCCCGGCATCGGTAGCACGCTGCTCGGCCGTACGCCGGTCGCTGAACACCAGCAACATGTAGCGGCTGCGGTTGAGCGCGGCGGTGGGAATCGCGCGCACGATCGCAAATGGCTGACCGGAATCGTGGATCACTTCGTTGACCGTGGCCACCGGGTAACCCGCGGGGAAGCGCTGGCCCATCCCGGAGCTGACCAGGAGGTCGCCCTCTTTGATGTCAGCCGTGTCAGCCACATGACGCAGCTCCAGACGCTCCGGGTTGCCGGTGCCGCTGGCGATGGCCCGCAGGCCGTTGCGGTTGACCTGGACCGGAATGCTGTGAGTGGTGTCGGTCAGCAACAGAACGCGCGAGGTGTAAGGCATCAACTCGACCACCTGCCCCATCAGGCCACGGGCATCGAGCACCGGCTGACCGAGGAACACGCCGTCACGCTCGCCCTTGTTGATGAGGATGCGGTGGGTGAAGGGGTTGGGGTCCACGCCGATGAGTTCGGCCACTTCGACCTTCTCATTGACCAGCGCCGAGGAGTTCAGCAATTCGCGCAACCGCACGTTCTGCTCGGTCAGGGCCGCCAGCTTCTGCAGCCGCCCTTGCAGCAACAGGGCTTCGGTCTTGAGTTTTTCGTTTTCCGCGATCAATTCGGTACGGCTGCCGAACTGGCTGGCCACACCCTGCCACAGGCGTTGCGGCAAGTCGGTGACCCAATAGGATTCCATCAGTACCAGCCCCATCTGGCTGCGCACTGGCTTGAGCACCGCGAAGCGCGAATCGACCACCATCAGCGCGACCGACAGCACCACCAGTACCAGGAGACGAACGCCCAGCGAGGGGCCCTTGGAGAAAAGCGGTTTAATGGGCCGTTCCTCGTGGACGACGATTCAGGAGGTCATTGGACATGAAGCAATGCACCGGCCTGCTTGCGGGTTAACGGAAACGACGCCCGGACGGACGCCAGCCCAGCGCATACAGGTAGCACTGTGCGTGCTACCTGTAAACCGGGCGAACACAATCCATGCATGCATGGACCGTATGGGATCACTCGCTGGAGAGCAGATCCATGGCGTGCTTGTCCATCATCTCCAGTGCACGACCGCCACCGCGGGCAACGCAGGTCAGAGGATCTTCGGCGACGATCACCGGCAGGCCGGTTTCCTGGGCCAGCAGCTTGTCGAGGTCACGCAGCAGCGCACCACCACCGGTCAACACCAGGCCACGTTCGGCGATGTCCGAGGCCAGTTCTGGCGGAGACTGCTCCAGGGCGCTCTTGACCGCCTGGACGATGGTTGCCAGGGACTCCTGCAGGGCTTCGAGCACCTCATTGGAGTTGAGGGTGAAGGCCCGCGGCACGCCTTCAGCCAGGTTACGGCCACGAACGTCGACTTCGCGAATTTCGCCGCCCGGGTAGGCGGTGCCGATTTCCTGTTTGATGCGCTCGGCGGTGGATTCGCCGATCAGGCTGCCATAGTTGCGGCGTACGTAAGTCACGATGGCTTCGTCGAAGCGATCACCACCTACCCGCACGGATTCGGCGTAGACCACGCCGTTCAGGGAAATCAGCGCGATCTCCGTGGTGCCACCGCCGATGTCCACGACCATCGAGCCGCGGGCTTCCTCTACCGGCAGGCCGGCACCAATGGCTGCGGCCATCGGTTCTTCGATCAGGAACACCTCACGGGCACCAGCTCCCAGGGCGGACTCGCGAATGGCGCGTCGCTCTACCTGGGTCGATTTGCACGGCACACAGATCAGCACACGCGGGCTGGGCTGCAGGAAGCTGTTCTCGTGAACCTTGTTGATGAAGTACTGCAGCATTTTTTCACAAACGCTGAAATCGGCGATCACGCCGTCCTTCATCGGACGAATGGCAGCGATGTTGCCAGGCGTACGGCCCAGCATGCGCTTGGCCTCGGTACCGACCGCGACGACGCTTTTCTGGTTGCCGTGGGTACGAATGGCAACGACCGAGGGTTCATTCAGGACGATACCGCGCTCACGCACGTAGATAAGGGTGTTGGCAGTACCCAGGTCGATGGACAGATCGCTGGAAAACATGCCACGCAGTTTCTTGAACATGGGAAAGTGACCCTAGGCAAAGCGTGGGTAAAAAAGTGCGGCAAACTCTAACAATGGCGGGGATTTTGGGCAAGGAGCCAATATGTTAAATTGGCAGTTTTTCCGAGCACGCCAGCAGATGATCGCGGCCGTATGACCATCGATAGGCTGGCATGTTCCTCACCACGGACCCTATCCGTTCCGTTTTTCCTGGAGATCCCCATGGCGCTTCAACGCTGCGACGTGGAAAAGATCGCCCATCTGGCCCGCCTGGGCCTGAATGAAGGCGAACTGCCACGCATTACTGATGCCTTGAACAGTATTCTCGGGCTGGTCGACCAGATGCAAGCCGTCGACACCAACGGCATCGAACCCCTGGCCCACCCTCTGGAGGCCAGCCAGCGTCTGCGCCCCGACCAGGTTACCGAAAGCAATCAGCGTGACCGCTACCAGGCCATCGCCCCGGCGACCGAAAACGGCCTGTACCTGGTTCCGAAAGTCATCGAGTAAGGGAAACAGCCTGCCATGCATCAATTGACCCTGGCCGAGATCACCCGTGGACTCGCCGACAAGTCGTTTTCCTCCGAAGAGCTGACCGGCGCCCTGCTGGCGCGCATCAAGCAGCTCGACCCTCAGATCAACAGTTTCATCAGCATCACCGAAGAGCAGGCCCTGCAACAGGCCCGCGCCGCCGACGCTCGTCGCGCTGCCGGCGAGAACAGCCCCCTGCTCGGCGCACCGATCGCCCACAAGGACCTGTTCTGCACCAACGGCATCCGCACCAGCTGCGGCTCGAAGATGCTCGACAACTTCAAGGCGCCCTATGATGCCACCGTGGTCGCCAAGCTGGCCGAAGCCGGCATGGTCACCCTGGGCAAGACCAACATGGACGAGTTCGCCATGGGCTCGGCCAACGAATCCAGCCACTATGGCCCGGTGAAGAACCCCTGGAACCTCGAGCACGTCCCCGGTGGTTCTTCGGGTGGTTCCGCCGCCGCAGTGGCCGCGCGCCTGCTCCCGGCCGCCACCGGCACCGACACCGGCGGCTCGATCCGCCAGCCGGCTGCACTGACCAACCTCACCGGTCTGAAGCCGACCTACGGTCGCGTCTCGCGCTGGGGCATGATCGCCTACGCCTCAAGCCTCGACCAGGGCGGCCCGATGGCTCGCACCGCCGAGGACTGCGCCCTGCTGCTGCAGGGCATGGCCGGCTTCGACGCCAAGGACTCCACCAGCATCGACGAGCCGGTGCCGGACTACAGCGCCAGCCTGAATGCACCGCTCGAAGGCCTGCGCATCGGCCTGCCGAAGGAATACTTCGGTGCCGGCCTCGACCCACGCATCGCCGACCTGATCCAGGCCAGCGTCAAGGAGCTCGAAAAGCTCGGCGCGGTGATCAAGGAAATCAGCCTGCCGAACATGCAGCACGCGATCCCAGCGTACTACGTGATCGCGCCCGCCGAGGCCTCCTCCAACCTGTCGCGTTTCGACGGCGTGCGCTTCGGCTACCGCTGCGAAGAGCCCAAGGACCTCACCGACCTGTACAAGCGCTCCCGCGGCGAAGGCTTCGGCATCGAAGTGCAACGGCGCATCATGGTCGGCACCTACGCCCTGTCGGCTGGCTATTACGACGCCTACTACGTCAAGGCGCAGCAGATCCGCCGACTGATCAAGAACGACTTCATGGCCGCCTTCGAGCAGGTCGACGTAATCCTCGGCCCAACCACGCCGAACCCGGCCTGGAAGCTCGGCGCCAAGAGCAGCGACCCGGTCGCCGCCTACCTGGAAGACGTCTACACCATTACCGCCAACCTGGCCGGCCTGCCGGGCCTGTCGATGCCAGCCGGCTTCGTCGAAGGCTTGCCGGTCGGCGTGCAGCTGCTGGCGCCGTACTTCCAGGAAGGCCGCCTGCTCAACGTCGCGCACCGTTACCAGCAAGTCACCGACTGGCACACCCGCGCCCCTAACGGCTTCTGAGGAATTCACACATGCAATGGGAAGTTGTGATCGGGCTGGAGATTCATACCCAGCTCGCCACCCAGTCGAAGATCTTCTCCGGCAGCGCCACCACCTTCGGCTCCGAGCCGAACACCCAGGCCAGCCTGGTCGACCTCGGCATGCCCGGCGTTCTGCCGGTGCTGAACCAGGAAGCCGTGCGCATGGCCTGCATGTTCGGCCTGGCGATCGACGCCGAAATCGGCAAGCGCAACGTGTTCGCGCGCAAGAACTACTTCTACCCGGACCTGCCCAAGGGCTACCAGATCAGCCAGATGGACCTGCCGATCGTCGGCAAGGGCCATCTGGACATCGCCCTGGAAGACGGCACCATCAAGCGCATCGGCATCACCCGCGCGCACTTGGAGGAAGACGCCGGCAAGAGCCTACATGAAGACTTCAGCGGCTCCACCGGCATCGACCTGAACCGCGCCGGTACGCCATTGCTGGAAATCGTCTCCGAACCGGACATGCGCAGCGCCAAGGAAGCCGTGGCCTACGTCAAGGCAATCCACGCCCTGGTCCGCTACCTGGGTATCTGCGACGGCAACATGGCCGAAGGCTCGCTGCGCTGCGACTGCAACGTTTCGGTCCGCCCGAAAGGCCAGACCGAGTTCGGCACCCGCTGCGAGATCAAGAACGTCAACTCGTTCCGCTTCATCGAGCGCGCGATCAACAGCGAGATCCAACGCCAGATCGACCTCATCGAGGACGGCGGCAAGGTTGTCCAGGAAACCCGTCTGTACGACCCGAACAAAGACGAAACGCGCTCGATGCGCAGCAAGGAGGAGGCCAACGACTACCGTTACTTCCCCGACCCGGACCTGCTGCCAGTGGTCATCGAGGACGCCTTCCTCGAAGCTACCCGCGCCAGCCTGCCGGAACTGCCGCAGCAGAAAGTCGAGCGTTTCCAGAGCCAGTACGGCCTGTCGGCCTATGACGCCAACGTATTGGCAGCTAGCCGCGAACAGGCCGATTACTTCGAGGAAGTCGCCCGCATCGGTGGCGACGCCAAGCTCGCCGCCAACTGGGTGATGGTCGAGCTGGGCAGCCTGCTCAACAAGCTGGGGGTGGAGATCGACCAAGCCCCCGTCACTGCCGAACAACTCGGCGGCATGCTGCTGCGCATCCGTGACAACACCATCAGCGGCAAGATCGCCAAGACGGTGTTCGAGGCCATGGCCGCCGGTGAAGGCGACGCTGACAGCATCATCGAAAGCAAAGGCCTCAAGCAGGTGACCGACACCGGTGCGATCGACAAGATGCTCGACGAGATGCTCGCTGCCAACGCTGAACAGGTCGAACAGTACCGCGCCGCCGACGAGGCCAAGCGTGGCAAGATGTTCGGCTTCTTCGTCGGCCAGGCAATGAAAGCGTCCAAGGGCAAAGCTAACCCGGGGCAAGTGAACCAATTGCTCAAAGCCAAGCTCGAAGGGTGATTCTGTTCTGGGGCTGCTAGGCAGCCCAACGCAGGCATCGCCAGCTTCCACAGGAGGTATAGCCGCTATCCTGTGGACGTTGGCGAAGCAGGCGATGGGGTGCGTAACGCCCTGAAACCGCAGTCCTGGAGCTTTCGACTTGATCAAGCGTTCCCTCGGCAGCCTCGCCCTCTTCTCCCTGCTGGCCGGCTGCGCCAGCCACGATATCGATTCCCGCGGTTACGACCAGACCGGCACTGCCTCTTATTACGGCTCCCGTCACCACGGCAAACGCACCGCCAGCGGCGAACCCTTCAACCAGCATGGCCTGACCGCCGCCCACCGCAGCCTGCCTTTTGGCAGCCGCGTACTGGTGACCAACCTGAGCAACAAGCGCAGCGTCGTCGTGCGTATCAACGACCGCGGCCCGCACACGCGAGGCCGACTGATCGATCTGTCACGGGCTGCCGCAGAAAAAATCGGGATGATCCGTAGCGGAACGGCGCGAGTCCGAGTACAAGGGCTGAGCGACTGATCTGACAGGAGTCCCAACCATTTTCGACCTGGCCACCCTTCCCACCTTCAGCCTTCTGCAATTGGGCGTGGGCCTCGTGCTGCTCGTCATCGGCGCGGAGCTTTTGGTACGCGCCGCCTTGCGCCTGGCCACGCGTCTGCACGTACGCCCGCTGATCATCGGTCTGAGTCTGGTGGCTTTCGGCAGTACCGCGCCGCAACTGACCGTGAGCCTGCAAGCGGCCTACCAGGGGGCACCGGACGTCGCAGTGGGCAGCGTGGTCGGCAGCAATATCTTCAATGTGCTGGTGATTCTCGGCCTGGCTGCGCTGATCATCCCCCTGCGGGTTTCCCGGCAACTGGTGCGCCTGGACATCCCGCTGATGATCGCCGCCAGCGCGCTGGTCTATCTGCTGGCAATCAACGGACAGCTGGGGCGGCTCGAAGGCCTGCTGCTCTTGCTTGGTCTGCTGGGTTATCTGGCCATGCTCTGGCACCAGTCACGCCACTACGCCCGGACCTACCCGGCCCCCGAGGCTATTCATAGCAGCGCTCCACGCTTCTGGAGCGGCGCCGCGCTGCAAGTATTGTTCGGCCTGGGCTTGCTGAGCCTGGGAGGTCACCTGCTGCTGGAAGCGGCGGTCGAGGTCGCCACCGATCTGGGTCTTTCCGAGCGAATCATCGGCCTTACGGTCGTCGCGGTCTGCACATCGCTGCCCGAGCTCGCAGCAGCATTGATCGCCGCCTTGCGAGGTGAACGGGAGATCGCAGTAGGCACGGTGATCGGCAGCAACCTGTTCAACCTGCTGGCCGTGCTGGGTCTGACCGCCCTGGTCACCCCGACACCCTTGTCGATCTCACCCAATGCCTTGGACTTCGACTTACCGGTGATGTTGGGCGTCGCGGCGCTGAGCCTGCCGGTGTTCTATTCCGGCTACCGGGTCACCCGTGCTGAAGGCCTGGTGTTCCTTTGCCTGTATCTGGCCTATGGCCTGCATGTGGTGGCGTTCACCACCGGCATGCCGCTGGCTGGCCGCCTGGAGCGGCTCATGCTGTTCTACGTAATGCCCGTGCTCGGCCTGGTGCTGCTGTACACCACGGTACGCGCCTGGCGCCGTCAACACTAAGGAATTGGATATGGCCGACTCGAGAAAATCCGGCGAGCAGATACGCCGCCAGGTCATGGGCGATGCGTTCGTCGACCGGGCACTGAACAACGCCACCGACTTCACCCAGCCGTTGCAGGACTTCGTCAATGAACACGCCTGGGGCAGCGTCTGGGCCCGTGAAGGACTGCCACTCAAGACCCGCAGCCTGATCACCCTGGCCGCCTTGACCGCCCTGAAATGCCCTCAGGAGCTCAAAGGCCATGTCCGCGGTGCATTGAACAACGGCTGCACCGTGGAAGAGATTCGCGAAGCGCTGCTGCACTGCGCTGTGTATGCGGGGGTGCCAGCGGCAATCGATGCGTTCCGCGCAGCACAGGAAGTCATCGACAGCTACGAAGGCTGAAGCCGTCTTCAATGCCCCGCCGCTTCGCGGCTTTACCACACCCACAGGTATTGCGCTGCTTTCACTCAATGCGCAACACCTGTGGAAGCGGATTCATCCGCGACGAAGCCGCCGCCGTTCTTATCTGGCTTGGCGAGCCTTCTTCAACTTGAACGCCACCCACAAGACCGCGATCCACAGCGGGATCAGCATCACGGAAATGCGGATCGGTGGTGTCAGGTACATCACCACCAAGATCAACACGATGAATGCCAGGCACAGGTAGTTGGTCAGCGGATGTCCCAGACTGCGGTAGAACGGCATGATGCCCGCCGCCAGCTTGGCCTTGCGGAACTTCAGGTGGGTGATGCTGATGCTCGCCCAGTTGATAACCAGTGCCGATACTGCCAGCGCCATCAGCAAGCCGAAGGCCTCTCCTGGCATCAGATAGTTGATCAGCACGCACAGCCCGGTCGCCAGTGCAGAGACACCCAACGCGGTCAACGGCACACCCCGGCGGCTGACTTTCAGCAATTGACGCGGGGCATCGCCCTGGCTGGCCAGGCCGAACAGCATGCGGCTGTTGGCGTATACGCAGCTGTTGTACACCGACAGCGCAGCGGTCAGCACCACGATGTTGAGGATGGTCGCCACTAGGTCGCTGTCCAGTTCGTGGAAGATCATCACGAACGGGCTGCCGCCTTGCACGACTTTCTGCCAAGGGTAGAGCGACAACAGCACCGCCAGGGCGCCGATGTAGAAAATCAGGATGCGATAGACCACCTGGTTGGTGGCCTTCGGAATGCTTTCACGCGGGTTGTCCGCTTCAGCAGCGGTGATACCCACCAGCTCCAACCCGCCGAAGGAGAACATGATCACCGCCAGGGCCATGATCAGCCCGGTGATGCCATTGGGGAAGAACCCACCGTACTGCCACAGGTTGGCAACACTGGCGTCCGGCCCGCCATGGCCACTGCCCAGCAGCCAGGCACCAAAGCCGATCATGCTGACAATGGCCACCACCTTGACCAGGGCGAACCAGAACTCCAGTTCACCGTAGACCTTCACCTGGGTCAGGTTGATGGCATTGATCACCACGAAGAAGATCGCTGCGGTGGCCCAGGTGGGGAAATCCGGCCACCAGTACTGCACGTAGATACCGACGGCCGTGAGTTCGGCCATGCCGACCAGCACATACACCACCCAGTAGTTCCAGCCTGAGACAAAGCCTGCGAACTCGCTCCAGTACTGATGGGCGAAGTGGCTGAAGCTGCCAGCGACCGGCTCTTCGACCACCATCTCACCGAGTTGGCGCATGATCAGAAAAGCCATCAAGCCAGCGATGGCATAGCCCAGCAGCACGGACGGGCCGGCCAACTGGATGGTCTGGGCGATTCCCAGGAAAAGCCCGGTGCCGATGGCCCCGCCCAGCGCGATAAGCTGGATGTGGCGATTCTTCAGCCCGCGCTGCAACCGCTCGGGCGTGCTCTGGTCTTGCATGAAGTGTCCTCAATTCGGGAGGCAGTATTGTTGGTGTTGTTTGCAGTCAAGGATCTAGATCCATCCGCCCCACTGCAAGATGAAAATGCCAATATTGGTGGTGATCGCAGCAAGTAGCGTAGTAATCACGATGATCGAGGCTGCCAGCTCATGATTGCCATTGGCGGCCCGCGCCATCACGTAGCTGGCAGCGGCGGTCGGGCTGCCGATATAGAGGAACAGGATGCCCAGTTCCGCCCCTCGAAAACCCCATAACCAGGCGCCCAGCGTGCCAAGCAATGGCAGCCAGACAACCTTGACCAGGCTGGCATCGATGGCCAGCCTGCCGCTGTCACGCAGCGCCGCGAGGGACAAGGTGCCACCGATGCAGATCAGTGCCAGCGGCAGGGTCATTTGCGCGAGGTAGTCGCTGGAGGTGAGCAACCAGTTGGGCAATGGAATCTGGGCGTAAGCCATGGGAGCGGCGAGCAGCACGCTGATGATCAGCGGGTTGCTCAGGATGCTCTTGCAAATGCTCCAGGGGTCGGACTTCAGGTCCGGGCTGTAGACCGCCAGGACCACTGCCGACAGGGAGTTGTACAAAAGGATTACCAACCCCGCGAGCACTGCCCCCAGGGAAATGCCGTAGTCACCGTACAGACTGGCCGCCAGGGCCAGGCCGATCACACCGTTGTTGCCGCGAAAGGCGCCCTGGGTGTAGATGCCACGGTCGACAGGCGGACACCGCCAGATGGCCAGGCCCCAGGCCATGGCGAAGCCTACCAGGGTGGCGATGATGAAATAGACCAGTACCCCGGGTTTGACTGCGGTGGCGAGGTCGGCGTGATAGATACCCAGGAACAGCAAGGCTGGCATGCAGACATTGAAGACCAGGGTCGAGGCGACCTTGATGAAGCTGTCGTCGATCAGACGGATGCGTTTGAGGAGCACGCCCATGAACAGCATGGCGAACACCGGGGCCGTGATGTTCAGCGTCTGGATGAGGAGGGCGAGCATTGCGGGTCCTGGGGGGTTGCCGTTAGGGGGCTAATGATACGCGAGCCGTGGGAGTTGCGGGGAATTGGCGGTGATTTAGGAAGCTTCCTGCAAGTTGGGCTTGGGCTTGGGCTTTTTCTGTATGAATATCCGGTGTTTGTGGTGGCGCTACCGGCGCTTTTCGCCTTTACGGCGACCTACTTTTGCTCTTGGGCAAAAGTAGGCAAAAACCGCTGGCTCCCACATGCGGCCCCTGCGCTTCGCTCCGGGGTTCCCTCCGCTCCGGTGCCTTTCGGGGCTTCGCGGCCTCCGGTTTGCTGCGCAAACCTCCATCTCGCAACTTCGGCTGCGCCGAAGGGCGCTACGCGCCTGCCCCTACAG
>NZ_KV793335.1:192760-293533 GCF_001808425.1 Pseudomonas sp. HMSC08G10 | reverse complement strand
TGGCGCAGCCAGCCGGAGGCCGCGAGGCCCCGCAAGGCACCGCAGCGAGGGAACCCGGTGCGAAGCGCCGGGCCGGGTGCAGGGGCGCGCGGCTTTTGGTTACTTTTGGCCAAGACCAAAAGTGACCCGCCGTAAAGGCGGAAAGGTGACTAACCGTCGCCAAATCAAACGGATAAGCCCACAAACCTCAAAACCCACAAACCACAAACCACAAAGCCTCACCGCCGCACAGGCCGCTTCTGCAACTTACGCTGCAACGTGCGCCGATGCATCCCAAGGGCCCGCGCCGTCGCAGATATGTTCCCGTCATGCTCGGCCAACACCCGCTGGATATGCTCCCACTGCAGGCGATCCACCGACATCGGGTTCTCCGGCACCAGCGAATCCAGATCCGCATGCTCGGACAACAGCGCCGCCAACACATCATCGGCGTCCGCCGGCTTGCACAGGTAGTTGCAGGCACCGCGCTTGATAGCCTCAACCGCGGTGGCGATGCTCGAATAACCCGTCAGGATCAACACCCGCATTTCCGGGTCCAGCTCCAGCAGCTTGGGCAGCAGCGCCAGCCCGGAATCGCCATCCATCTTGAGGTCTAGGGTCGCGTAATCAGGCACGTCCTGCTTAGCCAGCACCAACCCCTCCTCGGCAGAGGAGGCGGTGCTCACGCGGAAACCGCGACGGCTCATGGCGCGCGCCATGACGCGGGTGAAGGTGGCGTCGTCGTCCACCAGCAACAAGTGCGGCAGCTCTTCGCCTTCGACCAGGTTTTCTTCGCTCATCGTTCATCTCCTCGCTTGCCATGGGGCAGGCGCAGCTCGGTGAGGGTGCCGCCCTGTTCATGACTATAGAGTTTCACCGAGCCGCCAGCACGGGTCACGCTGGCCTTGCTCAGGAAAAGGCCCAGGCCGAAGCCTTTGCCTTTGGTGGTAAAGAAGGGTTTGCCGATCGCCTCGGCGATGGCGACGGGAACGCCAGGGCCGTGATCACGGATCGTGATGATGATGTCCTGGGCGTTCCAGTCCAGGCGCACTTCCAGATCCTCGGGGCAGGCGTCGGCGGCGTTGTTAAGCAGATTGAGCAAGGCCTGGGTCAAGTCCGGGGGTGGCGTCAGACGCGGAACCTGGCCATCGCGCAGGCGCTGGAAGCGGTAGGTGGCCTCCGGGCGCATCAGGTGCCAGCGGTTGAGCGCTTCATCCAGCCAGGCGGTCACCTCCTGCTCGACCACGCTCAGGCGACGGTTGGCTTCGGCGGCGCGGACCAGTTGCTGCAAGGTCTCCTTGCACAGCTTGACCTGGTCCTGAAGGATCTCCAGGTCTTCCTGCAATTGCGGGTCTGTGTGGTCCTGACGCATTTCATTGAGCAGCACGCTCATGGTCGCCAGAGGCGTGCCCAGTTCGTGGGCGGCGCCGGCGGCCTGGGTGGCCACGGCCAGCAGTTGCTCGTCTCGCAGGCTCTCCTCGCGGCGATCGGCGCGCAGTTTTTCCTGGCGACGAAGCTCCTCGGCCATGCGTGCGGCGAAGAACGTGATCACGCCGGCCGCCAAGGCGATGCTCAACCACATGCCATAGACCTGCATCTTCTCCCGCGCCATGGGTAGGGTCTCGAGCGGGTAGAACTGCACCAGCAACAGGCTATAGGCCACCAGTGCAATGCCAGACAGCACCAGCGAATAGATCCATGGCAAGGTCACCGCGGCGATCGCCAGCGGTACCAGGTAGTAGGAAACGAACGGGTTGGTCGAGCCGCCGGAGTAGTACAGCAGGGCACTGTGGATCAGCAGGTCACAGGCCAGCTGCAGGGCATACTCGAGTTCGGTGACCGGCAACGACAAGCGCAGGCGCAAGGCGGTGAAGGCACACAGCAACGACGACAGGGCCAGTGTGATGGCCAGCGACAGCCAGGGCAGCGGGACCAGTTCGGTCCAGTAGGCCACGCCAACGGAGCCAGCCTGGGCGGCCAGGACCAGGATACGAATGAAGGTCAGACGCCAGAGGTTCTGGCGCGTAGCGGACAGCGGATGTGCGGCAGCGAGCATGAGCTCTCCTGATGAGTGCTCCAGGAAAATCGACCGGAGTATACCGAAGCCAGGCGCCCCGCTGCAGCGATGCGGCAAAGCGCCACACTTTGTCACAGGTTAATGATGGCATTTAGGAACCCACTACACTGTTCCCGGTCTGATGGGCCATGCGCGGGATGGACAACGCCCGCGCCTTTATTTGCCAAGGAGTCCTACATGCACATCCCCCGTCGTGGCACCGCGCTGATCCTGTCCTGTGGCCTGCTGGCCAGCCTGCCGGCGTTGGCGGACGATGCGCCGCGCTACAACCAGGTATCGCTGCGCGCCGAAGTCACCAAGGAAGTGGCGCGCGACTTGATGGTCGTAACCCTGTACAGCGAAGCCCAGAACAACGACCCAGGCAAGCTGGCCAAGGAAATCACCGAGACCATGAACAAAGCCGTGCAGCAGGCACGCCAGGTCAAGGACGTGAAGATCAGCCAGGGCAGCCGCAACAGCTACCCGGTCTATGACAGCAAAGGCCAGAAGATCACCGGCTGGCGCGAACGCGCCGAACTGCGCCTGGAAAGCGCCGACTTCCCAGCCCTGTCCAAACTCACCGGGGAACTGCTCCAAGACCTGAAAATGGGCGGCATGGACTTCTCCATCGCCCAAGCCACCCGCAAGAGCAACGAGGACGCCCTGCTCAAGGAGGCCGTCGACGCCTTCAAGGCACGCGCCCAACTGGCCACCGAAGCCCTCGGCGGCAAAGGCTACAAAGTGGTCAGCCTGAACCTCAACAGCAGCGGCTACCCACGCCCCTACCTGCGCAGCGCGCCGATGGCCATGAAGGCTATGGCAGCCGATGAAGCCGCTCCCGCGCCGGACATCGAAGCCGGCACCAGCGAAGTCAGCATGAACGCCGATGGCCTGATCGAAGTCCAGATGCCCTGATCGACCTCAGTGAACCGAAGCGGCGGGTGCAATGCCCGTCGCTTTGATGTCGTTTCTGGAACTGACAGTTTCAAAGCCTCATTCCTACAGCGCTCTAGCTGCTTTCCTATTGACTTCAAAGTTGAAAAACATCTGGCAAATTGCCTGCAAAAAACCAGCGCAAACGTTCAACTTTCATGAAAATTACATGGATGCGACATCCATGTACGTTAGTCCCACAATTTTGACGTCAACTATCCCTCTGCCTGTTGCATTGGCGATCTACCCTGCATAAGTATCCGCAGGTCGGCTCACGAGGCCGCCTCAATCGAAAAATGACAACAATGAGGCCACCATGCTTAAACACGCAGTCATTCCGTTCCTGGTCGGCGCAGGCTTGCTCGCCGGCGCACCCTCCGCGCTTGCCGCGACCAACCTGGTGTTCTGCTCCGAAGGCAGCCCCGCAGGCTTCGACCCGGGCCAATACACCACAGGAACCGACTTCGACGCCTCGGCCGAAACCGTCTTCAATCGCCTGACCCAGTTCGAGCGCGGCGGCACCGCCGTCATTCCGGGGCTGGCAACCAAGTGGGACGTCTCCGATGACGGCAAGACCTACACCTTCCACCTGCGCGAAGGCGTCAAGTTCCACACCACCGACTTCTTCAAGCCGACCCGCGAGTTCAACGCCGACGACGTGCTGTTCACCTTCAACCGCATGCTCGACAAGAACCATCCGTTCCGCAAAGCCTACCCCACCGAATTCCCCTACTTCACCGACATGGGCATGGACAAAAACATCGCCCGTCTCGAAAAGGTCGACGATCACACCGTACGCTTCACCCTCAACGAGGTGGACGCCGCCTTCATCCAGAACCTGGCCATGAGCTTCGCTTCGATCCAGTCCGCCGAGTACGCCGGCCAGTTGCTCAATCAGGGCAAGGCCGCCGACATCAACCAGAAACCGATCGGCACCGGCCCGTTCGTGTTCAGCAAGTACCAGAAGGACGCCCAGATCCGCTTCAAGGGCAACAAGGACTACTGGAACCCCGATGACGTGAAGATCGACAACTTGATCTTCGCCATCAGCACCGACGCCTCGGTACGCATGCAGAAGCTCAAGAAGAACGAGTGCCAGGTCACCCTGTTCCCTCGCCCTGCCGACATCGAGCCGCTGAAGAAGGATCCGAAACTTCAAATGCCTGAACAGGCCGGCTTCAACCTTGGCTACATCGCCTATAACGTGATGGACAAGATCAAGGGCAGCAACGAAGCCAACCCTCTGTCTCAGCTGAAAGTCCGCCAGGCGCTGGACATGGCGGTGAACAAGCAGCAGATCATCGAATCGGTGTACCAAGGCGCAGGCCAACTGGCGGTCAACGCCATGCCGCCGACGCAGTGGTCCTACGACACCACCATCAAGGATGCCAAGTACGACCCGGAGAAAGCCAAGCAGCTGCTCAAGGAAGCCGGCATCAAGGAAGGCACCGAGATCACCCTGTGGGCCATGCCCGTGCAGCGCCCCTACAACCCCAACGCCAAGTTGATGGCCGAAATGCTCCAGTCCGACTGGGCCAAGATCGGCATCAAGGCCAAGATCGTCAGCTACGAGTGGGGCGAGTACATCAAGCGTTCCAAAGGCGGCGAGCAAGGCGCCATGCTGATCGGCTGGAGCGGCGACAACGGTGACCCCGACAACTGGCTGGGTACCCTCTACGGCTGCGATGCCATGGATGGGAACAACTTTTCCAAGTGGTGCTACAAGCCCTACGACGACCTGATCAAGCAGGCCAAGGCCACTTCCGACCAAGCCAAGCGCACCGAGCTGTATCAAAAAGCGCAACACATCCTCAAGGAGCAAGTGCCGATCACGCCGATCGCTCACTCCACCGTCTATCAACCGATGAGCGACAAGGTGAAGGGCTTCAAGATCAGCCCGTTCGCCCTGAACGCCTTCTACGGCGTCAGCGTGGAGAAATAGGGCCAGCCCCTGCGCCGTGGGCCTGAGCGCCCACGGTGACATTCCGCGCCACGAGCGCCCCCCAGAAACAAGCGCCCTCCCGATGCCACCCGCAGCGGGATCGGATTCCTGTTGCCGCGATTCCTACAAGGTTGCGGCACGACAGATGCAAAAGGACTAGCCATGCGCCCCATCACTCTCCTCGGCACCCTGCTCGGCCTCGGCCTGATGACCCAGGCCCCCGACCTGCTCGCCAAGAACCTGGTGTTCTGTTCCGAAGGCAGCCCGGCCGGCTTCGACACCGCCCAGTACACCAGCGCTACCGACAACGATGCCGCCGAGCCGATCTACAACCGCCTGGTCGAATTCGAGCGAGGCGGCACTGCCGTGCATCCGGCGCTGGCGACCTTCTGGGAGATCTCCGAGGATGGCATGCGCTACACCTTCCACCTGCGCGAAGGCGTCAAGTTCCATGGCAACAAGGACTTCACGCCAAGCCGTGATTTCAGCGCCGACGACGTGCTGTTCACCTTCAATCGCATGCTCGACAAACGACACCCCTTCCGCAAAGCCTACCCCACCGAGTTCCCCTACTTCGTCAGCATGGGCTTGGACAAGAATATCGCTAAGGTCGAAAAGACCGGCCCGCTGACGGTGGTGTTCACCCTTAACAGTGTCGATGCCGCGTTCATCCAGAACCTCGCCATGAGCTTCGCTTCGATCCTTTCCGCCGAATACGCCGAGCACTTACTGGCCGAGGGTCGCGCCAGCGACATCAACCAAAAGCCGATCGGCACCGGCCCGTTCGTGTTCCAGCGTTACCAGAAGGATTCGCAGATTCGCTACAAGGGCAACCCGGCCTATTGGGCGCCGGAGCAGGTCAAGCTCGACAACTTGGTGTTCTCCATCAACATCGACCCTTCGGTACGCATCCAGAAACTCCGCCGCAACGAATGCCAGGTCACCTTGCATCCCCGCCCCGCCGACCTGCCGGCGATCAAGGCCGACAGCAAGCTGAGCGTGCTGCACAAGCCGGGCTTCAATCTTGGCTATATCGCCTACAACACCCAGCATCCGCCCTTCGATCGCCTCGAGGTACGCCAGGCCATGGACATGGCCGTGAACAAGCAGGCGATCATCCAGGCCGTGTACCAAGACTCCGGCCAGGCGGCGGTCAACGCCATGCCGCCGACTCAGTGGTCCTATGACAAAACCATCAAGGACGCAGGTTTCAACCCGGCCAAAGCCCGCGAACTGCTCCAGGCCGCCGGCGTCAAGGAGGGCACCGAAGTGACCCTGTGGGCCATGCCGGTACAGCGGCCCTACAACCCCAATGCCAAGCTGATGGCCGAGATGCTCCAAGCCGACTGGGCCAAGGTCGGCATCAAGGCCAGGATCGTCAGTTACGAATGGGGTGAATACCTCAAGCGCATGAAAAACGGCGAGCACGACATCGCCCTGATCGGTTGGACCGGCGACAACGGCGACCCGGACAACTGGCTGGGGACTCTGTACAGCTGCGATGCCATCGGCAGCAACAACTATTCCCTGTGGTGCGACCGTGAGTACGACACGCTGGTCAAGCAGGCCAAGCAGGTCACCGACCGCGAACAGCGCACCCGGCTCTATCAGCAAGCCCAGCAACGTCTCAAGCAACAGGTGCCGATCACCCCGGTGGCCCATTCCACGGTCAACCAGCCGATCAGCGCCAAGGTCAAGGACTTTCGCGTCAGCCCCTTTGGACGCAACGACTTTTCCGGTGTGAGTGTTGACTGATTAGCCCCTCTCTTCACGAGTAAACCCGCTCCCGCACTGATCACCGCCCCTGCGGCAGCGGGTTTATCCATGAACAGACCGGCACCGCCAGCACAACGCCCCCGACTCTGCCCGGCGATCCCGCGGCACCCCTGGCAACACCGCAGCAAAACCCCCAGCCCACAAGGCGCGGGAATAACTAGAAATAGAAAGGGAGCTTCACCTTGAGACGTACAACCTTTACCGCACTGGCCCTGTCGTTAGGCGCATTATCCGCCACAGCCCAGGCCGAACCCGTCAGCCAGGACTTCGTCCCGGTCACCCTCAAATCCAGCAGCGAGCAGGCCGAGGCCACAGGCTTTCTCGAAGGCCAGAGCCTGACCGGCAGCACGCGCAACTGGTACGCCCGCGAACGCGCCACCCGCGCACCGCTGTTCAGGTACTACAAGAGCGACGGCACTCAGCACCGGACTCACAGCCGTGACAACTGGGTGCAGGGTACCATCCTGAACTACAGCTCAGGCTTCACCCAAGGCACCGTGGGCTTCGCTGTCGAAGCCGCCGGCTACAACGCCATCGCCCTTGAGCGTGGCCGCGCCGCGGTGGCCGGACCGAACAACCGCACGCTGACCCACAGCGATGGCGACGTGATCGGCCAGTGGAGCAAGATGGGCTTGGGCAACGTCAAGGCACGGGTGTCCAACAGTACCCTTACCGTGGGCCGTCAGTCGGTGGACACGCCGATGATTTCCTACATCGGCAACCGCGCGTTGCCGTCGAGCTTCCAGGGTGCATTCCTGCACAGCGCCGAATTCGACAACCTGTCGTTCGACCTGGGCACCTTCGACCGCGTCTCGCCCCGTACCGAGCAGAGCTTGAGCAAGTTCCGCAGCGAGTATGGCAATGGCGTGGAAACCGACCGTGCCAGCACCGCCGGGGTCAACTACCAGCCCCTCAAGAGCCTCTCCACCAGCCTCTACGCCACCAAGGTCGACGACTTCTGGAACCAGTACTATTTGGGCGCCAACCACGTGCTGGGCGACAGCGCGGTGCTGAGCCTGACCACGGGCCTGAACTACTACAAGACCGTGGATACCGGCAATAAGAAGATGGGCGAGATCGACAACGACACCTACAGCCTGTCGTTCGGCCTCACCCACCAGGCCCACACGCTCAGCGCCTCCTGGCAACAGGTCAACGGCAACGAGTATTTCGACTACCTGCACGAAACCAACGGCATCTACCTGGCCAACTCGCTGCTGTCGGACTTCAACGGCCCCAACGAGAAGTCCCTGCAGATCTCCTACGTGCTGAACATGGCCCCCTATGGCGTGCCGGGCTTGAAGTTCAACGTCTACAACGCCCGTGGCTGGGGTATCGACGGCACCCACTACCGGGGCGATGCCTACGACGTCAAAGGCATGGATGGCGAGACCCACTACGAGTGGGGCATCGGTACCAGCTACGCCGTGCAAAGCGGTCCGCTGAAAGACACCAGCATCCGCGCCACCTACACCGCGCACCGCGCCAGCAAAGCCCAGGCCGACGGTAGCCTGGACGAGCTGCGTATCGTCACCACCATTCCATTCAACATTCTCTGACCCCCGCGCCGGCCCGCCTTGTGCGGGCCGAAGCGCTACGCTGGAACAATCTGCAGGGAGGTTTCATGACATCGCTACCATTACGTGCCGCCCTGGCGGCCGTCCTTCTCGGCGCCGCGACCCAGCTCGCGGCCAAGCCGTTGGTGGTGTGCACCGAGGCGAGCCCGGAAGGCTTCGACATCGTCCAGTACACCACCGCGGTCACCGCCGACGCCTCGGCCGAGACGCTCTTCAATCGCCTGGTCGACTTCAAGCCCGGCACCACCGATATCCAGCCAGCGCTGGCCAAAAGCTGGGACATCAGCCCGGACGGGCTGACCTACACCTTCCACCTGCGCGAAGGCGTCAAGTTCCACACCACCCCATACTTCAAACCCACCCGCGACTTCAATGCCGATGACGTGCTGTGGAGCCTCAACCGCCAGCTTGACCCGAAGCATCCCTGGCACGACAAGACCAGCGTCGGCTATCCCTACTTCGAGAGCATGGCCTTCAAGGACTTGCTTAAGTCGGTAAGCAAGACTGACGACCACACCGTGGTGATCACCCTGACCCGTCCGGAAGCCCCCTTCCTGCGCGACATGGCCATGGCCTTCACCTCGATCTACTCCGCCGAGTACGGCGACCAGTTGCTCAAGGCCGGCAAGACTGGCGAGCTCAACAGCAAGCCGATCGGCACCGGGCCGTTCATCTTCCAGCGCTACAACAAGGACGCCCAGGTTCGCTACAAGCCCAACCCGGACTACTTCCGGGGCAAACCACCGGCAGACGCGTTGATCTTCGCCATCGCCACCGACAGCAACGTGCGTCTGCAAAAGCTGCGTGCCAACGAGTGTCAGATCGCCCTGTATCCAAAGCCGGACGACGTGCCGGCGATCAAGGCCGACCCGAAACTCAAGGTTGCCGAGATCGAGGCGCTGGTGACGGGCTACATCGCCATGAACACGGAACACAAGTACTTGAATGACGTACGCGTGCGCAAAGCCCTCAACATGGCCTTCGACCGCCAGCACCATATCGACCAGCTGTTCGGCAAGGGCAACGCGACCGAAGCGGTCAATCCGTACCCGCACACCATGCTGGGCAACAACGTCACGATCCAGAATCCGCCACGCGATCTGGACAAGGCCCGGGCGCTGTTGAAGGAAGCTGGCGTGCCGGAAGGGACCGTGATGACCCTCTTCACCCGCAACGGTGGCGGGCCGACCAACCCCAACCCGCGGCTGTCCGCCGAGATGCTCCAGGCGGACCTGGCCCAGATCGGCATCAAGCTGGATATCCGGGTGATGGAATGGGCCGAAATGCTGCGCCGTGCCAAAGCCGGTGAAGCCGACCTGGTGTCTGCCGGCTGGGCCAGCGACAACGGTGACCCGGACAACTTCCTCGGCCCGTTGCTCAGCTGCGAGGCTGCAAAGAACGGTGAGAACTACGCCCGCTGGTGCAACAAGACGTTCCAGGATCTGATCACCCGCGCACGCACGATCACCAAGGATGAAGAGCGCGGATGGGTCTATGCCGAGGCCATGAGGGTGTACGATGACGACCAACCCTGGATCAACATGGCCCATCCCAAGATGTTCACCGCCATGCGTGACAACGTGGAGGGTTACGTGATCAACCCTCTGACCAACAACAACTTCGCCACCACCAAGGTGAAGTAACACAACAACAACGACCGCCGGCGACCCACACGGGAACCGGCGGCACCGCCTGACCGGCTTAATGAGGTACACCCGACGATGTTGAGTTTTATTGCCCGGCGCCTCGGCTTGCTGATTCCGACCTTCTTCGGCATCACCCTGCTGACCTTCGCGCTCATACGCCTGATCCCCGGCGACCCGGTGGAAGTGATGATGGGCGAGCGCAGGGTCGACCCTGAAATGCACGCCCAGGCCATGGAGCGCCTGGGCCTGAACAAACCGCTGCCGGTCCAGTACGTGGATTACATTGGCAAGCTGGCCCAGGGCGACCTGGGCGAGTCCCTGCGCACGCGTGAGAGCGTGTGGAACGAATTTCTCACCCTGTTCCCCGCCACCCTCGAACTGGCCTTCGCCGCCTTGCTGTTCGCTGGCATCGTCGGCCTGTTGGCCGGGGTGATCGCCGCGCTCAAGCGCGGCTCGCTGTTCGACCACGGGGTCATGGGCGTCTCGCTGGCGGGCTACTCCATGCCGATTTTCTGGTGGGGCCTGATCCTGATCATGTTCTTCTCGGTGAGCCTGGGCTGGACGCCGGTCTCGGGGCGGATCGACCTGCTCTACGACATCGAGCCGAAAACCGGCTTCATGTTGATCGACACATTGCTCAGCGACGAGGAAGGCGCGTTCAAGGACGCCGTCATGCACCTGATCCTGCCGGCCATCGTGCTGGGCACCATCCCCCTGGCAGTGATCGCCCGCATGACCCGCTCTTCAATGCTCGAAGTCCTGCGCGAAGACTACATCCGCACCGCCCGCGCCAAGGGCCTGTCGCCCAGCCGCGTGGTGTTCATCCACGGCCTGCGCAACGCACTGATCCCGGTGCTGACGGTGTTCGGCCTGCAGGTCGGCACCTTGCTCGCCGGTGCCGTGCTTACCGAAACCATCTTCTCCTGGCCGGGCATCGGCAAGTGGCTGATCGAAGCCATCGGCGCCCGTGACTACCCCGTGGTCCAGAACGGCATCCTGCTCATCGCCTGCCTGGTGATCCTGGTCAACTTCGTCGTGGACATCCTCTACGGCCTGGCCAACCCACGCATCCGTCATCAGCGCTGAGGCCCAAGCCATGACTAGCCCTATTCCAAAATCCGTCACACCGGCCAGCCCAGTGGACCAGAGCCTGCTCTACCCTTCCCCGTACAAGGAATTCTGGCAGGCGTTCTCGCGCAACAAAGGCGCCGTGGCCGGCCTTGCCTTCATGTGCCTGATCGTGTTCTGCGCGCTGTTCGCCCCCTGGATCGCGCCGCACAACCCGAGCGAACAATACCGCGACTTCCTGCTCACCCCGCCGGTGTGGCTCGAAGGCGGTACCTGGCAGTTCATCCTCGGCACCGACGAGCTCGGCCGCGACCTGCTTTCGCGCCTGATCCAGGGCGCGCGGCTGTCGCTGCTGATCGGCCTGTCGTCAGTGGTGATGTCGCTGATCCCTGGCATCCTGCTGGGCCTGCTGGCTGGCTTCTTCCCGCAGATCCTCGGCCCTTCGATCATGCGCCTGATGGACGTGATGCTGGCGCTGCCATCGCTGCTGCTGGCCGTAGCCATCGTCGCCATCCTCGGCCCTGGCCTGATCAACACCGTGATCGCCATCGCCATCGTCTCGCTGCCCTCCTACGTACGTCTGACCCGCGCGGCGGTGATGGGCGAGCTGAACCGTGACTACGTCACCGCCGCGCGTCTGGCCGGTGCCGGCCTGCCGCGCCTGATGTTCGTCACCGTGCTGCCCAACTGCATGGCGCCGCTGATCGTACAGGCCACCTTGAGCTTCTCCTCGGCGATCCTCGACGCCGCCGCCCTGGGTTTCCTGGGCCTGGGCGTGCAGCCGCCGACGCCCGAGTGGGGCACCATGCTGGCCTCGGCCCGTGACTACATCGAGCGTGCCTGGTGGGTGGTGAGCCTGCCGGGGCTGACGATCCTGCTCAGTGTGCTGGCAATCAACCTGATGGGCGACGGCCTGCGCGATGCGCTGGACCCGAAACTCAAGAACGCCGCCTGAGGAGAACGCCATGTCACTGTTGCAGATCAACAACCTGAACGTGCGCTTCGGCGACGCCAACGCCGTACCCGTGGTGGACGGCCTGGACCTTACGGTGGACGCCGGCGAGATCCTCGCCATCGTCGGCGAGTCCGGCTCCGGCAAGTCGGTGACCATGATGGCCCTGATGGGCCTGATCGACGCCCCCGGGCGCATCACCGCCGACGTGCTCAATTTCGACGGCACCGACATGCTCAAGCTGAGCGGCCGGCAACGGCGCAAGGTCGTGGGCAAGGACATCGCCATGGTCTTCCAGGACCCGATGACCGCCCTGAATCCCAGCTACACCGTGGGCTACCAGATCGAGGAAGTCCTGCGCCAGCACTTGGGCCTGAAGGGCAAGGCCGCTCGGCAGCGGGCCTTGGAGCTGCTCAAGAAAGTCGAGATCCCGGCTGCCGAAAGCCGTCTGGACGCCTATCCCCACCAGCTCTCCGGCGGCATGAGCCAACGTGTGGCGATCGCCATGGCAATTGCCGGCGAACCTAAGCTGCTGATTGCCGACGAACCGACTACGGCGCTGGATGTGACCATCCAGGCGCAGATCATGGAGCTGCTGGTGAACCTGCAGAAAGAGCGCAACATGGCGCTCATTCTCATCACTCACGACTTGGCCGTGGTGGCCGAGACCGCCAAGCGCGTATGCGTGATGTATGCCGGCCAGGCCGTGGAAGTGGGCCAGGTGCCGGAGCTGTTCGACGTCCCCGCTCACCCCTACAGCGAAGCCTTGCTGGCTGCCATCCCCGAGCACAGCATCGGGGCCGAGCGCCTGGCCACGCTGCCAGGCATCGTGCCCGGGCGTTACGACCGGCCCAAGGGCTGTCTGTTGTCGCCGCGCTGCCCCTACGTGCAGGAAAACTGCCGCCAGCAGCGTCCGCCCCTCGATCCCCAGGCCCATAGCCTGGTGCGTTGCTTCTATCCGCTGAACCAGGAGGTGGCGTGATGACCGTCGTCCTATCCGCCCGTGAGCTGACCCGCCATTACGAAGTCTCCCGCGGCCTGTTCAAGGGCCATGCGCTGGTGCGCGCCCTCAATGGCGTGTCATTCGAACTGGAGGCCGGCAAGACCCTGGCCGTGGTCGGCGAATCCGGCTGCGGCAAGTCCACCCTGGCCCGTGCCCTGACGCTGATCGAGGAGCCGTCCTCCGGCTCCCTGCAGATCGCCGGAACGGAGGTCAAAGGCGCCAGCAAGGCTGAGCGCAAGCAACTGCGCCGCGACGTGCAGATGGTCTTCCAGAGCCCTTACGCCTCGCTCAACCCGCGGCAGAAGATCGGTGACCAACTCGCAGAACCCCTGCTGATCAACACCTCGCTGAGCAAGACCGAGCGCCGCGAGAAAGTGCAGAAGATGATGGAGCAGGTCGGCCTGCGTCCGGAGCACTACCAGCGCTATCCGCACATGTTCTCCGGCGGCCAGCGCCAGCGCATCGCCCTGGCCCGGGCGATGATGCTGCAGCCGAAAGTGCTGGTGGCCGACGAGCCGACGTCGGCCCTCGACGTGTCGATCCAGGCGCAAGTGCTGAACCTGTTCATGGACCTGCAGAAGGAGTTCAACACCGCCTACGTGTTCATCTCCCACAACTTGGCGGTAGTGCGACACGTGGCCGACCAGGTGCTGGTGATGTACCTGGGTCGCCCGGCGGAGATGGGGCCCAAGGAGGATATCTACGAGAAACCCCTGCACCCCTACACTCAGGCGCTGCTGTCGGCGACTCCGGCGATTCACCCCGATCCGCTCAAGCCGAAGATCCGTATCGCCGGTGAGCTGCCCAACCCACTCAATCCACCGGACGGCTGTGCGTTCCACAAGCGCTGCCCGTATGCCACCGAGCGCTGCGCCAAGGAAATACCAGCGTTGAGACAAGTGAGTACGCGGCAAGTGGCCTGCCACTATGCCGAGCAGTTTCTCTAGATCGGTTTAGACCTGTTCGCGGGTAAACCCGCTTCCACCAGGATCATCGCTCCCCCTGTGGAAGCGGGTTACCCGCGAACAGGCCGCACAGTGGCCCTGTGCCTCAATGCATGAAGAACCAGATCAAAATGATCACCGGAATCGGCACACCTATCATCCAAAGCAGTATCGAGCGCATGGCCTTTCTCCCGTTCGTTGGTGAAAAGACAGCTGCAGCGCCCATGCCAGCCTCACTGAAAAATCACCCTCAGCGCAATCAACGGCTTAGCCGACAAGCCGCTCGGCAATGCCGTGCAATATGCCGGATCCGTGGCCTTGCGCCAGGGTGTTCTGCAATGCACTATCAGTGTCCATGACCGCCACTACCCTCCCCGACGGCCCCGAGCAAACCCCACTCACCGCCGACACCGTGCTGCGCTACCACCTGTGCTGGAAGCACCGCGACCTCGACGGCGTGATGGCGCTGTACCACCCTGACATCCAGTACCACGACTTCTTCCAGAACCGCGTGCTCGGCATCGATGAGCTGCACGACTACGTTCGCGCCTCGCTGCCCCACCAGGCCGGCGAAGACATCGTGCACAGCGACCGCATCCGCGTGGACGGCTGCACAGCGTTCATCCAGTACGAAGTCACGGTCCAGGGCGGAGAGGGATTGGTGGCGTTCCAGGCCAGCGAGGCGATCACCGTCAAGGATGGGCTGATCTGGCGCATCAACGAATACGCTACCTTGGTACGTCGTGATGCCCAAGGCGCCAGCCGCGCCAACCCGCGTCCGGCCACCAGCCGCCTGGGCCTTTCACCGCGCCAGCTCTCCACCATGGCCCAGGACCTGGAGCACTACTTTCAGCGACAGCGCCCCTACCTTGACCCGGAGCTGGACCTGCAACAGGTCGCCGACCACAGCGGCTACAGCCGCAATCAGATTTCCTACCTGCTCAACCAAGTGCTCGGCCAAAGCTTCTACCGTTACGTCAACCAGGCCCGCCTGCAACATCTGTTGGCCAGCCTCGATGCCCAGCACGCGACAACCCCGGTCGACGATCTGGCCTTTGCCGCGGGTTTCAATTCGCTGTCGGCGTTTTACAAGTGCTTCCGCGAACACACCGGTTTGTCGCCCAAGGCCTATGTGAAGCAGATTTCCCTGCGTGCACGCACGTAAGACAACCCTCCCCACACGCCACTAGGATCGCCCACAGACCTTTACGGATGTGGAGCCGAACCCGATGCAAGCCTGGCGTACGATCAGCCTTTGGATGGACCAGCTCGAGGAGCCACTCTGCGCCCGCCCGGCCCTGGGCCAGGACCTGGAGGTGGACGTGTGCATCATCGGCGCCGGCTACACAGGCCTATGGACCGCCTATTACCTCAAGCGCCAGGCGCCACAACTGAACGTCGCGGTGATCGACGCCAATATCGCAGGTTACGGCGCCTCGGGTCGTAATGGCGGCTGGCTGATGGGCAACCTGCTGGGCGAGGACCGGATGCTCGCCACCCTCTCGCCCCAGCAACGCCGCGCCAGCACCGATTTGCTGCATGACATCCCCAACGAAGTCCACAGCGTCCTGCAACGCGAAGGCATCGACTGCGACTACCGCAAAGGCGGCGTGCTCTATTGCGCCGCCCGTTACCCGGAGCAGGAACGCAGTCTGCGCGCCTACCTGGATGACCTCTATCGCCAAGGCATGAATGAAGACGACTACCGCTGGCTGGGGCCCGAGGCGTTGAATGGCCAGTTGCGGGTGAGCAATGCCTATGGCGCGATCTTCAGCCCGCATGTCGCTACCCTCCAGCCGGCCAAACTCGTGCGCGGCCTGGCCCGTGCGGTCGAACGCCTGGGCGTACAGATCTACGAGAACACCCCGGCCATCGACTGGCGAACCGGCGAGGTACGTACGCCCCAGGCGACGATCCGCAGCCAGTGGATCGTGCCAGCCGTGGAAGGCTACGCCGCCAGTCTGCCGCCGCTGGGACGTCATCAGTTGCCCGTGCAGAGCCTGCTGGTGGCCACCGAACCCCTGCCGGAATCGACCTGGGCACAGATCGGCCTGGATCAGGGCCAGGCCTTCAGCGAGGGCAGCCGCCAAGTCACCTATGGCCAACGCACCGCCGACAACCGCCTGGTGTTCGGTGCCCGTGGCGGCTACCGCTTCGGCGGCAGGCTGCGGGAAGACTTCAGCCTCACCGACAGCGAGATCGCCCTGCGCCGCTGCCTGTTCAGCGACCTGTTCCCGCAGATCAAGGACGTGCGCATCACCCATTCCTGGGGCGGCAACCTGGGCATGGCCCGGCGCTTCCACCCGCACATGCTGTGCGATCGCCAGCGCGGCATTGCGTTGTCGGGCGGCTATGGCGGCGAAGGCGTCGGCGCCACCAACCTGGGCGGACGCACCCTGGCCGCGTTGATACTCGGCCAACACAACGCCCTGACCGCACAGCCTTGGGTGTACGACAACCGCCCGCTGTCGAGCCTGGCCAGCTGGCCGCCCGAGCCCTGCCGCTGGCTGGGCTACAACGCGATCATCCGAAGCTTCGTGTACGAGGACCAGACCCTCGCCCAGCCCGGCAGCGCTCCTTGGCGAAGGCGCCTGGCCAGCACGCTTGCCGACTTCATGGAAGGTTTCATGCGCTGATTCAACCCAAACCACCACACAGGATCCAAGGTCATGAGCATCACCCAGTTCAAGCACACGGGCAGCGTCACCCTGGAAAGCACCAGTCCTGTCGCCGTTCCTCTCGGCGAGCCGGTCGCGGTCACGTCCGTGACCTGCGTCGAACGCAACGACGGCGTCGAAACCGGCATCTGGGAGTGCACCCCGGGGCGCTGGCGGCGGCAAATCGTGCAGCAGGAGTTCTGCCATTTCATCAAGGGCCGCTGCACCTTCACCCCCGACGGTGGCGAGCCCTTGCTCATCGAAGCCGGCGACGCCCTGATGCTGCCGGCCAACAGCACCGGCACCTGGGATATCCAGGAGACGGTACGCAAGACCTACGTTCTGATTTTCTGATCCGACGATCGCCTGCCGCCCTTCGATAACAACAAGCACAGCAAGGTATACCGGACATGCGCACCCTCCTGCTCGCCCCTCTGATGCTCGCCACCTGCGTGGCCAACGCCGCCGACTCGGTGAAGATCTACAACTGGTCCAGCTACATCGCCCCTGACACCCTCAAGCAGTTCCAGCAGGCCACCGGCATCCAGCCGACCTATGACGTGTTCGACAGCAACGAGACCCTCGACGGCAAGCTGATGACGGGCAACTCCGGCTACGACGTGGTGTTCCCCTCCAACCACTTCATGGCCCGGCAGATCCAGGGCAAAGCCCTCAAGCCGCTGGACAAGAGCCAGTTGCCCAACTGGCATAACCTCAACCCGGTGTTGCTCAAGGCGCTGGAGGTGAACGACCCGGGCAATCGCTATGGCTTCCCCTACCTCTGGGGCAGCACTGGTATTGGCTACAACATCGACAAGGTCAAGGCGGTACTGGGCGACAATGCGCCGGTGGACTCCTGGGACCTGATCTTCAAGCCCGAGAACATTTCCAAACTCAAAAGCTGCGGCGTTGCCGTGCTGGACAACGGCCCGGAGCTGCTGCCGATCGCCCTGCACTACCTGGGCCTGCCGCACCACAGCCAGAACCCGGCCGATTACGACAAAGCCAAGGCGTTGTTGATGCAGGTGCGGCCGTACATCAGCTACTTCCACTCATCCAAGTACACCGGCGACCTGGCCAACGGCGATGTCTGCGTGGTGGTAGGTTTCTCGGGGGATGTGCTGCAGGCGAAGAACCGCGCCGAAGAGGCGAACAATGGGGTGAAGGTGGGCTACTCGATACCCAAGGAAGGGGCGCCGCTGTGGTTCGACATGGTCGCCATGCCCGCCGACGCACCGGACGAAAAAGCAGGCTACGCCTACATGAACTACCTGTTGCAGCCAGAGGTGATGGCCAATATCAGCGACTATGTGCAGTACGCCAACGGCAACTTGAAGGCAGACAGCCTGGTGGACCCGAAACTCAAGGCCAACAGCATGATCTACCCGAGTGACGAGGTGCTGGGCAAGCTGTATGCCCTGGAGGCGATGCCGGCGAAGATCGACCGCATCCGTACACGGATCTGGACCAGTATCAAAGCAGGCAACTGACAGTCGTCAGCTGTGAAGCGGCAAGCGGCAAGAAAAGCGGAGCCCGTTCAGGCTCGCGCTGCTTGTAGCTTGCCGCTGCTCTTTAGTGGTGCTCGCGAGTGGCGCGGAACTTGATGTCCGGCCAGCGCTCTTCCATCAACGATAGGTTCACCCGGGTCGGCGCCAGGTAGGTCAGGTGACCGCCACCGTCGATGGCCAGGTTCTCCATGGCCTTGTTCTGGAATTCCTCGAGCTTCTTCTTGTCGTCGCAGCTGATCCAGCGCGCCGACCAGACGGTGATGGGCTCGTAGGCACATTCGACCTTGTACTCTTCCTTCAGGCGGCTGGCGACCACATCGAACTGCAGCACACCCACGGCACCGAGGATGATGTCGTTGCTGCGCTCGGGGAAGAACACCTGGGTCGCGCCTTCTTCGGCCAGCTGTTGCAGGCCCTGGCGCAATTGCTTGGACTTGAGCGGGTCCTTCAGGCGCACGCGGCGGAAGAGTTCCGGGGCGAAGTGCGGAATACCCGTGAAGCCCAGCGCCTCGCCTTCGGTGAAGGTGTCGCCGATCTGGATGGTGCCATGGTTATGCAAGCCGATGATGTCGCCGGCATAAGCCTCTTCGAGCTGTTCACGTTCGGAGGAGAAGAACGTCAGCGCATCGCCGATGCGCAGGTCCTTGCCCAGGCGCACGTGGCGCATCTTCATGCCTTTTTCGTACTTGCCCGAGCAGATCCGCATGAAGGCGATGCGGTCGCGGTGTTTCGGGTCCATGTTCGCCTGGATCTTGAACACGAAGCCGGTGAACTTCTCTTCCACAGGCTCGACGGTACGCTCGTGCGCCACGCGGCCCAGCGGGCGAGGTGCCCAATCGACGACTGCATCGAGCACATGGTCGACACCGAAGTTGCCAAGGGCGGTACCGAAGAACACCGGGGTCAGCTGACCGTTGATGAACTCGTCCTGGTTGAACTCATGGCAGGCGCCCTGCACCAGCTCCAGCTGTTCGACGAACGAATCGTACTGGTCGCCCAGGTGCGCACGGGCCTCGTCGGAGTCCAGCTTCTGGATGATCTTGGCTTCGGTGCGCTCATGACCATGACCCGGGGTATAGACCACGATGTAGTCGCCGGTGAGGTGGTACACACCCTTGAAGTCGCGGTAGCAACCGATCGGCCAGGTGATCGGCGCTGCCTTGATCTTCAGGACCGCCTCGATCTCGTCGAGCAGTTCGATGGGGTCGCGGATGTCGCGGTCGAGTTTGTTGATGAAGCTGACGATCGGCGTATCGCGCAGCCGGCAGACATCCATCAGGGCAATGGTCCGCGGCTCTACACCTTTACCGCCGTCGAGCACCATCAGCGCCGAGTCGACCGCGGTCAGGGTACGGTAGGTGTCTTCGGAAAAGTCCTCGTGGCCGGGGGTGTCGAGCAGGTTGATCATGTGCTCGCGGTAGGGGAACTGCATCACCGAGGTGGTGATGGAGATGCCGCGCTGCTTCTCCATTTCCATCCAGTCGGAGGTGGCGTGGCGGTCGGACTTGCGCGACTTCACGGTACCGGCGACGGCAATGGCCTTGCCCATCAGCAGGAGCTTCTCGGTGATGGTGGTCTTACCGGCGTCGGGGTGGGAAATGATGGCGAAAGTGCGGCGCTTCGCGACTTCGGCGGCCTGGTTGGTCATGGGAAATCGCCTGACTTGGGATCAAAAAGGGGCAATATCATACCTGAAGTCGGAGCAGGGCCAAAACCCGCCTGAGGCCATTGGGCATCAGCTTTGAATCTTGCGAGTCGCCGGTGCCTCAGAGAGCCTTTAGCGTGACCGGGGCATACCCAGGCATACGCGCTTCAAGCTCAAGTGTGCCGCCGAGAGCCTCGACTCAAGCGAATAACCAAGAAAATTGCCCAGCCAAGTCACTATACGGCAAACCGCCGAATAGCAGGTACTTCAACGCCTTCACGTGCTATCCACGATTTTTTATCGCGTGATTTTTCTGAAGAGCCAGTGATTAACACTGGCCAAACGCCTCTTCAGATGGGAACCTTTAACGCCTCGGAGACGTCCACTCCCCTGCAACCCGCCTCGGTTCAGGGCGTGTTTCATCTGCATTTCGGGCCCGACGGGGTTCGGCTCATGGCGTGACCGCCTGTCTTCAGCGCGTCACGCTGCTACTCGCGACCACACTGCCTGGCGCCAGGTATGGCGCCCGCCACGGGAGTGTGTTCGCCGACTGAAAAGGAGTCCGCCTGTGGCTGAACGCTATGGCAAAGGGCTGTTGGGATGGGCCGCCGTGCTCGTCATCCTGGCCCTGCTGGTCCACTGGATCGGCATCGATACCTTCGCGCGTTATCGCGAAGACCTTTGGTTCTACCTGCAAGCGCACCTGGTGCTGGTGCTGGCTTCGATGGCGGCGGCGTTAGCCGTGGGTATCCCCGCCGGCATTGCCTTGAGTCGACCGCACAGGGTCGACAAAGCCGAGCGCTTCATGCAGCTGTTCAACGTTGGCAACACCATTCCTCCCCTGGCCGTCCTGGCCATTGCCCTGAGTGTTCTGGGCATCGGCGCAGGCCCTGCGATCTTCGCCCTGTTCCTCGCCTCCCTCCTGCCCATCGTGCGCAACACCTACGAAGGCCTGAAGAACGTCCCCGCCTCACTCAAGGAAGCCGCCACCGGCATCGGCATGACCGCGCGCCAGCAACTCTGGCAGGTAGAACTGCCCAACGCCGTGCCGATCATCGTCGGCGGTGTGCGCGTGGCCCTGGCGCTGAACGTGGGCACGGCCCCCCTGGCCTTCCTGATCGGCGCCAACAGCCTGGGCAGCCTGATCTTCCCCGGCATCGCCCTGAACAACCAGCCGCAACTGTTGCTGGGCGCAGCCTGCACGGCCTTGCTGGCACTGGCGCTCGATGCCTTGGTGAGCCTTTCCAGCAAGCGCTGGCTGGAACGCGGCCTGTCCCAATAAAAAGAGGGAACCAATGAACAAGAAAATCGCCTTGCTCCTGGGCGCGGCCATGCTATTCGCAGGGCTCTCCCAGGCAGCGGAAAAACCGCTGATTCGCATCGGCGCGCGGGTCTTCACCGAACAGACCGTGCTCGCTGAAATCACCGCCCAATACCTGCGTGCCAACGGCTACACCGTGCGCGTCACCGAAGGCCTGGGCAGCAACATTGCACGCCAGGCCCAGGAAACCGGCCAACTCGACCTGATGTGGGAATACACCGGGGTTTCGCTGGTCTCCTACAACCACATCGACGAACGCATGCCCAGCGCCGAGGCCACCTACGCCAGGGTCAAGGCACTGGACGCCGAGAAGGGCCTGGTCTGGCTAACCCCGTCGAAATTCAGCAACACCTATGCCCTGGGCCTGCCCCAAGCCGTGGCCAAGGCCTACCCGCAGCTCAACACCATCAGTCAATTGCAGCGAGTGCTGCGCGACGAGCATGAGCGCAACCACCTGGTGGCACTGGACACCGAGTTCGCCAATCGCCCGGACGGCCTGGTGGGGCTGCGCGAGTTGTATGA
Source organism: Pseudomonas sp. HMSC08G10 (assembly GCF_001808425.1). Classification (NCBI taxonomy): domain Bacteria; kingdom Pseudomonadati; phylum Pseudomonadota; class Gammaproteobacteria; order Pseudomonadales; family Pseudomonadaceae; genus Pseudomonas; species Pseudomonas sp. HMSC08G10. Next base: position 272,004 of record NZ_KV793335.1, on the reverse strand, counting down.
CCTGCCGCTCGACCGGCGCAACATTCGGCAGATGGACGGCGGCTTGGTCTATACCGCGATGCGCAATAACCAAGTCTTCGCCGGCCTGGTGTACACCACCGACGGGCGCCTGAACGCGTTCAACCTCAAGCTGCTCGAAGACGATAAACACTACTTCCCCGACTACACCGCCGCCCCGGTGGTGCGCCAACAGACGCTCGACGCCAACCCGCGCCTGGCCGACCTGCTCAAGCCTCTGGCCGAGCTGCTCGACGACCAGACCATGCGTGCACTCAACGCCAAGGTCGATGTCGAGCATCAGAGCCCGGCGACCGTGGCCGCGGCATTCCTGCGCGAGCACCCGATCAGCGAGGTACAGCCATGAACCTGCTCGATACGTTCACCCATCTGGACTGGTCCCAAGTGCTGCACCTGACCGGCCAGCACATCACCCTGGTGGGCGTGGCCGTGGGCCTGGCGATCTTGGTCGGCGTGCCCTTGGGGGTCTTGATGACCCGCTTCCCATCCCTGGCTGGCCCCCTGCAGGCCAGCGCCACGGTGCTGCTGACCGTCCCTTCGATCGCCCTGTTCGGCCTGCTGCTGCCGTTCTACTCCAAGTTCGGCCAGGGCCTGGGGCCATTGCCGGCGATCACGGCGGTATTCCTTTATTCGCTGCTGCCGATCATGCGCAACACCTACCTGGCCCTGACCAATGTCGAACCTGGCATCCGTGAAGCGGCGCGCGGCATCGGCATGACCTTCGGCCAGCGCCTGCGCATGGTCGAATTGCCCATCGCGGTGCCGGTGATCCTCGCTGGCGTGCGCACCGCCGTGGTGATGAACATCGGCGTGATGACCATCGCCGCCACCATCGGCGCCGGCGGCCTGGGTGTACTCATCCTCACCTCCATCAGCCGCAGCGACATGTCCATGCTGCTGGTCGGCGCCGTGCTGGTCAGCCTGCTGGCGATCATCGCCGACCTGCTTCTGCAAACCCTGCAACGTGCCCTGACTCCGGAAGGACTGCGCCCATGATTGAACTGAAGAACCTAAGCAAGACCTTCAACGTCAACGGCAAGGACGTCAAAGCCGTCGACGCGGTCAGCCTCACCGTCAACGAAGGCGAAATCTGCGTGTTTCTCGGCCCCTCGGGCTGCGGCAAAAGCACAACCCTGAAAATGATCAACCGCCTGATCACACCGACCAGCGGCCAGGTATTGATCAATGGCGAGGACACCAGCGCCCTAGACGAGGTGACCCTGCGCCGCCACATTGGCTACGTGATCCAGCAGATCGGCCTGTTCCCGAACATGACCATCGAGGAAAACATCACAGTCGTCCCGCGCTTGCTGGGCTGGGACAAGCAACGATGCCACGAGCGCGCCCGCGAGCTGATGCACATGATCAAACTCGAGCCCAAGCAGTACCTGCAGCGCTACCCGCGTGAACTTTCGGGCGGCCAGCAACAGCGGATCGGCGTGATCCGTGCCTTGGCCGCCGAGGCACCGGTGCTGCTGATGGATGAGCCTTTCGGCGCGGTCGACCCGATCAATCGCGAGATGATCCAGAACGAGTTCTTCGAGATGCAACGGGCGCTGAACAAGACCGTGATCATGGTCAGCCATGACATCGACGAGGCGATCAAGCTGGGCGACAAGATCGCCATCTTCCGCGCCGGCAAACTGCTGCAGCTCGACCACCCGGACACCTTGCTGGCCCATCCGGTGGATGACTTCGTGAGCAATTTCGTCGGCCAGGACAGCACCTTGAAGCGCCTGTTGCTGGTACGTGCCGAGGATGCCGCAGACAACGCCCCGTCCCTGAGCCCCGAGACGCCCGTAAGCGATGCCCTGGAGCTGATGGACGAGCATGATCGCCGCTATGTGGTGGTCACCGATGCGCAGAACCGGGCGTTGGGCTACGTGCGCCGACGCGACCTGCATCGCCAGCAGGGGAGCTGTGGCGATTTCCTGCGCCCGTTCAATGCCACCGCAGCCCACGACGAACACCTGCGCATCCTCCTGTCGCGGATGTATGAGTTCAATCGTGCCTGGTTGCCGGTGCTCGATGCCGAGCAGGTGTTCCTAGGCGAGGTGACCCAAGAGTCCATTGCGGCCTACCTGAGTTCGGGACGTTCGCGTGGGGGCAAGACCAGTATCGTTTCGCCGGCAGAGACGGTTGTCGCCCTCTAAGAAGCGTGTCGGTTGTGCCGACCGCTTCGCGGGTAAACCCGCTCCTACAGCCAATAGCGTTGTATTTGTAGGAGCGGATTTATCTGCGAATCAGGCACTGGTATCAGAACCCTACACTGGCCTGCACATAGAAGGTGCGCGGCTCCCCCACATAGAGCCCGGCATTGTTGTCGCTGGAGCGGGTGTAGTACTGCTTGTCGAAGAGGTTCTTCACACCCGCCGCCAGCTTCAGGTTCGACAGCTGCGGCCCGAAGTCATACCCACCACGGGCATGCCAGGTGACATAACCGGGAATGTCGCCGAACCGTCCATCGGCACTCGGCTCGGTGATGTAGTTGCCGTTGAACTGACCATTGGTGATCCCCGTGCCTGGCGAGCGCTGCTTGGACTGGGCATAAGCATCCAGATTCCAGGTCCAGCGGTTCATCTCGTAGCGCAGCCCCGCCGTGGCCACCTGGCGGGAGTAGAACGGCAGGTCACGACCTTTGAAACCAGGAATCTCGCCTTCATAGGTGGCGCGGGTATAGGTGTAGCCTGCATTGGCCGTCAGCCCTTGCAGGCGTGCATCCAACCCGGACAGGTCATAACGCACGGCGGCTTCGATGCCCTGGTGCTTGGTCGCCCCCAGGTTGGTCCAGCCGACCTCGTTGCTGATGTATTGCAGCTCGTCGTCGAAGTCGATGTAGAACGCGGTCAGCTCGCCCGCGAAATGGCCATCGTCATAACGCGTGCCGATCTCGTAGGTCTTGGCCTTTTCCGGCTCCAGGCCATTGGCGGTGCTGTCGCCTTTACCACCTTGCCCAAGCTGGAAGTACTGCAGGCTGCCGAAAGAGGTCTCGTAGTTGGCGAACAGCTTCCAGGCATCGGACAGGTGATACATCACGCTCAATGCTGGCAGGGGTTCGTTGCTGGTGACACTGCGGTTTTTCTCAGGGACCCGCTGGTAGTCTCCATCCAGGACCGGGCGGTCGCGCCAGTCGGTATTGATGTGCTCGAAGCGGATGCCGGGGGTGATGGTCCAGTTGCCGACGTCGATCTTGTCGTCGATGTAGTAGGCACTGGCTTCGGTGCCCCCGCTGCGGTCCTGGATGACATGGCCGTCGGAACCCGGGACCGGCGTCGGCACGTTGTCGATCAGCGCCAGCTGCGAAGACTGCTCGCGCATGGCTTCCTTCAGGTAGCGATAGCCGACGCTGACTTCCTGGGTGGTGGGGCCGGCGAAGAAGATCCGCGACAAGCGCGGCTCGATAGCGAAGGTGTGGTAATTGCGCGGGTACGACGACAGGGTCTTCATGGTGCGGTCGGCGATGGAACTGCCGCGGAAGCTGTCGGTGTAATAGGTCAGCACTTCGAACTGGGTGGCCTCGTCGAGCTGACGCTGCCACTTGAACGACACGTCCTTGCGACGGCCGGCGAAGTAATCGTAGTCGCGCACCGACTGGAAGGGGTCATGGTCGAACTGCGCCTGGGTCAGGCCACCGGGCATGTCGGCCCGACCATCGTAGTAATGGAAGTTGAGCCAGAACTCGTCGCTGTCGGTGGGCGCCCAGTGGGTCTTGAGGATGACGTCGTCGATGTCATTGCCATTGTTGCTGCTGCGGTAACCGTTGCCGTTCACGCCGGTATAGAGCAATGCCACACCCATGCCGTTATCGGCAGTGCCGCCGACAAATGCCGACTCGGTGTGTTTCCAGCCGCCATGGCGAGAGGTTTCCAGCGTTGTGGACAACTCACCCGAAGCTTTCTCCGGGATGGCACGGGTCACGAAGTTGATCACCCCGCCGACGTTCTGCGGGCCATAGCGCACGGAGCCTGCGCCGCGAACCACATCGATGCTGTCGAGGTTACCCGAGGAAATTGGCGCCATGGACAGCTGAGGCTGGCCATAGGGCGCGAACGCGGCGGGGATACCGTCGATCAACACCGTCGAGCGCGGCGACAGGCGAGATGTCAGTCCGCGCACACCCACGTTGAGCGACAGGTCGCTGCCACCGGTGCCATTGGAATCCTGGACCTGCACACCAGGGATGCCGCGCAGCACGTCGCGTACGTTCATCGCGCCCTTTTCCACCATGGCCTCACGACGCACCACGGTGCGCGCGCCGGGATGGTTCTGTACCACGCTCTGCTGGGCATCCCCCAGCCAGTCGCCGACCACTTTGACGTCGGTGGGCGCCAGCTCAAGGCTGCCGGTGGTCAACACGCCTGCGCTCTCGGCCGGCTTGACCACCACGGTGCCCTGGGACAGCTCATAGGTCAGCCCACTGCCTTGCAACAATTGTTGCAGCGCCTGCTCCGGCGCAAGATTTCCCGAGACCGCCGGGGCCTGCTTGCCCGCCACCAGTTCAGGGCTGAAGAACAATTGCAGGTTGGTCTGTTGCCCCAACTGGCTCAAGGCCGAAGCCAGGGGCTGAGCCTGGATTTGGATCGTCGCCGGCGTTTGTTCGGCGTAGGCATTGGCCGTGGCGGCACTGATCGCCAGAGCCAGCGCGAGAGAAGGCAAACGCAGGAAAGGCTTGTTGTTATTCACGTCGTCGAAGAATCCTGAAAGTCCGGATGAACGCCAACCACACGCAAATGGAAATGCTTGGCAGTTGCAGCTGGCGAGGAAGACGAACGAGTGAAAAAAAACCTGAATTTATTTCGCGATAATTTCGCTGGAGCCGTCGCCATGGGTCTTGATGGCCACCGGCAAGATGCTCGGCAGGGCCCGCAGCAGCGCGTCGGTGTCATCGACACTGAAGGTGCTGGACAGGCGCAGGCCCGCCGCCTTGCCAGGGGCGACGCGCAGTGGCTGGCTGCGGTAACGGGAGACTTCCGCCACCACCTCGGCCAAGGTGGCGTTATCGAATACCAGCTTGCCGTGACGCCAGGCCGTCACGACAGCCGCATCCACAGGGTACGGCGCCACGACCTGGCCTTGCGGATCGATATGCGCGCCCAGGCCCGCGGTGAGCTGCGCCGATGGACCGGAAGCCCCTTCCACCTTGACGGAGCCCTGTTCCACGGCCACCCGGGTGTGCCCGCGGTCCAGGCGCACATCGAAACGGGTCCCGGTCACGGTGACGCGTCCTTGGGCGGTGTCGACCACGAAAGGCCGTGCGCTGTCGTGGGCAACGCTGAACATCACTTCACCCGCTTCGAGCACGACCTGTCGCTGCCCGGCGCTGTACCTCACGCCCAGGCGAGTCGCGCCATTGAGTTGCAGCTGCGAGCCGTCCGGCAGCTCGATATCACGGCGCTCGCCCAAGGCGGTCTGCAGGTCTTCGCTATGGTTTTCGCGGGTGTATTGCCAGCCACGCCAGCCCAATCCAAGGGCGGCGGCGCCCACTCCCGCCGCCAGGGCCTGCTGCAGGAAACGCCGACGGGGCAGATGCCGCACAGGCTCAGGTACGCACAGCGCCTCCAGGCGCTGGGGCGGGATGTGGTCGGCGGCCTGCCACAACCGCTCGAGCAGGCCGTACTCCTGGCGGTGGCGAGGATCGGCCTTAAGCCACTGATGCAAGCGCGCCTGCAGCTGGGTATCTCCCGGCGCATCCTGGATCCGCGCGAACCATTCGGCGGCCTGCTCACGCACGTCTTCGGCGCCGGGCTGTTTCATGCAAAGGGTCTCCTGACTCATCGGGTGGACACATCCAGGTGCTCACGCAGATGCCGGAGCGTGCGGATCATATACTTTTCGACCATGTTCTTGCTCAGGCCCATGCGCTCGGCAATCTCCGCCTGGGTCAGCCCCTCGAGCTTCTGCCAGACGAACACCTGCCGGCAATTGACCGGCAGCTCGGCCAGGGCGCGCTCGACGCTGTCGGCCAGTTCCAGGGCATGCACATAGGCTTCCGGATCACCATTGCCTGCGGCGCCTTCATCGAACATCTCCTCTTCCAAGGCCTGGCGCCGGTCCTCACGGCGGTAACCGTCGACGGCAATGTTGCGGGCCGTCTGGTGCAGGTAGGCGCGCGGCTGCTCGATGACCTCTCGCGGGTTTTCCAGCACCCGCACGAAAGCGTCATGGGCGAGGTCCTCGGCCTGTGGACGGTTGCGCAGCTTGCGCGTCCAGGTGCCGATCAGCTCGTGATAGTGATCGAGGAAGCCTTTGTGTCCAGACATGGTCGAGGCCATCTAGGGGCAGTACAAGGTCGCGAATAGTAATGCTTCTCATAAACGACGGCAAATCAACGATGACCCAGCCCGCCCCAGAGATCGGTAACAAAAAATTTATCGGAATTTCGGTCGATCTGACGCGCACCTTAAGTGGCCATAAATATGAACACTTTGACGCCATCGATCTGTTGACTTTGCTCGGTCTCGCGTCGCCAAGAGAACACCATGGCGTCTTTTTCGGGGGCTCGCCTCGGAAGGGGGCAGCGCGGTCCATTCCACAATTCTTTACGCTTGGGAACATCAGCCGTTCACACCGGTCGGTTATTCCAGTGGCAGGTGGCCAAATCGCGACGAACGTGCCGGGATTGCCTGTTGATTCTGCATTCCTCACGCCCTAAAGTGCGCGCCGAACGTCCATGCTGGAAACGATCCATCCGGCTCAAGTACTGACGACGAGACAGCAAGGTCACCCGCCGCTCCGCTTCACGGGCACGGTTGACCTTTTTGCTTTCGGCGACATGCCTTGGGAAGTAGGCGAACCAAAGTGGGGATACGGAGGACGTTCAGTTTGCACCACTTAATTTTTCAGTTTGCCCATGGAGTCCCTCAGCATGTCGATCCAGGTCGAAGACTATTTCGCGCGTGACACCTTCCAGAAGATGAAGGCGTTCGCCGACAAGCAGGAAACCCCGTTCGTACTCATCGACACCCAGATGATCAGCCAGGCCTATGACGACCTGCGCGCAGGCTTCGAATTCGCCAAGGTCTACTACGCGGTCAAGGCCAACCCGGCAGTCGAGATCATCGACCTGCTTAAGGAAAAAGGCTCGAGCTTCGATATCGCCTCGATCTACGAGCTGGACAAAGTGCTAGGCCGTGGTGTCACCGCCGACCGCATCAGCTACGGCAACACCATCAAGAAGTCCAAGGACATCCGCTACTTCTACGAGAAGGGCGTGCGCCTGTACGCCACCGACTCCGAGGCGGACCTGCGCAACATCGCCAAGGCCGCACCGGGTTCGAAAGTCTACGTGCGCATCCTCACCGAAGGCTCCACCACTGCCGACTGGCCGCTGTCGCGCAAGTTCGGCTGCCAGACCGACATGGCCATGGACCTGCTGATCCTGGCCCGTGACCTGGGCCTGGTGCCTTACGGCATCTCCTTCCATGTCGGCTCCCAGCAGCGCGACATCAGCGTCTGGGACGCGGCCATCGCCAAGGTCAAGGTGATCTTCGAGCGCCTGAAGGAAGAAGACGGCATCGAGCTCAAGCTGATCAACATGGGCGGTGGTTTCCCGGCCAACTACATCACCCGCACCAACAGCCTCGAAACCTACGCCGAGGAAATTATCCGCTTCCTCAAGGAAGACTTCGGTGACGACCTGCCGGAAATCATCCTCGAGCCAGGTCGCTCGCTGATCGCCAATGCCGGCATCCTGGTCAGCGAAGTGGTGCTGGTGGCACGCAAGTCGCGCACCGCTGTCGAGCGCTGGATCTACACCGACGTGGGCAAGTTCTCCGGCCTGATCGAAACCATGGACGAGTCGATCAAGTTCCCGATCTGGACCGAGAAGAAGGGCGAGACCGAAGAAGTGGTCATCGCCGGCCCCACCTGCGACAGCGCCGACATCATGTACGAGCACTACAAGTACGGCCTGCCACTGAACCTGGCCATCGGTGACCGCCTCTACTGGCTGTCCACCGGCGCCTACACCACCAGCTACAGCGCGGTTGAGTTCAACGGCTTCCCGCCGCTGAAGGCCTACTACCTGTAATGCAAGACGGGGCCGCGAGGCCCCGTTTTCATGTGCGCCTTCTTCGTGGGTAAACCCGCCCCACCAGGTCCATTACGGGCCTGGTGGAGCGGATTTACGCGAAGGACTGTAAAGACGCCTTCAAGGCTTACGCCTTTGCAGCTCTTGGGCATACCGCGCGGCAAACGCCATCAGCATCGGCCCCGCCTGCTGCAAGGTCACCAAGGCACTGCGCAGAAAATTCAGGTTCCCCTCGACCCGCGCCCGCTCCAACCAAGGCAGGGCCTCGGCCAACTGCCCACGTTCGACCAGTACCATCGCCAGGCTGAACATGCCGCGAAAATCACCCGCCTCAGCCGAACGGCGATACCAGCGCACCGCGCGCACCGGACTGGCAGCGGTGGCGATCCCCTGCTCCAGGTAACGGCCATACAGGTTCATCGACTTGGCGTGGCCCAGGTGCGCCGCCTTTTCATAGCAGCTCAACGCCAGAGCCTGGTCCACAGCGACGCCTCTCCCGGTAGCCAGCAGGTTGGCATAGTTGTACAGCCCCCAGTCCAGACCGGCGTCAGCCGCCTGGCGATAGTGAGCAGCGGCCATCCGCAGGTCGCATTCCCCGCCCCAGCCATGCTCCAGGCATCGTCCCAGCATGTTGTGCCCCATGGCGCTCGCGCCTTGGGCCGCTATAGCAAACCACTGCCGCGCCAGCGCCCGGTCCTGCTCGATGCCGCGGCCATCCAGCAGAATCTGCCCGAGCATCAACTGCGCCTCGACAACCCCCCGTTGCGCCGCGGCCAGGATGGCTTGGGCCGCCTTGCCAGGGCTTTGTTCGAGCATGGCTTGCAGACCTGCGATATCGACGACTTCCTCACGACGCAACTGATATGACACGGTTCAGACCTCGGCCCAGCGGCGCAGCAGGTTGTGATAGGTGCCGGTCAGTTGCAGCAATGAGGGGTGATCGGGGACATCGGCGGTCAATTGGCGGATGGCATTGTCCATCTCGAACAGCAAGGTGCGCTGGCTGTCCTCGCGCACCAGGCTTTGGGTCCAGAAAAACGCCGCATAGCGCGCCCCACGGGTAACCGGATTGACCTTGTGCAGGCTAGTGCCCGGATACAGCACCATGTCGCCGGCCGCCAGCTTGACCTGCTGCACACCATAGGTGTCCTGGATCACCAGTTCGCCACCGTCATAGCTGTCCGGGTCGCTCAAGAACAACGTAGAAGAGACATCCGTGCGTATCCGCTCGGCGCTACCCTTGGGCTGACGCAGCGCGTTGTCGATGTGGAAGCCGAAATTGCCGCCTTCGCGGTAGCAGTTGATCAGCGGTGGAAACACCTTGTGCGGCAATGCCGCAGACATGAACAGCGGATTGCGCCACAGACGATCGATCAAGGCGCTGCCGATCTCCTTGGCCAGCGCGTGCCCTTCTGGCAACTGCAGGTTGTGCTTGGCCTTGGCCGACTGATAACCCGCGGTGACCTTGCCATCGGCCCAGTCCGCCTGCTCCAGCGCCTCACGGATGCGGGAGAGTTCGTCGGCGTCGAACAGACCGGGAATGTGGAGCAGCATGACGGTGGCACCTGAGAGGTAGGAAGGCTGCCAATGATATTGATTCCCTTTTGCACCACACAAGCCCCGCCCGCCGCTTAAGACGTTTCAGCACAGCAAAACCGTAAAGAGAAATTGTAAAGATTGTAAGTTTCTCGCGTTTGTTAACGATTCTCAATTGAGACTCGCAATTGCTTGCATTAAGATCCGCCGACTTCAAACCTTGGGGAAGGTTCATCGAAATGCGTCATGTGCCATCTGCTGTGAGTTCACCACGTCTGCTCGCCTCCGCCATCGGCGTTGCAATCACTGCTTCCTCCGCCGCCCAGCTTGCCCTAGCGGCGGAACAGCCAACCGATGGCGTCGTCTCGCTGGATGCCACCAGTGTCAACGCGGCACAGGACACCACCAGCTACAAGACCGACACGGCAACCTCGAAGAAGTACACGGCGCCGCTGCGCGAAACACCCAAGAGTGTCACCGTCATTCCACAGCAGGTCATTCGTGATACGGGCGCTACCAGTCTCGTAGACGCCTTGCGTACGACCCCTGGCATCACTTTCGGTGCTGGCGAAGGCGGCAACCCGGCAGGCGACCGTCCGATCATTCGCGGTTTCAACGCAGAAAGCGATGTATTCGTCGATGGCATGCGCGACGTGGCTTCGCAGAGTCGTGAAATCTTCAACGTCGAATCGATCGAAGTCAGCAAAGGCCCTGGCTCGGCCTTCACCGGCGCAGGCTCCACGGGTGGCAGCCTGAATCTGGTCACCAAAACCGCCAAGCTCGGTGATGCCTACAATGGTGGCTTTACCTGGGGCTCTGACCAGACCAAGCGGACCACGTTGGACCTGAACAAGCAGTTGACCGACACTTCGGCGTTTCGCCTGAACCTGATGAAGCACGAAGCCAACGTCGCCGGCCGAGATGATGTGGATGTCAGCCGTTGGGGTGTCGCCCCCTCGTTCGCGTTCGGCCTCGGTACCGATACTCGCGTGACCGTCGGCTACTACCACCTCAAGACCGACGACATGCCGGACTACGGCATTCCGCTCACGCGTAGCGCCAATCGCAGCAAATACAACGTCGACAAACCCGCGCATGTGGATCGCGACAACTTCTACGGCCTGAACGATCGCGACTATCGCAAGACCACCAACGACAGCGGCACGATCAAGATCGAGCACGACTTCAACGAAAACCTGACGCTGTCCAACAGTTTCCGCATGTCGCGTTCAACCTTGGACTACATCGTCACCAACCCTGACGACAGCAAGGGCAACGTGGCCGACGGCACAGTCTACCGTGCGACCAAGAACCGGAATTCGACCTCCAAAGGTTGGGTCAACCAGACCGACTTGAGCGCGAAGTTCAATACCGGTTCCATCGAGCACAGCCTTGTCACTGGTTTGGAGTTCACCTACAGCGATACGCACAACCGTGGTTACGACATCAAATCCGCGGCGGGCAATGGCACCAAGTGCACCCCTGCTTTGCTGGCATCTGGCGACTGCACCAGTTTGCACGATCCGTCTCCAGATGACGCATGGTCCGGCACCATCACCGACAGCAAGGCGTTTACCGACACCGACACCAAGACCAGCGCTGTCTACGTCTTCGACACGTTGAAGTTCAATGAGCAATGGTCGTTGAACATGGGGCTGCGCTACGACGACTACCAGACCAAGTCCAGTGGTTACGCCAACGCAGGTCGTAATGGCCCGGCCGGCAGCTTCTCGCGCGAGAACAATACCCACCTGTGGAACTACCAATTGGGCGTGGTCTACAACCCTCTGCCCAATGGCAGCATCTATGCCGCATGGTCAACTTCGAGCAACCCTTCGGGTGAAACCAGCGGCAACGGTGGCCTGGATCTGACGAGAAACAACAGCGACCTCGACCCAGAACGTAACCGCAACTACGAGATCGGCACGAAGTGGGACTTCTTCGATGACAACCTCTCGCTGACCGCTGCACTGTTCCGCACCGACAAGACCAATGCGCGGGTAACGGACCCTGACAATGCCAGCTACCAAGTACTGGACGGTGAACAGCGCGTCCAAGGTCTCGAGTTCACCTACGCGGGCAACCTCACCCAGAAATGGAAGGTCTATGGCGGCTACACCTATATGGAAAGCGAGATCGTGAAGACCACGACCCCAGCGAACAAGGGCAATCACATGCCTAACACGCCTCGTAACAGCTTCACCTTCTGGTCTACCTACGACATCGTTCCGCAACTGACCGTTGGTGCAGGCGCTACCTTCATGGATTCCCGCTTTGGCGATGAAGCCAACTCGGTCGAAGTACCGTCGTACTGGCGTTACGATGCGATGGCGACCTATCGCTTGACCAAGAACGTCGATCTTCAACTCAACGTGCAGAACCTGACCGACAAGCGCTATTTCGATCAGGTGTTCGCTCCGCACTATGCGCACGTCGCACCAGGACGTACTGCACTGATGAGCGCGAACTTCCACTTCTAATCAAGTCGCGCCCCAAAGCCCCGCTCACCTTTCCGGTGACCGGGGCTTTCGCGTACCAAGGCATAATGCTCGCCGCGCCTCGCCCGGCGTCCAGACAAGGTGAATGATGTGGTGAAGAAGTCGCTGTTCCAATTGCACTGGTTCTTTGGCATCACCGCCGGCCTGGTGCTGGCGTTGATGGGCGTCACCGGGGCGGTTTATTCGTTCCAGGAAGAACTGCTGCGCCTGTTCAATCCGGACGTGCTCAAGGTGCAGGTACGCCAGGAAGGCGTGCTACCGCCGGCCGAGCTGGTGCGCCGGGTCGAAGCGGCCCAGGGCGACACCGTCTCGATGCTGTGGGTCGATACCCGTGAGGGCAACGCCGCGCGCATTTTCTTCCAGCCGCCACCTGGTGAGCGCCGCGGCCAGATGCGCTATGTCGACCCCTACACCGGCCAGTTCCAGGGTGACGTCACGGGGCAAGGCTTCTTCAACCTGATGCTGCAGCTGCATCGCTTCCTAGCCATGGGCGACACCGGTCGGCAGATTACCGGTGCCTGCACCCTGATGCTGGTGTTCTTCTGCCTCTCAGGCCTCTATCTGCGCTGGCCACGTCAGGCGTTGAACTGGCGGGCATGGCTGACGCTGGAGTGGGCCAAGAAAGGACGCGCCTTCAACTGGGACCTGCACGCCGTCGCCGGGACCTGGTGTCTGCTGTTCTATCTGCTGTTCGCCCTGACGGGCTTGTTCTGGTCCTACGAATGGTACCGCGAAGGCCTGAACAAACTATTGGCCGACGCCCCCGCCGCCGGGCAGCAGCAAAAGCGTGGAGAGGGTCGTGGCCGCCACGGCCCGCAGAAGCTCGACAAGGACGCACCGCCTCTGGTGGTGGACTACGACGCCATCTGGACCAGCCTCAAGGAGGCTGCAGGCCCCGGCCTTTTGACTTACAACCTGCGCCTGCCGCCTGCCGGTGGGCGACCGGCGACGCTCTTCTACCTCCTCGAAGGTGCCGACCACGAGCGCGCTTTCAACACCCTGACGCTGGACCCGGCCACCGGCCAGGTGAAACACCACGAGCGCTACACCGACAAGTCGTTCAAAGCGCAGTTGCTGCAAAGCGTCTATGCCTTGCACGTGGGCAGCTACTTCGGCCTGCCAGGTCGGATCATCGTCACCGTGGCCAGCCTGACCATGCCGCTGTTCTTCATCACCGGCTGGCTGCTGTACCTCGATCGCCGACGCAAGAAACGCCAAGTGCAGGCGGCCCGCAGCTCGGTAGCCCCCGCCAAGGCCGGTGGCGACAATTGGCTGATCGGTTTCGCCAGCCAGAGCGGTTTCGCCGAACAGCTGGCCTGGCAGAGCGCCGGCCAACTGCAAGCAGCCGGCCTGCCGGTGCAAGTCCGTGCACTGGCCGAATTGGGTCAAGCCGACCTGCAACAGGCCCGTCGCGCACTGTTCGTGGTCAGTACCTTCGGCGACGGCGAAGCCCCTGACAGCGCCCGCGCCTTCGAGCGCAAGGTGCTCGGCCAACCGTGGGCGCTGGACCACCTGAACTACGCCGTGCTCGCGCTGGGCGATCGCCAGTACCCGCACTTCTGTGGCTTCGCCCGCAGACTCCAGGCTTGGCTGGGCGAGCGCGGCGCCACCCGTGCCTTCAGCCCAGTGGAAGTGGACAACGCTGATCCGGCAGCCCTGCTGCAATGGTATCAGGCACTCGCCCGACTGACCGGAGCCGAACCGGTGACTGCCTGGCCAGCGCCGTCGTTCGCCAACTGGACCCTGCGCCAGCGCCAATGCCTGAACCCAGGCAGCCAGGGCGCACCGGTCTACCTGCTGGCGCTGCAGTCAGACCAGCCCCACACCTGGGAAGCGGGTGATCTGGTAGAGGTCCTGCCGCGCAACGGTCAACCGCGCATTGACGCCTTGCTCGCCGGCCTGGGGCTGGACGTGACTACCCCGGTGCAACTGGACGGCCTGTGCAAGCCTCTCGGTCAGGCACTGGCCACCCGCCAGTTGCCGCTGGGCCGGGAACATCTGGTGGGTCTGCATGCCCAGGCAGTGGTCGATGCCTTGATTCCCATCACCCCACGGGAGTACTCCATCGCGTCGATCGCTAGCGACGGCGTGCTGGAGCTGATCGTTCGTCAAGAACTGCACCCCGACGGCAGCCTGGGCCTAGGCTCAGGCTGGCTGACTGAATACTTACCGCTGCAGGGCAATGTCACCCTGCGCCTGCGTCGCAACAGCGGCTTCCGCCTGCCGGATGCACCCGCGCCGATGATTCTGATCGGCAACGGCACAGGCCTTGCGGGCCTGCGCAGCCTGCTCAAGGCGCGTATCGCTGCTGGCGAAACGCGCAATTGGTTGCTGTTCGGCGAGCGCAACCGCGCTCATGACTTGCTGTGTGGGAACGAGCTTCAGGCCTGGTTGACCGCTGGCGACCTGCAACGACTGGACCTGGCGTTTTCACGGGACCAGGCAGAGAAAGTGTATGTGCAGGATGTCCTGTTGCAGCAGGCCGAGGTGCTCAAGCGCTGGGTGGCCGAGGGGGCTTGTATCTATGTCTGCGGCAGCTTGCAGGGGATGGCCGCTGGCGTGGATGCAGCGCTCAATGGAATCCTCGGGGCCGAGGTGGTGCAGCAGTTGATCGAGGATGGGCGGTATCGGCGGGATGTGTATTGATTGAGCAAACCCGCACCTACAGGTATTGCGCTGTCCTGAGGCTCAGCGCAGTACTGGAGGGAGCGGGTTGACCTGCGAAAGATTCAATAATGCAGTTCGAAGGTATCTGCATCCAGGTTGGCCGGGAAACGTGCGCGATACGCCGCCAGCTCCGCCGCCCGGAGCACCACGGTGAACACCCCATCGGCTTCGCCGGCACTGAGCAGGCTCTCCCCTTGGAAATCCAGCACCTGGCTGTCGCCTGAATAGGCAAAGCCCTTGCCGTCGGTGCCGACACGGTTCACTGCCGCCACATAGCACAGGTTCTCGATCCCTCGCGCCGGCAACAGACGGTTCCAGTGCTGACGGCGCGCAGCCGGCCAGTTGGCGGTATAAAGCAAAAGGTCGGTGTCCTGGGCATCACGGCTCCACACAGGGAAGCGCAGGTCGTAGCAGATCAGTGGGCGCACGCGCCACCCTTTGAGCTCGAACTGCACCTGCCGCTCGCCCGGTGTGTAGTGCCGGTGCTCGCCGGCCATGCGGAACAGGTGGCGCTTGTCGTAATGCAGGATCTCGCCATCGGGCCGCGCCCACAGCAAGCGGTTGCGGTGGCTGCCATCGGCGGCCTGGATGATCACGCTGCCGGTGATCACCGTATCGAACTTCTTGGCCTGAGCCTTCAGCCATTTGTAGGTGGGGCCATTCTCAGGCTCAGCGAGGCTTTCGGACTCCATGGAGAAGCCGGTGGTGAACATCTCGGGAAGGATCACCAGATCCGCCTCGCCGACCTGGGCCAACAGCTCCTCGAAATGCGCATAGTTGGCCTCGCGGTCGTGCCAGGCCAGGGTTGTCTGCACCAGGGCGACTTTCAGGTTAGGCAGTTGGCTCAGATCGCGCATAGTTTTTCCGCCGCCTGACGCAGCGTCTCCTCACGTTTGGCAAAGCACAGGCGCACCAGGCGTTGCTCTGGGATAGGTTGCTGGTAGAACACCGAAACCGGAATGGTCGCCACGCCGTGCTCACGGGTCAGCCACAGAGACATCTCGACATCACCCAGATCCGGGCGTATCTGCGAATAATCCACCAGCTGGAAGTAAGTACCTGGGGTACGAGTGAAGGTGAAACGCGAGTCCTGCAGCAAGTCGCAGAACAGGTCGCGCTTAGCCTGATAGAAGCCCGGCAATTCATCCAGATGTTCAGGGTGCTCGGCCATGTAGTCGGCCAAGGCACACTGCAAGGGCGTCACACCACAGAAGTTGACGTACTGGTGGACCTTGCGCAACTCCACGCTCAACGCCGGTGGCGCCACCACATAGCCGGTCTTCCAGCCAGTGACGTGATAGGTCTTGCCGAACGAGCTGACCACGAATGCACGTGAGTAGAGCTGCTCATGGGCCAATACGCTGGCATGGCGCACGCCGTCATAGATCAGGTGCTCGTACACTTCGTCGCTGACCAGGTAGATATCACGACCTTCGATCAAGTGTGCCAGCTGGTCCAGGTCCTCACGGCTGATCAATGCGCCGCTGGGGTTGTGTGGCGAATTCAGGATGACCATGCGCGTGCGCGGCGTCAGTGCATCGCTGAACTTCTGCCAGTCGATACGGAACTCGCCATCGCACAGTTGCACATGCACACAGCGTCCGCCGGCCAGTTCAACGGACGGCTCGTAGCTGTCATAGGACGGATCGAAGACAATCACCTCGTCGCCCGCCTGGATCACCGCCTGGATGGCACAGAAGATCGCCTCGGTGGCACCTGGCGTGATGGTCACTTCCTGATCGGCATCGACCGTCACGCCATACAGGCGTGCGATCTTGGCCGCCACTTGCTGGCGCAAGGCTGGCAGGCCGGTCATCGGCGAGTATTGGTTATGGCCGGCCATGACATGGCGGCACACGGCGTCGAGCAGCGCCTGGGGCGCGTCGAAGTCTGGGAAACCCTGGGACAGGTTGAGCGCACCTGTCTGCACGGCCAACTGCGACATGGTGGTGAAAATGGTCGTGCCGACGTTCGGCAATTTGCTGTGGATCATGAAGCCCTCTTTCCTGAACACTGCATACGGCACGGGGTAGAGCCCGAGCATAGCGGATCGAGCGGTCAGGAAAAAGGACGAAGCCACACGCGAAAAGCTTCAAGCGGCAAGAAAGAGCAGACTCGGTGCACTGCTCTCTCTTGAGGCATGAAGCTTGAAGCTCGCCGCTTACTTGCGCTTGTCCTTGCGCTTCTTCTCGGCTTTCTTGTGGTGCGACATCAGGCGGCGCTTCTTGTTGACCTGACGATCGGTGAGGGTGTTCTTCTTGCCCTCGAACGGGTTATCGCTGCCCTTGTACTCGATACGGATCGGCGTGCCGACCAGCTTGAGCACCCGGCGGTAGGTGTTTTCCAGGTAACGCGAGTACGACCGCGGGATCTTGTCGGTCTGGTTGCCGTGGATCACGATCAGCGGCGGGTTCGCGCCGCCGAGGGGGGCGGAACGCAGCTTGATGCGACGACCGTTGACCATTGGCGGCTGGTGCTCGCTGATGGCGTCCTCGAGGATCTGGGTCAGGCGGCTGGTCGGCCAGCGGGTGACCGCCGACTTGAACGCAGCCTGCACGGATTTGTACAGATGGCCCACACCGGTGCCGTGCAGCGCAGAGATGAAGTGGATGTCGGCGAAGTCGACGAAGAATAGCCGGCGCTCGAGCTCCGTCTTCACGTACTCGCGCTCGCTCGGCTCCATGCCGTCCCACTTGTTCAGGGCGATGACGATGGCACGACCCGCTTCCAGAGCGAAGCCCAGCAGGTTCAGGTCATGGTCGACCACGCCTTCACGAGCATCCATGACAAAGATCACCACGTTGGCGTCCTTGATCGCCTGCAGCGTCTTGACCACCGAGAACTTCTCGACTTCCTCGTGGATCTTGCCGCGCTTGCGCACCCCGGCGGTGTCGATGAAGGTGTACTTCTCGTCGTCACGCTCGAACGGGATGTAAATACTGTCCCGGGTAGTGCCCGGCTGGTCGTAGACCACCACGCGCTCTTCGCCGAGCATACGGTTGACCAAGGTCGATTTGCCGACGTTGGGACGACCGATGATGGCGATCTTGATGCCATCCTTCTCGCTCGGCCCCGGGATGCGTGCGGCTTCTTCGCCTTCGGCGACGTCTTCGTCGAGGGCTTCCTCGACCTTGTCGCGCGGAATGTGGCCCAGCACGGCTTCCATCAAGGCGTTGATGCCACGCCCTTGGGAGCCGGCGACCGGGATGGCATTACCCATGCCCAGTGGCGAGAACTCGGCGCGGGCAACGTCCGCATCGATGTTGTCGATCTTGTTGGCGACCAGGATCGCCTCTTTGTTCCGCTTGCGCAGGTGCTCGGCGATCATCTGGTCAGCGGCGGTCATACCGGCGCGGGCATCGACCAGGAACAACACATAGTCGGCTTCTTCGATGGCCATCAGCGACTGCTCGGCCATCTTCTCGTCCATGCCCACTTCGTCACCGGTGATACCACCGGTGTCGATCAGGATGTAGGAACGACCCTGCCAGGTGGCATCACCATATTGGCGGTCACGGGTCAGGCCCGACAGGTCACCAACGATGGCATCGCGGGTCTTGGTCAGGCGGTTGAACATGGTGGATTTGCCGACGTTCGGCCGTCCCACCAGGGCGATTACGGGAACCATGCGGCTCTCCACTCTTGAATTCTTGAAAATGCAAAGGCCGCTGCAAGGCAGCGGCCGGAGTTCGTGCGGCGCATCAAGCGCCGCGGCTCGAGGCCGTCTCCGGCCTCAAGCTTAGCTTCAGCGGATGGTCAGTGCCTCGAGTTTGCCGCTGTTGCCGAAGACATAGATGGTGTCGCCGACCACCAGGGGACGGGCGCGCAGGCCATCGCTGTCGATCCGCTCGCGACCCACGAAGCGACCATCGACCTGGCTGAGCAGGTGCAGGTAGCCCTCGAAATCACCTACGGCCACGTAGCTGGAGAACACTTCCGGCGCTGACAGCTGACGGCGTGCCATGGAGTCGTTGGTCCACAGGGCGCTGGACGAGCGCTCATCGACGCTTTCCACGGTGCCCGACGCTTCGCTGACATAGACGTTGCCGAAGCCCTGGGCGACACCGACGTAGCTGGAGGCATCGCGCTGCCACAGCACACGTCCGGTTTCCAGGTCCAGGCCCGCAACACGGCCCTGGTAGGTGCTCACGTACAGGGTACCGCCGGACAGCAGCAGGCCGCCGTCGATGTCCACCACGCGGTCGAGCTCGGAACGGCCCTGCGGAATGGCCACGCGGCTCTCCCACACCGGCACGCCGTTGCGCACATCCACCGCGACCACCTTGCCGGTGGACAGGCCGGCCACGGCCAGGCGGTTGGTCACCACCGGTGCGCCGGTGCCGCGCAGGGTCAGTACGGCCGGAGTGTTCTCATAGATCCACAGGCGGTCACCGGTGGCAGCGTCGAGGCCGATCAAACGGTCGTCCTGGGTCTGCACCACTACCACGTCACCATTGTTGGCAGGCGGCGCCAGCACTTCGCTGGTCACCCGAGAACGCCAGCGCTCTTCGCCGGTGCTGGCATCCAGGGCAATGACTTCGCCCTTGAGGGTGCCGAGCATGACCAGACCGTAACCCACGCCGACTGCGCCGGAGACCGACAGGTCCAAGTCCTTCTTCCACACCACGTCGCCGTCGATGCGGTTCAGGGCCATGACCCGACCGTTGACGTCGGAGGCATAGATGCGGTCGTTCTCGATGGCCGGAACCAAGGTGTTGTACGTCTCACCCTGGCCGTCGCCGATCGAGCGGCTCCACTGCTTCTTGAGCACCACTTCCTCGGTGAACTTGGTCAGCTCGGCCGGAGGCAGTTCCTTCTTGCTGTTGCTGCTGCAACCTGCGGCCAGCACGGCCAGGGTGAGCACTGCTGCTTGTTTCCAACCGATCACGTCAGGCGTCCCCTTTGGCCAGGTCATCCAGCTTCAGTTGCAAGCCACCGACCGCAGCGTCATCGGACAACGCAGCCTTGGCTTTTTCATAGGCGCTATGGGCATCGTCGGCCCGCCCCAGCTGAACCAGCAAATCGCCCTTGAGTTCTTCGCGGCTGGCCAGGAAGGCCTTGTCGGCATCACCGTCGAGCAGCTTGAGGGCTTCTTCGGCTTTGTCCTGGGCGGCGAGCACCCGGGCCAGACGCTGACGTGCGATCTCACCCAAGGTGGCATCGGCCGGCTTTTCCATCACGCTTTTAAGCTCGGCGGCAGCGTCGTCAAGCTTGCCGCTGTCGACCGCGACCTTGGCCACGAACAGGCTGCCGTACTGGGCATAGGCCGAGCCACCGAACTCGCTCTTAAGCTTGCCGGACAGTTCCGCAACCTTGGTTGCGTCTGGCTGACCGCTTGGCGTCAGGCTGGTTTCCAGCAGGGCCTGGTACAGGGCCGAGGCGCCTTGCGACTGGTTGTTCTGGTATTTGTGCCAGGTCTGCCAGCCCATAACCACCACGCCGGCCAGCAGGGCACCGGTCAGCAGCGGCTTGCCATTGCGGTTCCACCAGTCCTTGGCTGCGGCCAGGCCTTCATCATCGGTACTCGACACCCCAATACTCCTTTTCAGCAATTCGGCTGTTTGACCCTGTCACGCCTGCGCGACAGCGGCTTGCAGGTGCTCGGCCAGAGCATCCCAGGCAATGTTCTGTTGTTCGCCCTGGCCACGCAGGGGCTTGAATCCAATCATTTGCTGCGCCAGTTCGTCATCACCGAGGATCAGGGCGAACAGCGCCCCGCTCTTGTCGGCCTTCTTGAACTGGCTCTTGAAGCTGCCGCCACCGGCGTTGACCGCCAGGCGCAGACCCGGCAGGCGATCGCGCAGGGCCTCGGAAAGACGCAGGCCGGCCAGCTCCGCCTGCTCGCCAAAGGCGCACAGGTAGACGTCGATCTGACGGCTGATGGATTCGGGCACCTTGCCCAGGGTCTCCAGCAGCAGGATTAGACGCTCGATGCCCATGGCGAAACCAACGCCCGGGGTCGGCTTGCCGCCCATCTGCTCGACCAGCCCATCATAGCGGCCACCGGCACAGACAGTGCCCTGGGCGCCGAGCTTGTCGGTGACCCACTCGAACACGGTCTTGCTGTAGTAGTCCAGCCCGCGGACCAGCTTGGTGTTGATCACGAACGGAATGCCGGCGGCGTCCAGGCGAGCCTTGAGGCCCTCGAAGTGCACGCGGGACGCTTCGTCCAGGTAGTCTTCGAGCTTTGGCGCACCGACCAGCACCGCCTGGGTACCCTGGTCCTTGCTATCAAGGATACGCAGCGGGTTGCTCTTGAGGCGACGCTGGCTGTCTTCATCCAGTTGCTCGAGACGTGCCGACAGGAACTCGACCAGCGCTTCGCGGTAACGGGCACGGGCCTCGCTGGTGCCCAGGCTGTTGAGTTCGAGCTTGACCGCCTCTTGGATGCCCAGCAGGCCCCACAGGCGCCAGGTCAGCATGATCAGCTCGGCATCGACGTCCGGCCCTTCGAGGTTGAACACCTCGACACCGATCTGGTGAAACTGGCGGTAGCGGCCCTTTTGCGGGCGCTCATGGCGGAACATCTGGCCCACGTACCACAGCTTCTGCACCTGGCCGTTGCCGGTGATGCCGTGCTCGAGGACGGCGCGCACGCAGGCGGCAGTGCCTTCAGGACGCAAGGTGAGCGAATCGCCGTTGCGGTCCTCGAAGGTGTACATCTCTTTTTCGACGATATCGGTGACTTCACCGATCGAGCGCTTGAACAGCTCGGTGAATTCGACGATCGGCGTGCGGATCTGGCTATAGCCATAGGTGTCCAGCAGGCCGGCCACGGTACCTTCGAAGTAGCGCCACAGAGGCGACTGGTCGGGCAGGATGTCGTTCATGCCACGGATGGCTTGCAGCGATTTGCTCACGAAAAGTCCTTACGAATCTGGGAATCAGCCGCGGGCGATCAGCGCCGCGTCGGCCTCGGCCTTTTCGGCCGCTTTCTGGCGGATGAGTTTTTCCAGCTCATCGACCAGGTTGTCATTGGTCAGCTTCTGCGACGGTTTGCCGTCGATGTAGACCAGGTTCGGCGTGCCGCCGGTCAGGCCTACATGGGACTCCTTGGCTTCACCCGGGCCGTTGACCACGCAGCCGATTACGGCCACGTCAAGCGGTACCAGCAGGTCTTCCAGGCGCCCTTCCAACTCGTTCATGGTCTTGACCACATCGAAGTTCTGGCGCGAGCAGCTCGGGCAGGCGATGAAGTTGATACCACGCGAACGCAGGTGCAGCGACTTGAGGATGTCGTAGCCGACCTTCACTTCCTCGACCGGATCGGCGGCCAGGGAAATGCGGATGGTATCGCCAATGCCTTCGGCCAGCAGCATACCGAGGCCGACAGCGGATTTCACCGTCCCCGAACGCAAGCCACCGGCTTCGGTGATGCCCAGGTGCAGCGGTTGGACGATCTGCTTGGCCAGCAAGCGGTAGGCCTCCACGGCCATGAACACATCGGACGCTTTGACGCTGACCTTGAAGTCCTGGAAATCCAGGCGATCAAGGTGCTCGACATGGCGCAGTGCCGACTCGACCAGCGCTGCCGGGGTCGGTTCGCCGTATTTCTTCTGCAGGTCCTTCTCCAGGGAACCGGCGTTGACGCCGATACGGATCGGGATACCACGGTCACGGGCGGCGTCGACCACCGCACGCACGCGGTCCTCGCGGCCGATGTTGCCCGGGTTGATGCGCAGACAGTCGACGCCCAGTTCGGCCACACGCAACGCAATGCGATAGTCGAAGTGGATGTCGGCGACGAGCGGAACGCTGACCTGCTGCTTGATGCGGCCGAACGCCTCGGCGGCGTCCATGTCCGGTACCGAAACGCGAACGATGTCGACGCCGGCATCGACCAGGCGCTGGATCTGCGCGACCGTGGCAGCGACGTCATTGGTGTCGGTGTTGGTCATGCTCTGCACCGCGATGGGGGCATCGCCGCCCACGGGTACATTGCCGACCCAGATCTTCCGGGATTCGCGACGTTTGATCGGAGATTCGCCGTGCATGGTTACTGTCCCAACTTCAGGCGAGCGGTCTCGCCACTGGTGAACGGAGCTACGTCGACCGGCTGGCCGTTGTAGCTGACCTGGGCGCCACGGGCAAAGCCCAGGCGTACCGAGAACGGCGGTTTGCCGCTCAGGTCGAGGCTGTCGCCCTTGCGTTTGATGGCGCTGAACAGCACCTTGCCGTTGCCGTCGGTGACCTGGGTCCAGCAATCGGCGGTGAACTGGATTTGAACCTTGGCGCTGCCCACCGGCGCTTCGGACGGGGTCGTAGCGGCCGTGAGCGGTGCATTGGTAGGAGTGGCCGGTGCCGACGGAGCAGCGGCGGGCACCACAGGCACAGCAGCAGGGGCCACAGGCGCGTTGGCGGCTGCGGCTGGAGCCTGAGGCGCTGGCGTGACTGCAGGTATTTCGGTCGTGCTTGCCGGCGCTTCGCTGCTGATGACAGCCTCAGGCGTAGAGCCCTCGGTGGCCTGCTCAAGCGGCAGCGGTGAGGCTTCCGGTTGCTGGCCTTCGGTGACAGCCTGGTCTTCCGGCTCGTCCAGCGGGTGGATCTGGGTGGTGCCGTCGGCGCTTTCGACCTCGACATGCTCCAGGGCGATCTTGGCCAGATCCTTGCCGCGCAGGCTGCTCTGGTCCTGCCACCAGAAGAAGCCACCACCGACCACGACCACCAGCAACAGCAGGCTGACGCCGCGCAGGATGTTGTGCGACAGACGTACCGGCTCTTCGATCCGGCCCAGCGAATGGACCTCGCTGCCCTTGGCATGAGTGCCGGTGTAGTGATCGAATGCCTCGACCAGAGGCGCCTGGTCCATGTCCATCAGCTTGGCGTAGGCACGGATGTATCCGCGGGCGAAGGTGTGCCCCGGCAGCTTGTCGAAGGCGCCGTTTTCAAGGTTGTTCAACGAACTTACCGTGAGGTTGAGCTTGCGGGCCACCTCGGCTTGCGACCATTCCCGATTCTCGCGGGCCTGGCGCAAGACCTCACCGGGATTCTGGCGAGTCGCTGCTGCTACTTCGGGGTGCGCGGCTTTCATCGTTGCTCCGACAGGTATTGCTGATATTCCGGCGTACCGGGATAAAGTCGTTGTAATTGCTGGCCCAGTTCGGCCACCGTGCCTGGCTCGTCGAATGCCTGGGCAAGGCGGCTACCCAGCAACAGGCTACGGGCGCTTGGGTCGTTCAGCTGGCTGAAACGATCGTAGTAGTCCCGGGCCGGCACATAATGCCTGTTTTCATAGGACAACTCAGCCATTTCGAGCAACGCCTTCGGTTGCTGCGGATTGAGTTGCAGGGCTTTGACCAGATACGCATGCGCCTGGTCCCGACGCTCGAGCTTCAGGGCGACCAGGCCAAGATTCTCGTAGATTCGCGAGCGCTCAGGATACAGGGTATCGGCGGCGGCTTGGCGAAACATCTGCTCGGCCTTGGCAAATTGCCCCTGAGCATAAAGGAAACTGCCGTAGTTGTTGCGAATACGCGTGTCCCCCGGGCGCGCTGCCAGGGCCTTACGGAAATGCGCCTCGGCCAGCTCTGGCTCGCCTTCGGCCTGGAACACCAGCGCCAGCGCGGCGTGGGCATCGGCATCGCCGCCGTTGAGTGCCAAGGCTCGCACCAATGGAGCCTTGGCCTGCCCGGTCAAACCTTGTTGCAAATAACCCAGGCCCAATTGCACGTAGGCCCGCCCGGCCTCTTCGCGCCCTTGGCGACTGGCCAGAGGATCGCCTGCGCCACCAGACACGCAGCCGGCCAGCAGCGAAAGCGACAGGATCGACAGCGCGGCGCGCAAGGTCATGGGCGGGTACCGTCAGTGGCGTGGGGCGTTGTCTTGGCGCTCTGCATCGGCGCTCAACTGGCGCACGGCGATGTAGCGCTCGCTGCGACGGGTGCGATCCATGACCTGGCCGACCAGCTGACCACAGGCGGCATCGATGTCTTCGCCGCGGGTAGTGCGGGTGGTGACATTGAAGCCACCGTGGTGCAGCAGATCCTGGAAGCGGCGGATGGCATTGTTGCTCGGCCGCTCGTAGCCCGAATGCGGGAACGGGTTGAACGGGATCAGGTTGATCTTGCACGGCACATCGCGCAGCAGCTCGATCATCTGGGCGGCATGCTCGGGCTGGTCGTTGACATCCTTGAGCAGGGTGTACTCGATGGTGAGCACACGCTTGCCGCCCAGGGTCGACATGTAGCCCATGCACGATTCGAGCAGCATCTTCAGCGGGTACTTCTTGTTGATCGGTACCAGTTGGTTGCGCAGTTCGTCATTGGGCGCGTGCAGCGACAGGGCCAGGGACACATCGATGTGCTTGGCCAGCTCGTCGATCATCGGCACCACGCCCGAGGTGGAAAGCGTGACACGGCGCTTGGAAATGCCATAGCCCAGATCATCCATCATGATCTTCATGGCGGCGATGACATTGTCGAAATTCAAAAGCGGTTCGCCCATGCCCATCATGACCACGTTGGTAATGGCGCGGTCGATCTTGGCCGGGACGGTCCCGAAGGATTTGTTGGCTAGCCACACCTGGCCGATCACTTCGGCGGCAGTGAGGTTGCTGTTGAAGCCTTGCTTGCCGGTGGAGCAGAAACTGCAATCCAGCGCGCAGCCGGCTTGCGACGAAACGCAGAGGGTGCCGCGATCGTCGGTGGGAATGTAGACGGTCTCGACGCAGCTGCCGGAGGCAACGCGGACCACCCACTTGCGGGTACCGTCGGCGGAAATGTCTTCGCTGACCACTTCCGGAGCCCGAATCTCGGCAACGGCCTCGAGCTTTTCGCGCAAGGCCTTGCCGACATTGGTCATGGCAGCGAAATCATCGACGCCAAAGTGGTGAATCCATTTCATGACCTGACCGGCACGAAAACGCTTCTCTCCGATGGACTCGAAGAATTTTTCCATTTCCTGCAGGGTCAGGCCCAACAGGTTGATCTTGCCAGTCATGTCACTCATGGAATCACCCAAGACCTGGTTCGCTTAGCGAATGCGGTCGCACAGCTCGGTAGCGGAGAAGAAGTAAGCGATTTCGCGGGCAGCCGAAGCTTCCGAGTCGGAACCGTGGACAGCGTTCTCGTCGATGGAAACGGCGAAATCGGCACGGATGGTGCCGGCAGCAGCTTCTTTCGGGTTGGTAGCGCCCATCAGCTCACGGTTGGCCAGAACGGCGTTTTCGCCTTCCAGAACCTGAACGATGACTGGACCAGAGGTCATGAAGGCAACCAGATCAGCGAAGAAACCGCGCTCTTTGTGCTCAGCGTAGAAGCCTTC
Source organism: Pseudomonas sp. HMSC08G10 (assembly GCF_001808425.1). NCBI lineage: Bacteria > Pseudomonadati > Pseudomonadota > Gammaproteobacteria > Pseudomonadales > Pseudomonadaceae > Pseudomonas > Pseudomonas sp. HMSC08G10. The sequence goes on along the minus strand of NZ_KV793335.1, from coordinate 245,994 downwards.
GGCTTCGGCTTTGGACAGTTGCTTCATTTTCGAAGCGACGACGCGCAGGCCGGCTTTCTCGAAACGAGTGGTGATTTCGCCGATGACGTTCTTGGCAACGGCGTCAGGCTTGATGATGGAGAAAGTACGTTGAACAGCCATGGATAACTCCAGAAAATTGAGTGTTGCGAAAAATTAAACCCGCGAATTATACGCGGGTTCCAGGGGATTGCCTAACCTGCAGGTAACGCTCAGTCGGCTTCTTCGATCCAGGCCGCCTGGATGGCCTCAAGCACTTTCTCACCGCCGCGTGACGGATCGTCGCTGAACTCTGGCAAAGCCAGCACCCAGCGGTGCAGATCGACGAAATTCACATAACGAGGATCGACGTCTGGCTTGCTTTCCGCAAGCTGGATGGCGATCTCAAGTACATCAATCCATTTCAGGCTCATGCTGGAACCTCAGTGCGGCGCTTCGGCGGCGTGGTTGAGCGAATACTTGGGAATCTCGATGGTCAGGTCTTCTTCCCCGACGATCACCTGGCAGGCCAGACGCGATTGCGCCTCCAGACCCCAGGCCTTGTCCAGCATATCCTCTTCCAGCTCATCGGCTTCCTCCAGCGAGTCGAAACCCTCGCGGACGATGCAATGACAGGTGGTGCAGGCACAAACGCCACCGCAGGCGCTCTCCATTTCGATGTGGTGCTCGTGAGCCAACTCCAGGATATTGGTGCCTGGCTCCACCTCCACCACCAGCCCATCCGGGCAGAACTTCTCGTGCGGCAGGAAAATCACCTGGGGCATCGGTTACTCCTCGATCTCATTCAGGTTGCGCCCGGCCAGTGCGGCTTTGACCGTCGAATCAAGGCGACGGGCGGCAAATGCATCGGTCACCTGCGACAGACGCTTGGTCTGCTGCTCGATGGCCGCGCCATCGGTGCCGCTGAGCAAATCACGCAATTCTTGCATCTGGTACTCGATCGCTTCGCGCTCTTCGCTGCTGAGCAGTCGATCACCATCGGCATCCAGGGCGCCCTGCACCGCTTCGAGCAGGCGTTCAGCGTCGACCTGATGCTCGCGCAACTGGCGCGCCTGCTTGTCGGAACCGGCATGCTCGAAGGAATCCTTGAGCATGCGGGCGATTTCGCCGTCGGTTAGCCCATAAGACGGCTTGACCTGGATACTGGACTCAACGCCCGAACCCAGCTCACGGGCCGAGACGCTGAGCAGGCCATCGGCATCCACTTGGAAGGTGACGCGGATCTTCGCCGCGCCCGCCACCATGGCCGGGATGCCGCGCAGCTCGAAGCGCGCCAGCGAACGGCAATCGCTGATCAGCTCGCGCTCGCCCTGCAGGACGTGGATCATCATGGCCGACTGGCCATCCTTGTAGGTGGTGAACTCCTGCGCGCGAGCCACCGGAATGGTCGTGTTGCGCGGGATCACCTTCTCCATCAGCCCGCCCATGGTCTCAAGACCCAGGGACAGCGGGATGACGTCCAGCAAGAGCAGTTCGCCGCCTTCACGACGGTTGCCGGCCAGCGTATCGGCCTGGATGGCAGCACCGATGGCAACCACTTGGTCCGGATCGATCGAAGTCAGCGGAGTACGGCCGAACAGGCCACCCACCGCCTCGCGTACGCGAGGCACGCGGGTCGACCCACCGACCATCACCACCGCACCGACCTCCTCCAGCTCAACGCCACTGTCGCGCACGGCGCGGCGGCAGGCCTTGAGGCTACGTGCAATGAGCGGTTCGATCAGCGCTTCGAAACCGGCACGGCTCAACTCTCCGTGCCAGTTGCCATGACGCACGCTGACGACATCGGCGTCGGTCAGGGCTTCTTTGGCAGCACAGGCAGCCTGCAACAGCTGGCGCTGGGCAGACGGGTCAAGGTCGGACGAAAGACCGGCCTGCTCGATGATCCAGCCGGCGATGGCATGGTCGAAATCGTCGCCACCCAAGGCCGTGTCGCCGCCAGTGGCGAGGACTTCGAAGACACCACCGGTCAGACGCAGGATAGAAATATCGAAGGTGCCACCACCCAGGTCATAGATGGCCACCAGCCCTTCGGCGTTCTGGTCCAGGCCATAGGCCACGGCAGCTGCGGTAGGCTCGTTGAGCAGGCGCAAGACGTTAAGACCGGCCAGGCGCGCAGCGTCCTTGGTGGCCTGGCGCTGGGCATCGTCGAAATAGGCCGGAACGGTGATCACAGCCCCCACCAGCTCACCGCCGAGGGTCTGCTCGGCGCGCTGGCGCAATACTTTGAGAATGTCTGCAGACACTTCCACCGGGCTCTTGGGCCCCTGGACAGTGTCGATGAACGGCATATGCGACTCGCCGCCGACGAAGCGGTACGGCAGTTGCTCACCCAATTGCTTGACGTCGGCCAAGCCACGCCCCATTAGGCGCTTGACCGAAAGAATGGTGTTGAGCGGGTCGCTGGAAGCGGCTTCGCGCGCAGCCAGGCCGACTTCGCTGCGGCCGTCGAGGTAGCGCACCGCGGACGGCAAAATGACGTTGCCCTGCTCATCGGGCAGGGGTTCGCTGCGACCACTGCGCACGGCAGCGACCAAGGAGTTGGTGGTGCCCAGGTCAATCCCCACCGCCAGGCGACGCTGGTGCGGCTGAGGGCTTTGACCGGGTTCGGCGATCTGCAGTAGGGCCATGCTTATCTGAGTACCTTAGGCGTCGTCACGGGCAACGCCGGAGTTAATCGTCGAGGCGCTCTTCGAGTTGGCGCACTTCCTGGGCGAGCTTGTCGAGGAACTGCATGCGGCGCATCAGGCGCTCGGCCCTGTCACGCTCGCCAGCCACGTCCCAGCAGGCGGCGAAGTCCTCGTTCAACGTCTCCTGCGCGGCCTTCAGGCGCTTCTTGAACACCGCCACACCTTCCAGATCGGCTTCGTCCTGCAGCTCTTCGAGCTCTTCGCGCCACTGCATCTGCTGCAGGAGGAAATCCGGATCGTGCACGGTGACTTCCTGGGGCACTTCATGGCCACTGATGGCCAGCAGGTAACGGGCACGGCGCGGTGCGCTGCGCAGAGTCTGGTAGGCTTCGTTCAGTGCCGCCGATTTTTCCAGCGCCACGCGCTGCTCACGCTCGGAGGCATCGGCGAAACGGTCCGGATGGACCTCACGGGCCAGCTCGCGGTAGCGATTGGCCAGCTTATCGAGGTCCAGACGGAAACCAGGCTGGAGGTCAAACAGAGCGAAATGGCAAGGAGTACCCACGTCAAGCCTCAGACATTGAAGCTTTCGCCGCAGCCACACTCACCGCGCACGTTGGGGTTGTTGAACTTGAAGCCTTCGTTCAACCCTTCCTTGACGAAGTCCAGCTCGGTGCCATCGAGGTACACCAGGCTCTTCGGGTCGATGATGACCTTCACGCCATGGTTCTCGAACACTTGGTCTTCGGCGGCCAGTTCATCAACGAACTCCAGGACGTAAGCCAGGCCCGAGCAGCCGGTGGTGCGCACGCCCAGGCGGATGCCTTCGCCCTTGCCGCGCCCTTCGAGGGAACGCCGCACGTGGTTGGCGGCGGCTTCTGTCATGCTGATAGCCATCGGAACTCTTTCCTCAACGTCAGTGGCCTTGCGACAGGCGACTTAGAGCAAGCCTTTCTTCTGCTTGTAATCGCGCACGGCCGCCTTGATGGCGTCCTCGGCAAGTACCGAACAGTGGATCTTCACCGGCGGCAACGCCAGTTCTTCGGCCAGCTGGGTGTTCTTGATGGTCTCGGCTTCGTCCAGAGTCTTGCCCTTCATCCACTCAGTGGCCAGGGAGCTGGAGGCGATGGCCGAGCCACAACCGTAGGTCTTGAACTTGGCGTCTTCGATGACGCCTTGCTCGTTGACCTTGATCTGCAGGCGCATGACGTCGCCGCAAGCCGGCGCGCCGACCATACCGGTACCGACATCCGGATCATCGGCGTTCATCTTGCCGACGTTGCGTGGGTTTTCGTAGTGGTCGATGACCTTTTCACTGTATGCCATGGTGCAATTCCTTCCTCATCAGGGAGCCGCTCTTGCTGGCGACTGCTTAGTGGGCGGCCCACTCGATCTTGGAGATGTCAACGCCGTCTTTGTACATGTCCCACAGCGGCGACAGCTCACGCAGTTTGTTCACGGCCTCGCAGACTTTCTGCGCGGCGTAGTCGACTTCTTCCTCGGTGGTGAAGCGGCCGAAGGAGAAGCGGATCGAGCTGTGCGCCAGTTCGTCGTTGCGCCCCAGGGCGCGCAGCACATAGGACGGCTCGAGCGAAGCGGAGGTACAGGCCGAACCGGACGATACGGCGATGTCCTTGAGCGACATCAGCAGCGATTCGCCTTCTACGTAGTTGAAACTCAGATTCAGGTTGTGCGGCACGCGGGCAGTGCGGCTGCCGTTGACGTACAGCTCTTCGAGGTTGGATACCTGCTCGAAGAAGCGGTCGCTCAGGGCCTTGATGCGCGCGTTCTCGGCGGCCATTTCCTGCTTGGCGATGGCGAAGGCCTCGCCCATGCCGACGATCTGGTGGGTCGGCAGGGTACCCGAACGCATGCCGCGCTCATGACCACCACCATGGATGATGGCTTCCAGGCGTACACGTGGTTTGCGGCTGACGTACAGCGCGCCGATGCCCTTCGGACCATAGACCTTGTGCGCCGAGAACGACATCAGGTCGACCTTGAGCTTCTGCAGGTCGATCTCGACCTTGCCTGCCGACTGCGCGGCGTCGACATGGAACAGCACGCCACGCGAGCGGGTCAGCTCACCGATGGCGGCGATGTCGTTGATCGAGCCGACTTCGTTGTTCACGTGCATCAGCGAGACCAGGATGGTGTCTTCGCGCAGTGCAGCCTCGACCATGGCCGGAGTGACGATGCCGTCTTCGCCCGGCTCCAGGTAGGTGACTTCGAAACCTTCACGCTCGAGCTGGCGAGCGGTATCCAGGACCGCCTTGTGCTCGATCTTGGAGGTGATGATGTGCTTGCCCTTGGTCTGATAGAAGTGCGCCACGCCTTTGAGGGCGAGGTTGTCGGACTCGGTGGCACCGCTGGTCCAGACGATCTCGCGCGGGTCGGCGTTGATCAGCTCGGCGACTTGGCGACGGCCGTTCTCGACCGCTTCCTCGGCCTTCCAGCCGAAGACGTGGGAGCGCGAGGCCGGATTACCGAAGTTCCCGTCGACCAGCAGGCAGTCGGCCATCTTCTGGGCGACACGGGGATCGACCGGAGTGGTCGCGGAGTAATCGAGGTAGATCGGCAACTTCATTGAGTATCTCCTATCAGGCGGTGGCGTCGCTCGTCGCTGCTATCAGTCGACGGCGGACGTCTCAATCTTGTCCAGCTGGGCGGTACGGCCCGCGACGCGTCGCAGGTCCTGGCGGTGGGCGACTTCCTGCACCTCGCGGCGCATGACGAGGTCGGCCAGGCTGATACCGCTAAGGAATTCATGGATCTGCTGGCTGAGGTCGCACCACAGGTGATGGGTCAGACAGGTGTCACCGGCGTGACAGTCCCCCAGGCCCTGGCAACGGGTGGCATCGACCGATTCGTTGACCGCATCGATGACCTGGGCCACCTGGATGGTTTCCATGCCCCGCGACAGCTGGTAGCCGCCACCCGGGCCGCGCACGCTGGAGACCAGGCTGCTGCGGCGCAACTTGGCGAACAGCTGCTCCAGATAAGAGAGGGAAATGCCCTGGCGCTCGGAAATGTCGGCCAAAGACACCGGCCCATGCTGCGCGTGCAACGCCAGATCGAGCATGGCGGTCACGGCATATCGGCCTTTGGTAGTCAGTCGCATGGCTAATGGGTACCACGGGAGTTACAGGATGTGAGCGAGTATGCGATTCCCGAGCATTTAAGTCAACTATTAGACCTACTGCTTTAGTCGGGTTTGCATCAGGGAGGCGGGCGCGAGTTTAACAGACCAGGGGCGCGAGCACACGCCCCGTGTGTCATGGCGCCGTAATCAATGCGCCTGAGTGTCGCTCTGTGCGGCTTGCTTGACTTCGACGAAGTCTTCCTCGGGCAGCGCAGGCAGCTCCTTGCCGCAATAATCGCTACCGAGTTTGGTCAGCGCCCCGCACATACCTTCCAGCCGCTCGTCGACCGCTTGCAGATGATCGAGCATCTGACCGATCGCACGGGCAACCGGGTCAGGCATATCGCCACTGACACCGTAGGCATCGAAGCCGATTTTTTCAGCCATGGCCTTGCGCTTGGCTTCGACCTCGGTGTCCTCGGTCTTGACGATGATACGCCCCGGAATGCCGACCGCTGTGGCGCCCGCAGGCACTGCCTTGGTGACCACGGCGTTGGAGCCTATCTTGGCCCCGGCCCCGACGGTGAACGGACCAAGCACCTTGGCGCCCGCCCCCACCACCACGCCATTCTCGAGGGTCGGATGGCGCTTGCCCTTGTTCCAGCTGGTGCCGCCGAGGGTCACGCCCTGGTAGAGGGTGACGTCGTCGCCAATTTCGGCGGTTTCGCCGATGACGATGCCCATGCCGTGGTCGATGAAGAAGCGCCGACCGATGGTCGCTCCCGGATGGATCTCGATGCCGGTGAGCCAGCGACCGAAGTTCGACACCAGGCGCGCCAGCCACTTGAAGTCACGAATCCACAAGGCATGGCCCAGGCGGTGCAGCCAGATTGCATGCATGCCCGGGTAGCAGGTCAGCACCTCGAAGGCGTTGCGCGCCGCAGGGTCCCGATGGAATACGCTCTGGATATCTTCACGCAGACGCTCGAACATCTCTTTCTAGTCCTTCCGTTTATGCGGCTCGCCCCGGGCGACTTTCTGGGTCTCGGTGAGAATGCCGCGCAAAATGCTCATTTCCGAACGATTGACCGAGCTGCGCCCATAGAGCCTGCGCAGTCGCGGCATCAGGTGCTTGGGCTTTTCAGGGTCGAGGAAGCCGATTTCCACCAGAGTCCTCTCCAGGTGTTCGTAGAACAGCTCCATTTCGTCCATGGTCGCCAGCTCACCGCTACGCAGCGAGTTGGCTTCGAACTTCTCGACTTTGGTTGGCGAACCTTGTGCCGCCAGCCAGGCCATGCGCACCTCGTAGGCGAGCACCTGGACCGCGGCGGCAAGGTTCAGCGAACTGAAGTCGGGGTTCGAGGGAATGTGCACGTGGAAGTGACATCGCTGCAGCTCTTCGTTGGTCAGACCAGCGTGCTCACGACCGAACACCAGGGCGATTTCCTCACCAGCCCCCGCCTGCTCGACGGTCTTTGCACCGCATTCGCGGGGATCGAGCAAGGGCCAGGGAATGCTGCGATCGCGGGCACTGGTGCCGATCGCCAGACTGCAGCCGACCAGCGCCGCTTCGAGGCTGTCGACCACTTGGGCGTTTTCCAGCACGTCATCGGCGCCGGATGCGCGGGCGGTGGCGTCCACCGCAGGGAAATCCAGTGGCTGGACCAGCACCAGGCGCGACAAGCCCATGTTTTTCATGGCTCGCGCAGCGCCGCCGATATTGCCGGGGTGGCTGGTATTGACCAGAACAACACGAATATTTTGCAGCAAGGTGTAGAGCTCACAGAGACAGGAAAAGGGGGAGTCGATCTTACAGAACCGACAGACGTAACGCCATGAAAGCAAATGTCACCCTTCTGCCGGAACAGTTTTCTGATAGAATGTGCGGCTTTCTTCTTTAACATCCCAGGTGAAACGCCCATGCAGCCTATGCTGAATATCGCGCTGCGCGCCGCTCGCAGCGCCAGTGAACTGATTTTCCGCTCCATCGAACGCCTGGATAGCCTCAAGGTCGACGAGAAAGACGCCAAGGATTACGTCTCCGAAGTCGATCGCGCCGCCGAGCAGACCATCGTCAACGCCCTGCGCAAGGCCTACCCGAACCACTCCATCCAGGGTGAAGAGACCGGCCTGCACGCCGGCTCCGGCGAGGAAGGCAAGGACTACCTGTGGATCATCGACCCACTGGACGGTACCACCAACTTCCTGCGTGGCGTCCCTCACTTCGCCGTCAGCATCGCCTGCAAGTACCGTGGCCGCCTTGAGCACGCCGTCATCGTCGATCCGGTTCGCCAGGAAGAATTCACCGCCAGCCGCGGTCGCGGCGCGCAACTCAACGGCCGTCGCCTGCGCGTCAGCTCGCGCACCAGCCTGGAAGGCGCCCTGCTGGGTACCGGCTTCCCGTTCCGCGACAACCAGATGGCCGATCTGGACAACTACCTGGGTATGTTCCGCGCCCTGACTGGCCAGACCGCCGGCATCCGTCGGGCCGGCTCCGCGAGCCTGGACCTGGCCTATGTTGCTGCCGGCCGTTTCGACGCCTTCTGGGAGTCGGGCCTGTCCGAGTGGGACATGGCCGCTGGTGTACTGCTGATCCAGGAAGCTGGTGGACTGGTGAGCGACTTCAATGGCGGCCACGACTTCCTCGACAAAGGCCACATCGTCGCCGGCAACATCAAGTGCTTCAAGGCCGTGCTGACTGCCATCCAGCCACACCTGCCCGAGCACATGAAACGCTAAGCGCCGATTACCGCATAAAAAAAGCACCCCTCGGGGTGCTTTTTTTATGGTTCAAAGAAAGACCACAAGCGCTGTGCAAGCCTAGAACCTGTGGGAGCGCGGGCTCACCCGCGAAGCGGCCAGCGCCAGAGTGCCGGTGTGAACGTCATTGTCCTGCCTGGTTTTCGCTAAGGACCAGGTTGCCGTTCTTGTCCAGCGGGATGGTCGAACCCGGCTCGTGGTTCATTTTCACCCGCCCGACCTTGTCTCCAATGGAATAGGTCACGTTGTAGCCGACCACTTTCTCGCTCAGGTCATTGACGGTGTTGCAGCGGGTTTGCGTGGTGGTATAGGTGTCACGCTCCTGCATGCCCTCCTGCACCTTGTTTCCCGCATAGCCGCCACCGACCGCACCGGCCACGGTCGCGATCTTCTTGCCGGTGCCGCCACCGATCTGGTTACCCAGCAGGCCACCTGCGATTGCTCCGACCACGGTACCGGCGATCTGGTGCTGGTCCTTGACCGGCGCCTGACGCGTGACCGCGACGTCCCGGCAGACCTGACGCGGCGTCTTGATGGTTTCCTTGATGGGCTGCACGTCCGTGACCTGGGCGTACTCCGGCCCCTTGTTCACCAAGCTGTAGGTCGCCACAGCACCTCCGGCGGTTACACCGACAGCACCCAGAACCGCACCCACCAGCATTGATTTATTCACGTGAACCTCCTGATCGCACCTGCGGGCTCGCGCCCGCCTTCTCCCAGCCTTGGAGCAAAAAAAAAGGCGCGAGTTCAATACTCGCGCCCCTCTTTACGCCAAATGGCGTAGGAAACAACCTTACGGACGGTCGTCCACACCGTCAGTCTTGGCGGGCGGAATCAGGTCTTCACTGCTCAGATTCAGCCAGATCAGCACCACGTTGGCGATGTAGATCGACGAGTAGGTACCCGCCATGACACCGATGAACAGCGCCAGGGAGAAGCCGAACAGGTTGTCACCACCGAAGAACAGCAGCGCAGCGATAGCCAGCAAGGTCGACACCGAGGTGGCGATGGTACGCAGCAGGGTCTGGGTGGTCGAAACGTTGATGTTCTCGATCAGCGAGGCCTTGCGCATGACGCGGAAGTTTTCACGTACCCGGTCGAAGACGACGATGGTGTCGTTGAGCGAGTAACCAATGATCGCCAGGACCGCCGCCAGCACCGTCAGGTCGAAGGTGATCTGGAAGAACGACAGGATACCCAGCGTCACCACCACGTCGTGGATCAGCGAGACGATTGCACCAACGGCGAACTTCCACTGGAAGCGGAATGCCAGGTAGACCAGGATGCCCCCCAGCGCCAGGAGCATGCCCAGGCCACCCTGGTCACGCAGTTCCTCGCCCACCTGAGGGCCGACGAACTCGACACGCTTGACGGTTGCCGGGTTGTCGCCACCTGCCTTCTGCAGGGCTTCGGCCACCTTATTACCCAATTGCGGGTCATCACCAGGCATACGCACCAGCAGGTCGGTGGTGGCGCCGAAGCTCTGCACGACAGCCTCGTGGAAGCCGGAGTCGACCAGCTCGGCACGGACCGCCTTGAGGTCCGCAGGACGCTCATAGGTCAGCTCGATCAACGTACCGCCGGTGAAGTCCAGGCCGAAGTTCAGGCCCTTTTGCCACCAGCTGAACAACGCCAGGACAGTCAGGAGCGCAGTGATGGCGAACGCGACGTTGCGTACGCCCATGAAGTTGATGGTTTTCATGTCAGCTCCCTCAAACCCACAGCTTCTTGATGTCCCGCCCGCCACAAGTCAGGTTGACCAGTGCACGGGTCATCATGACGGCGGTGAACATCGAGGTGAAAATCCCGAGGGACATGGTGACGGCGAAGCCTTTAACCGGACCGGTACCCATGGCGAACAGGATGCCGCCGACCAGCAGCGTGGTCAGGTTGGCATCGACGATCGCCGAGTAGGCACGGTTGAAGCCTTCGTGAATGGCGCGCTGAACCGACATGCCCGCCGCGATCTCTTCACGGATACGCGAGAAGATCAGCACGTTGGCGTCCACCGCCATACCCATGGTCAGTACGATACCGGCGATACCCGGCAGGGTCAGGGTAGCGCCCAGCAGCGACATCAGCGCCAACAGCAATACCATGTTGCCCGCCAGGGCGATGGTCGCCAGCACGCCGAAGGCGCGGTAGATGGCGATGATGAACAGCGAGACGAACAGCATGCCCCACAGGGACGCATCGATACCCTTGGTGATGTTGTCGGCACCCAGGCTCGGGCCAATGGTGCGCTCTTCGGCAAAGTACATCGGCGCCGCCAGGCCACCAGCGCGCAGCAGCAGGGCCAGCTCGGACGATTCGCCCTGGCCGTTCAGGCCGGTGATACGGAACTGGCTGCCCAGCGGCGACTGGATGGTCGCCAGGCTGATGATCTTCTTCTCTTCCTTGAAGGTCTGGACCGCGACGTCTTTCTCGACACCGTTGACCATCTGCTTCTCGTAGCGGGTCATCGGCTTCTGCTCGATGAAGATCACCGCCATGCTGCGCCCGACGTTGGTACGGGTAGCGCGGCTCATCAGCTCGCCGCCGTGACCATCGAGACGGATGTTCACCTGCGGACGGCCATGCTCATCGAAGCTGGCCTGGGCGTCGGTCACCTGGTCGCCTGTGATGATCAGGCCACGCTCGACTGCAGCGGAACGGCCACCTTCGCGGAACTCGAAGACCTCGGTGGTAGCCTTGGACGCGCCTGGCTCGGCGCCGAAGCGAAACTCCAGGTTGGCGGTCTTGCCCAGGATACGCTTGGCCTCGGCGGTGTCCTGCACGCCTGGCAGCTCGACCACGATACGGTTGGCCCCCTGACGCTGAACCAGCGGCTCGGCGACGCCCAGCTCGTTGACCCGGTTACGGACGGTGGTCAGGTTCTGCTTGATCGAGTATTCGCGGATCTCGGCGACTTTGGCCGGGGTCAGCGCCAGACGCAGCACGGCGAGCTCGTTGCGCTCGGTGGTGGTCAGGTCGAAGTCATTGAAATTCTTGCGGACCAGGCTGCGAGCCTGTTCGCGGGTGGCATCGTCGGCAAAGCCCAGCATGATCGCGCCGTCCTGCTGGGGCAGGCTGCGATAGCGGATGCGCTCTTTGCGCAGCAAGGTCTTGACCTCGCCTTCGTAGACTTTCATACGGGCGCTCATGGCCTTGTCCATGTCCACTTCCAGCAGGAAGTGCACACCACCGGACAGGTCCAGGCCCAGTTTCATCGGGCTGGCGCCGAGGTTGCGCAGCCATTGCGGGGTGGTCTGGGCCAGGTTCAGGGCCACGACGTAATCATCGCCCAGTGCCTTGCGCACCACATCCTTGGCTGGGAGCTGGTCTTCCTGGTTGGTCAGGCGCACCAGCGCACTGCCCTTCTCACCCAGGCTGCCGCCCTTGACGGCGATACCGGCATCGGTCAGCGCCTTGGTGGCGCGATCCAAATCGGCCTGGCTCACATGCAGCGCGGAACTCGCACCGCTGATCTGCACCGCCGGGTCATCCGGGTAGAGGTTGGGAGCGGAATAAATAAAGCCGATCGCCAGTACCACCAGGATCAGCAGGTATTTCCACAGAGGGTATTTGTTCAGCATCACGCCGCCCGTTCAAGACGCGGGGCGCGTTGCGCGCCCCGACTGGAAAAGATAACCGGTAACTCAGATAGCCTTGAGCGTACCTTTTGGCAGGGTCGCGGCAACGGCGCCCTTCTGGAACTTCAGCTCGACGTTGTCGGACACTTCCAGTACCACGAAGTCATCGGAGACTTTGACGATCTTGCCAGCGATACCGCCGTTGGTGACAACTTCGTCACCTTTTTGCAAGTTGCTCAGCAGGTTCTTCTGCTCCTTGGCACGCTTGGCCTGTGGGCGCCAGATCATCAGATAGAAGATGACCAGGAAACCGACCAGGAAGATCCATTCAAAACCGGTACCGGCAGGGCCGGCGGCAGGGGCTGCTGCGTCCGCGTAGGCGGCGGGAATCAAGAAGCTCATTGGGCACTCCTAATGGATATTTTCTAATAATGGATGCGAACAGTCAGTCCAAAGGCGGCACAGGCAGCCCGCGCTTGGCATAGAAGGCGTCGACAAAGGCGGCCAATTTACCTTGTTGAATAGCCTCGCGTAAACCGGCCATCAAGCGCTGGTAATGGCGCAAGTTGTGGATGGTATTCAGCATGCTGCTCAACATTTCGCCGCATTTATCCAGATGATGAAGATACGCGCGCGAGAAGTTGGTGCAGGTGTAGCAATCACAGGTCGGATCGAGCGGCGAATCATCATGACGATGGAACGCGTTACGGATCTTGATCACCCCGGTATCGACGAACAGATGGCCGTTGCGCGCATTGCGCGTCGGCATCACGCAGTCGAACATGTCGACGCCGCGGCGCACACCCTCTACAAGATCCTCCGGCTTGCCTACCCCCATAAGGTAACGAGGTTTGTCAGCCGGCATCTGGCCTGGCAGGTAGTCCAGCACCTTGATCATCTCGTGCTTGGGCTCGCCCACCGACAGACCGCCAATCGCCAGGCCGTCAAAACCGATGTTTTCGAGCGCTTCGAGCGAGCGCATGCGCAGGTCTTGATACATACCGCCCTGAACGATACCGAACAGCGCCGCTGTGTTGTCGGCGTGAGCATTCTTCGAGCGCTGGGCCCAGCGCAGCGACAGCTCCATGGAGGTGCGCGCCACATCGTGCTCGGCCGGGTATGGCGTGCATTCGTCGAAGATCATCACGATGTCCGAGCCGAGGTCACGCTGGACCTGCATGGACTCCTCGGGGCCCATGAACACCTTGGAGCCATCGACCGGCGAGGCGAAGGTCACGCCCTCTTCTTTGATTTTGCGCATGGCGCCGAGGCTGAACACCTGGAAACCACCGGAGTCGGTGAGAATCGGGCCTTTCCACTGCATGAAATCGTGCAGGCTGCCGTGCTTCTTGATCACCTCGGTGCCTGGACGCAGCCACAGGTGGAAGGTGTTGCCCAGGATGATCTCGGCGCCGATGGCTTCGATGTCGCGTGGCAGCATGCCCTTGACCGTGCCATAGGTACCCACCGGCATGAACGCTGGGGTCTCTACCGTGCCACGGGGGAAAGTCAGACGGCCGCGACGGGCCTTGCCGTCGGTGGCCAGCAGTTCGAACGACATTCGACAGGTGCGACTCATGCTTGATCCTCGGGGCCGCGTGGCGCCGGATTGCGGGTGATGAACATGGCATCACCGTAACTGAAGAAGCGGTACCCCTGTTCGACCGCCGCCGCGTAGGCAGCCATGGTCTCGGGGTAGCCGGCGAAGGCCGAGACCAGCATCAGCAGCGTGGACTCCGGCAGGTGGAAGTTGGTGACCAGGGCATCGACCACATGGAACGGCCGCCCCGGGTAGATGAAGATATCGGTGTCGCCGCTGAAAGCCTTCAACTGGCCATCACGGGCGGCGCTCTCCAGCGAGCGCACGCTGGTGGTACCCACGGCAATTACCCGGCCACCTCGGGCGCGACAGGCCTGGACGGCGTCCACCACCTCCTGGCTGACCTCCAGCCACTCCTTGTGCATGTGGTGGTCTTCGATCTTGTCCACGCGCACAGGCTGGAAGGTACCGGCGCCCACATGCAAGGTGACGAAAGCACGTTCCACGCCCTTGGCGGCGATTTTTTCCAGCAGCGCCTCATCGAAATGCAGGCCTGCAGTCGGCGCCGCCACGGCGCCTGCGCGCTCGGCATAGACCGTCTGGTATCGCTCGCGGTCGGCACCTTCGTCCGGGCGGTCGATGTACGGCGGCAGCGGCATGTGCCCGACACGGTCCAGCAGCGGCAGGACCTCCTCGGTGAAGCGCAGCTCGAACAGCGTCTCGTGGCGCGCCACCATCTCGGCCTGGCCACCGCCATCGATGAGGATCTGCGTGCCCGGCTTGGGCGCCTTGCTGGCACGCACATGGGCCAGCACCCGGTGGCTGTCCAGCACGCGCTCGACCAGCACTTCCAGCTTGCCGCCGGAGGCCTTCTGGCCAAACAACCGCGCCGGGATCACCCGGGTATTGTTGAAGATCATCAGGTCGCCGGGGCGCAGGTACTCCAGCAAGTCGGTGAATTGCCGGTGCGCCAGCTCCCCGCTCGGCCCATCTAGGACCAGCAGACGGCTGCCATGGCGCTCGGCCAGGGGATGACGGGCGATCAGGGAATCGGGGAGTTCGAAGGAAAAATCGGCGACGCGCATGATGGTGTTCGGTTCGACAGGGTCGGAAAGTTTAGCCCAACGAACGAAAATTGACCATGAAACCCGATTGACCGACCCACGGCGGCTCTCTATACTGCGCCCCCACAAGCCCTGATGGCGGAATTGGTAGACGCGGCGGATTCAAAATCCGTTTTCGAAAGGAGTGGGAGTTCGAGTCTCCCTCGGGGCACCAAGATCCGGAAAAAACCGACCTTATGGTCGGTTTTTTTGTGCCTGGGATTTGGCCTCTTCTCCAAAGGCCATAGCGCGTCTCCTGTAGGAGCGGGCTTGTCCCGCGATTGGCCGGGCCTGGAAACGCGCTTGCATGGCACGGACTTCGACCTTGATCGCGGGACAAGCCCGCTCCCACAAGGTATGCGCGACTCCTCATATTTTCAGATTTCCCGCATTCCCTGTAGGCTGTTTCCCAAACATACTCCCTATCCTTTCAAGCCATTGCGGTGCTCTGGATCGGGTTCTAGTCTCGGCCTGTCGTTGCCAATTCAACGACCGGCTTTGACAGGCCGATTCGAAGCTACCGACGCATCAATTCGCTTTTATGGCGGTTGTACGTGGGGCGCCTTCGGGCGCGCCGAGTGCCTAGCTTCCTCGGTCTGTCAACCCGCGTACTGCCGCCACCCTCTTGTTTGACAGCAAATGGTGGTGGCGCCTTCTCGAAGCTAGGAGACCACCATGTTAAAGATCGTCCCCGACCCACCCTACCCCACCGAGCTCGCCCATTCTCTCGAAGACATCCTGATGCAGACCTCCGAATACCTGGTTTGCGCCCTCTCCATCGCCCAGCAGAACACCCTAGTCCATCAGGACTCATCCGCCCAGGCGCTGACCCTGGCCACGATGCACGAGATCGAGGCGGCTCGCGGTATGGTGGAAATGGCGCTGAGCAAGGTTCAGGTACGCCACTGACAAGGAGCATGACGATGACAAGCAAGACAGTAGGCGTGACCTGCTTTGGCTACGGCACGGGTGATGCGCCTTTGTTTCGGGTGGAACCGGGACAGGACGCGATCTTGGCGTTGGACCAGGCCTCGGCGATGCTGCAGTGTGTGCGGCGGATGACGCTGCTGGCGGCGACCGATGGCGAGGCGGACCTCGGCTGGGCGGCACATCTGCTCAGCGATATGGCCAAGGCGATCATGGATGACGTGGAGGTTGGGCGCCAGCGCGCACAGCCATGGGCCCATCATCGGATAAGCCCGCTCTCTCATAGAACGATGCATCGCCATTTGATTCGGGAAACCCTGTGGGAGCGGGCCCGCGGTTGGTCGGGCCTGGAAACGCGCCGGCATGGCAAGGGCTTCGCCCTTGTTCGCGGGGCAAGCCCGCTCCTACCAGGCTGGCGTGGCATCTGCCATCGCAGCAGCTTTACCGGCGCTTCAACCAATCGGATAATGTCATTTTGAAATCACCCGTCCTGCCACGATGCACGAAATGGAGTTCGAATGGCCCAAGCGCAAGCCCCTGAGCTTTCCACCCGCAGCAATCAGATCACCTCGCTGGTCGCCAAGATCATGACAGGCCTTGGCGTCGTCCTCGGCGGCATGTGGGCGATCATTACATACCTGGTGCCCGACCCTAGTGTGTTCGGCTTCGGCTTCATCAATTGGCGCAATATCGTGCTGCTGGTAAGCGTGTTCACGGTATTGGGTGCGCTATCGGTTTGCTGGCAGATCCGCAACCTGCCCAAGATGATCCATGGCACAGTGATGACCTTTCTGATCGCCGGTCTATCCTTCGCCTTTTTCATTCTCGGGACCGAATACGCAAAACCGTCGTTCGAGTTCGCCAAGGTGCAGTCGATGGTCATTGAGAACGATGGCAATAACCTGCTGGGCAAGCGCATGGAGGTTGTGGATAGCGTTCGTATCGAGCTGGTCGGTTGCGAAAGCATTGGCCGTTTCCCCAACTGCACGTTCACCCTGACCAACCTGGATATGGACCGTGAGTTCAGATTCGAGAATGCCAGCAGGTTCTTTGACGAGGCAGGCGCCCCGATCCAGATCAAGGAGTTGCGGGTCGGTCAGCAACAGCAAAGTTATTGGAGCAACTTCCAACTGTTGCGTAACGTACCCACGACAGTGAGCCTCGTCTTTCAGGAAACGGATAGAAAGGTCGAGCATTCGCCTTCGATCAAGCTGATCTTCTCAACACGGGATAACGGCACACAGGCACTCAAGTTCAACGATGTATCCTTGAAGTGAGCCCCACTGATCCAAGGCATACCCCATGAAGCTGTCACACCGCCCCGTACGCCACGACGACATCGCCGCTATCTGCTGCTTCCCTCAAGGCCCGGACGAGCTCTTCTACATGTTCCCGAAGGCCACCTACCCGCTCACGCCCGACCAACTGAGCGATGCCATCGCCCAGCGCAGCGGATCGACGGTGATCGAAGGCGATGGCGTGGTGCTGGGCTTTGCCAATTTTTACAAGGCCGAGCATGGTGGCGTGTGCGCCTTGGGCAACGTGGTGGTGGCCCCTGCCGCGCGAGGCCACGGCGTGGCCCGTTATCTGGTGCAATGCATGATTGACCAGGCGCGGGAACGATTCGCGGCACGGGAGGTGTGGGTATCGTGCTTCAACCACAACACGGCGGGTTTGCTGCTTTATCCACAGCTGGGCTTCGTGCCGTTTGGCATCGAAGAGCGCCAGGCGCCGGATGGCAGCCGAGTGGCATTGGTGCAGATGAGGCAGGTGCTCGCTTGACCCCCTCTTCCCCGGACCTTTCCTAGTGAGCGCAGCCCACCAAGGGCTCAGGCGCGCACGTACCGCTGGCGCAGCACGTCGCTGAAGGCATCCACCAGCAAAACCAGCACCAGCATGCCGATGATCACGGTGCTGGCCTGGGCCTCCTGGAACAGGCTCAGGGTGGTGTAGAGCATCTGTCCCAGCCCGCCGGCGCCGACGAAACCGAGCACGCTGGCCATGCGGATATTGTTTTCCCAACGATAGAGGCTGTAGGCAAGCAATTGCGGCCAGAGATTGGGCAAGGTGCCGAAGCAGAACGCCGCAGCCTGGCTGCCACCTTGCAGGCGGATGGCGGCAGCAGGCTCGGCGGGGGCGTTTTCCAGGGCCTCGGCGAACAGGCGGCCCAATACGCCTGCGGTATGCAGGGCCAAAGCCAGGGTGCCGGCGTTGGGGCCTAGGCCCGCAGCGAGCACGGTCAAAGCGGCCCAGACGAGCTCAGGGATTGCACGCAAGGCATTGAGCAGCAACCGCGCAGCGCCCTGCAGCGGCCAGCCGAAGCGGCCGGCGGCCGGCAGCGCCAGCAACAGGCCGAGTACCATTGCCAGCAGGGTTCCAAGCCCAGACATGGCCAGGGTCTCCAGTGCGCCCTTGCCTACGGCTCGCAGGTGCTCGGTGGACAGGTCCGGGCTCAGGAAGCGGCGTGCATATTCGCCCATCTGCGCCAGCCCGCCGTTGCCGACCACCGACGCCATGTCCAGCTCGAGGTAGCTGAACGACGCCACCACAGCGGCGAGAATCGCGACGACGATCAGCAGGTTGATCACCCGGTTCATGCCAGCCTCCCCCGCAGCACCCGGCTGAGCAGATCGGCCAGCACCACCAGCACCAGGAACGCCAGCAGCATGCTCGCGACCTCGGCCCCGGCGAACATGCGCATGGACAAGTCGATCTGCTGCCCCAGGCCGCCCGCACCGACAAAGCCCATCACCACCGAGGCCCGCACCGCACACTCCCAGCGATACACGGTGTAGGACACCACCTCCGCGGCAGCGCCGGGCAAGATGCCGTAAAAGAACGCCATCAACCGCCCGCTTCCGGCCTGCAACAGCGCATGGGCCGGGCGCTGGTCGACCGATTCGAAGATTTCCGCGTAGACTTTGCCGAGCATGCCGGCGTAGGTGATGGCAATCGCCAGCACGCCAGCCGTAGGCCCAAGGCCCACGGCGCGCACGAACAACAAAGCCCAGACGATCTCCGGCACGCTGCGCAAAAATACCAGCAAGCCGCGCACCGGCATGCGCAGCAGCCGCGACCACAGCCCCGGGCGACCACCGCGTGAGGCGGCCCTTAGCGACAGGGCGCGACTGGCCAAAAGGCTGGTCGGCACCGCGAGCAGCAATGCCAAGGCCATGCCAGCAGTGGCCACGGCCAGTGTCTGCAAGGTGGCTTCGAAGAGCAGCGAGAGAAAGTCGCCATCGTGCGCCGGTGGCCAGAAAGCGCTGACGAAGCTGCCCATCTGCTGACGGTTTTCCGCCTGCAGCAGCACACCAGGGTTCAGCTCGCTCAAGCGCAGCCCAGGCCACAGCAACGCCAGAGCGAGCAAGGACAGCAACAGCCGGGGCAATGCCGCAGGGTCGCGTGTGTCGGCCTTCAGCATCGCGGGATCTGTACCGTCAGGGTCGGCCCAGGGGTGGGCGGCGAGGCCAGCTGTTCGTTGGCATAAAGCGCATCGAGCAGGCTCTCGGTCACCGCCTGGGCAGGGCAGTCGAATGCGACCTGACCTTCGCGGATCCCGATCACTCGGGGAAAGTGCGCCAGTGCCAGATCGACTGAGTGCAGGCTGGCCACCAAGGTCACGCCGTTGTCCTGGGCATGACGATTGAGCAGAGCCAGGCTGTGGTCGGCGAGCACCGGGTCCATGGCCGAAACCGGCTCATCGGCCAGCAACACTTCAGGCCGCTGATACAACGCTCGGGCAATGCCGACTCGCTGCAACTGACCGCCGGACAACTGCCCACACTGAACGAACAGTTTGTCCGCCAGTCCCAGCTCGGCCAACGCCTGACGAGCCCCAGGCACATCGCTCGGGTAGATCAGGTTGAGCAGGCCACGCAGGAGGCCCCACTGCCCCAGGCGCCCGGCCAGCACCGCCGTGACCACGCGCTGGCGCGGTGGCAACGGCGGCGCCTGGTGCACCAGGCCCACCCGCGCGCGCAGGCGCTGGCGGGCCCTGGCAGACAGCGCCCAAGGTTGCTGGCCGAGCAGCTCCAGGCGCCCGGCACTGGGCTGGACCGCCGTCGCCATCAGGTGCAGCAGGCTCGACTTGCCGGCCCCGGAAGGGCCGATGATCGCCACCCGCTCACCTTTGTCGATGCGCAGGCTCACCGCATCGAGGGCGCGAACCTGGCCATGGCGCAGGCCGGCGCCGTGCAGATGGATAGTCACTTGAGCAGACCGGCCTCACGGGCAGCTTGCTCGGTGCCTACGTAGTTTTCAGGCTTGGTTTCGATGAAGCGGCTGGCGGCCTGCAGGTCGAGGATCGCCTTGTGCTCCGGATTGGCTGGGTCCAGCGCCAGGAAAGCGGCCTTGATCTTCTCCTTCAGGGCCGGGTCCAGGTTGCCGCGCACGGTCCAGTTGTAGTCGTAGTAGGTCGGAGTGGTGGCAAAGACCTTGACCTTGTTGGTGTCGACCTTGCCGGCATCGACCAGCTTCTGCCAGACACTGGCGTTGAGCACGCCGCCATCGACCTTGCCAGCCTGGACCCAGGCCACGGTGGCATCGTGGGCGCCGGAGTAGGCAACGCGACTGAAGTAGCTCTCAGGCTTGATGTTGTCTTCCTTGAGCATGAAGTAACGCGGCATCAGGCTGCCGGAAGTCGAGGAAATCGAACCGAAGGCGAACGATTTGCCCTTGAGGTCGGCCAGGCTCTTCACGTCCGGGTTGGCGGTGATGAACTTGGAGGTGAACTGGGCATCCTGCTCGCGCTGCACCAGCGGCGTGGCAGTCGGGTCCTTCAAGTGCACTTGGACGAAGGTGAATCCGCCCAGCCAGGCCATGTCCAGGCGATTGGAGGCCAGCGACTCGACCACCGCCGGGTAATCGGCCACCGGTACGAACTTCACGTCCATGCCCAACTGCTTGGAAAGATATTCACCCAGCGGCTTGAACTTGCGCAGCAGTTCGGTCGGCGCTTCGTCCGGGATGGCGCTTACCCGCAGGGTGTCAGCAGCCTGGGCAATGACGGCACAGCAAGACAGCACGAGACCGGCGGCGACCGCCAGAGGACGTTTGAGCATGGGATTCTCCGGTTCAATAGCGGGGAAAAGGCCGGCAACGCGCCGACCGGGGGATTATAAGAGCCGCTGGCGCAAAGGCCAGCTTTGCTACAATCGCGCATCACGAAAATCCGAGGTGCGTATGAGCGAACCGATTCGTCTGACCCAGTACAGCCATGGCGCCGGCTGTGGTTGCAAGATCTCCCCCAAGGTGCTGGATGTGATTCTCGCCGAAAGCGGCACCCAGGCCCTGGACCCGAAACTCTGGGTCGGTAACGCCTCGCGCGACGATGCCGCCGTGTACGCCCTGGACGATGAACGCGGCGTGGTCTCGACCACCGACTTCTTCATGCCGATCGTCGACGACCCGTACGATTTCGGCCGCATCGCTGCCACCAACGCCATCAGCGATATCTACGCCATGGGCGGCGACCCGCTGATGGCCATCGCCATCCTCGGCTGGCCGGTCAACATCTTGCCGCCGGAAGTCGCCCGCGAAGTCATCCGCGGCGGGCGCGCCGTGTGCGCCGAAGCGGGTATCCCGCTGGCCGGTGGTCACTCCATCGATGCGCCCGAGCCGATCTTCGGCCTGGCGGTCACCGGCGTGGTCAGCAAGCGCCACCTCAAGCGCAACGACACCGCCCATGTCGGCTGCCGCCTGTACCTGACCAAGCCCCTGGGCATCGGCATCCTCACCACCGCCGAGAAGAAGGCCAAGCTGCGCACCCAGGACCAAGGCCTGGCCCGCGACTGGATGTGCACCCTCAATACCCCCGGCAGCCGCTTCGGCAAGCTCGACGGCGTCAAGGCCATGACTGACGTCACCGGATTCGGCCTGCTCGGCCACCTGGTGGAGCTGGCCGAAGGCAGCGGCCTGACGGCGCACTTGCGCTACGATGCCGTGCCACGCCTGCCCAGCGTCGATCACTACCTGGCCGAGGGCTGCATCCCTGGCGGCACCCTGCGCAACTTCGACAGCTACGGCCACAAGATCGGAGCCTTGACCGAAGACCAGAAGCACCTGTTGTGCGACCCGCAGACCAGCGGTGGATTGCTGGTGGCGGTCAGCCCCGAGGGCGAGGCCGAATTCCTCGCCGTAGCCGCAGAACTGAACCTGGCCCTCTCGCCGATCGGCGAGCTGGTCGAGCGACAGACCCACGCGGTCGAGGTGCTTTGATGCGCAACGACTGCACCGACTACCGCCAACTGTTCCTCGACGACGTGCCGATGATGGACATGCGCGCGCCGATCGAATTCGCCAAGGGCGCCTTCCCCGGCGCCGTCAACCTGCCGCTGATGAACGATCAGGAGCGGCAGAAGGTCGGCACCTGCTACAAGCAGCAAGGCCAGGCCGCCGCCATCGCCCTGGGTCACCAACTGGTCGGCGGCGCCATCAAGCAGGCACGCCTGGAAGCCTGGGCGGCGTTCGCCAAGGCCCACCCCGACGGCTATCTGTACTGCTTCCGCGGAGGCCTGCGCTCGCAAATCGTCCAGGGCTGGCTGAAGGACGAGGCCGGCATCCAGTACCCGAAGGTCAAGGGTGGCTACAAGGCCATGCGGACCTTCCTGCTGGAAACCACCTTGCAAGCTGTCGAGCAGTGCGACTTCGTGCTGGTGGGCGGTCTTACCGGCACGGGCAAGACCGACGTGCTGCTTCAGTTGGACAACGTGCTCGACCTCGAAGGCCACGCCAACCACCGCGGCTCGAGCTTCGGCAAGCGGGCCACGGCGCAGCCGGCGCAGATCGATTTCGAAAACCAGCTGGCCATCGACATCCTGAAAAAGCGCGCCCGCGGGATGCAGCAGTTCGTTCTGGAGGATGAAGGGCGCATCGTCGGGAGTTGCTCGGTGCCCCTGGAGCTGTACCAGGGCATGCAGCAGTACCCGCTGGTGTGGCTGGAAGACAGCTTCGAAAACCGCGTGGAGCGCATCCTGCGGGACTACGTGATCAACCTGTGCGCCGAGTTCGTCGCCTTGCATGGCGAAGAAGACGGCCGTCGGCTGTTCGCCGAACGCATGCTGCAAAGCATGGGCAATATCCACAAACGCTTGGGCGGTGAGCGCTTCCAGCGGTTGTCGGCGCTGTTGGGCCAGGCCCTGGACGAGCAGCTGCGCAGTGGCGCGGTGGATCTGCACCGGGGCTGGATCGAAGGATTGCTCAACGAATACTACGACCCGATGTATGCCTACCAACGCCAAGCCAAGGCAGAGCGTATCGAGTTTGCCGGCGACGGGGTCGAGGTGCGCGAATACCTCAAGGCCCGGGCCAAACGCGAGCCACGCCTCGCGCCCTAGAGCCCTGCCCAGCATAAGCCAGGGGCGCCGGAGCGGCGCTCCCATGGCGACGGTGCGCCCCTCAGAACCCTGCGCTCAACTGGCTAAGTTGGGCACATCGTGTTCATCGCAAAGCGTACGGATGAGTTCACGCAGCCAGCGGTGACCGGCATCGCCCTCGCGCCGGGCGTGCCAGGCCTGGGTAAAGGCAAACGGCGCGATCGGCAGTGGTGGCGCAAAGCAGCGCAACCCAAGGTCGAGCCGGGTACCCGCCAGGCTGCGGCGAGCCACGGTCAGAATGAGGTCCGTACCGCTGATCACGCCCTGGGCCACGCCCCAGTGCGGCAGGGTGAGCGCGATCCGTCGCCCCTGACCCGACGCCTGGAGCGCCAGGTCGATCTCGTTGTCGATGCCCGGTCGCACGGCCACCAGCACGTGAGGACGCGCCAGCCACTGGGCCAGCGAAAGTCCTGTGCGCGCCGGCAGACTGTGGCGATCCGCCAGGCAGATGAACGACTCCTCGAACAGCACCTGTCCCTGCACCTCTGACGGCAAATCGGGGAACACCCCGAGGGCCAAGTCCACTTCACCATCGATCAATTGTCCGACCATCGCTTCACGGCTGCCTTGGGATACCACTAGGTCGATGCCTGGCGCCTGCTCTCTGAGCTTGCGCATCAGCCCCGGCAACACCACCCGCGCGCCATAGTCCGACATTGCCAGGCGAAAGGTGCGTCGCGCCCGGTTCGGTTCGAAACGCGGACTGCCCAAGAGGCCGTCGAGCTGTGCGAGGGCCTGCTCCAGCGGCTCACGCAGGGCCTGGGCACGGCTGCTCAAGTGCAGACGGCCGCCCCGGCGCACCAACAGTGGGTCAGCGAAGATGTCTCGCAGCTGGGCCAGCGCATGGCTCACGGCAGGCTGACTGCGGTGCAGGCGTACGGCAGCCCGTGAAACATGCTGCTCGCTGAGCAAGGCATGCAGGGTCAACAGCAGGTTGAGGTCGATACGACGCAAATCATCCATATGACGAATACAGCCTGTGTGAATTTCGAATTTCCATCATTGAAATGGATAAACAACACTGCGCCTAGTGTTTTTCCACAGGAGCCATTCAATGCCGCACGCCCTCTCCTTCTCAGCCGTCCTCCCTTTGCTCGTTGCGCTGCTGGCAGGCGCCGCCGTGCCTTTCCAGGCCGGCAGCAATGCCGCGCTCGGTCGCTTGCTGGGCCACCCTTTGTGGGCGGCGGGGGTATCGCTGACCGTCAGCCTGCTGATGCTGGTCCCTGCCTTGCTGCTGATGCGAGCACCTGTGCCGCAGTTGCAGAACCTGGCCCAGGCGCCTTGGTGGGCCTGGTTTGGCGGTGTGGCGGGTGTGCTCTACATCACTGCAGCGCTGGTGCTGACACCCCGGCTGGGGGCTGCGGGATTCATCGTCTGCGTGATCGCCGGGCAGGTGCTGTCGTCACTGCTGATCGACCAATGGGGGCTGATGGGGTTGCCGGAACGGCCCGTCAACGCTCTGCGCCTGGCGGGCGTAGGGATGATCGTGGCGGGTATGCTGGTGGTGCAGTGGGGTACGTCTCGTTGATGTGGTGTCCGCACTGTCTTGCTCGCAGGCAACACTGCTGCAGTCACAGCGACTGTGACGACTCCGGCGGCATCAGCACCTTGTCCACATCGAAATGCAGTGCAGGCATCTGAGTGCCGGCATACATCGTGACGGCTATCGCAGCAATCAGCGCCACATCGAGCCAGTGCCAGCCGGGCATGTCGTCGGCGCGCCGTGCCTTCCAGCACCACCAGGCCTGCCCCAGGCAAAACACCAGGATCGCCAGGCTCCACAAGTAGAAGCCAGCACCGAAGCCGGTGACGTCCTGGAAGGCATAGCTGTGGTTGTCCGGCAGCCGCTCGATACCCAGGCTACTGAGCGCCAGATACAGGGCGCACACCCCCAACAGCAACGCCAGCCGGCGAAAGCGCCGATGGGCCAGCACCGCTAGCACCAGCAACGGGTTGGCAAACCATTGATACAGGCCGAACGGTACGCCCCAGGGCCCGTAAAGCAGCATCTGCAAGGCAGGCATGTGCCGACCCGCTCCCATCAACGCGCCGTCAAAAAACAGGCCGATCAGGTACGCAAGCAGGCTCAACGGCAGGTAATAGGCAGACAACCTCAGGCTCCAGGGTATTTGGACGAACCTGAAACCATACAGCACCTGTGTTTCACGCAACAGGTGGTTCCCGCTACAAGCCCCTGTCAAGCCACTTCGGCCCCGTCATCCTCCGGCCAGTGCGGCTCATTGGCCTCCAGCGGCGGCAGCCCATAATGCGCGCGGGCTGCGTCACAGCTGGGGTTATGCACACCGTTGACCCACGAAGCTTCGAATTCTCGGCATGGGCTCGAGCGGTTTTCGTAGATGGTGCAAGCGACCTGCTTGCCGATCTCGCCGCCCAAGGCCGTGCAGCGGCAAGGTTTGGCGTCGGTGCCGATCATGGCGACCCGGGTCGGGTTGATCTGAACCACCAGATCGTCGGGCACCACGCCCCCGGCTGATTGGCATTCGCCCCAGAAAAAAGACACACGGAAGTACCCGCAGCAGGCGCCGCAGTCAAGGCAAGGGTTGTATTCGGACATGATGGCACGGAGGGAGGGTTGTTGTTATGAGGGCTAGGCCCGCGCGCCATTCTCAGTCCAAGCAGGGGTGGCTGAGAAGAGGGGGAAAGCAAAAAAAAACCACCGCTTGTCAGCGGCAAGTAGCAAGCGGCAAAGAGACTTGCTGCATCAAGATTGAAAAGCCGCAAAAGGCCGCTGCTCACGCGGCCCTCTTGCGGCTTGCAGCTTATTTTCGCGTCAAGCCATCGGCCCTGAACATCTGCCGAATGCCGCGAATGGCCTGGCGAATACGGTCCTGGTTCTCGATCAGGGCGAAGCGCACATGGTCATCGCCATAGTCGCCAAAGCCGATCCCGGGCGACACACAGACCTTGGCCTCGGCGAGCAGTTTCTTGGAGAACTCCAGCGAGCCCAGGTGAGCATAAGCTTCGGGAATCTTCGCCCACACGTACATCGAGGCTTTGGGGTTTTCGACCATCCAGCCGATCTCGTGCAGCCCTTTGACCAGCAGGTTGCGGCGCTGGCGGTATTGCTCGGCGATATCGCGTACACACTGCTGGTCGCCTTCGAGCGCGGCGATGGCCGCCACCTGCAACGGGGTGAAGGTGCCATAGTCGTGGTAGCTCTTGATCCGCGCCAAGGCGCTGACCAGCTCCGGGTTGCCGACCATGAAGCCGATGCGCCAGCCGGCCATGTTGTAGCTCTTGGACAGGGTGAAGAATTCCACCGCGATGTCCTTGGCGCCTGGCACCTGCATGATCGAGGGGGCTTTCCAGCCGTCATAGACGATGTCGGCGTAGGCCAGGTCGTGAACGACCAACACGTCATACTGCTTGGCCAGCGCGACCACACGCTCGAAGAAGTCCAGCTCGACGCACTGGGCGGTCGGGTTGGACGGGAAGCCCAGGATCATCATCTTGGGCTTGGGGATCGATTCGCGAATCGCCCGCTCCAGCTCGTTGAAGAAGTCCACGCCCGGCACCAGCGGCACCGAACGCACCTGGGCACCAGCGATCACCGCGCCGTAGATGTGGATCGGGTAGCTGGGATTGGGCACCAGTACCGTGTCGCCATGGTCGAGAGTGCCGAGCATCAAGTGAGCCAGGCCTTCCTTGGAACCGATGGTGACGATGGCTTCGGTTTCCGGGTCGATCTCGACCTCGTAGCGCTCCTGGTACCAGCGCGAGATGGCGCGGCGCAGACGCGGGATACCGCGGGAGGTGGAATAACCGTGGGTGTCTTCCCGTTGGGCGACCTGGACCAGCTTCTCGACAATGTGCGGTGGCGTGGCGCCGTCGGGGTTACCCATGCTCAGGTCAATGATGTCCTCGCCACGGCGGCGGGCGGCCATCTTGAGCTCGGCTGTGATGTTGAAGACGTAAGGGGGGAGACGATCGATGCGCGCAAAGCGGCGCGGCGAACCTGGGTTGGCCATGGCTTCCTCGAATGACGTAAGCGCCCGGAACCGTCCGAGCGACGTGGGCCGCTGCGGCGGCCGAATCAGAAGATAGTGCCGAGACATACAACCTGTAAAGGATGATTTCCTGTTTTATTAGATCTTTTTAGGCTTATTTATCGAATTCATTAGATTTACGTTGCCTGGGCTGGCCCTTTCACCGTAAACCGCGAAGAAGCCGCAACACACACCACAGGCATAAAAAAACCCCGGCACAAGACCGGGGTTTTCGTGTAACAGGCGTCTGTATCAGCGTGCGTAGGTCATCAGCACGTCCGCGGCAGTCTGGCTGTCCACCGACATCATCACGCTCAGGGCAGTGACGGTGAGGATGGAGAAACCGAAGACCTTGCGGGCCCACTTGCTGTCGTCCTCAGCCTTGTAGCCGCCCCAGGCCATGTACAGCCAGTAAAGGCCCATGGCAGCCGCCACGGCGAAGTAACCCAGGCCGGCGTAACCGCCCAAGGTCAGCATCAGGGTGGCGAGCACGAAGGCCAGTACGTACAGCACGATCTGCTTCTTCGCCGCGAGAATACCGCGTGCCACCGGCAGGACCGGAATGTTGGCAGCGCTGTAATCCTTGAAGCGGAAGATGGCGATGGCAAAGCTGTGTGGCATCTGCCACAGGCTGAACATCACCAGCAGCGTCACTGCAGCCAGGTCGAAGCTGTTGCTGACGGCGCAGTAACCGATCACCGGAGGCATGGCACCGGACAGGCTGCCGACCAAGGTGCCGTGCACCGACTTGCGCTTGAGCCACAGGCTGTAGAAGCCGACGTAGACGACGAAGCCGACAGCTGCGCAGAACGCCGAGAGCGGATTGGCCTGGACATACAACAGGCTGAAGCCCGCCACCCCAAGCAGGGTGGCGTAGATCAGCGCGAGGGTCAGCGACATGCCGCCCTGAACCATGACGCGGTTCTTGGTGCGCTCCATCTTCTGGTCGATGTCGCGATCGATGCAGTTGTTGAACACGCAACCGGACGCGACGACCAGAGAGGTCCCCACCACTACCGCCAGGAACAGGGCGAAGTCCACATGGCCCTTCGAGGCAAGGAAGAAACCGCCTGCCACGGAAAGCACGTTACCGAAAATGATCCCCGGTTTGGTGATTTGGATAAAGTGCTTCACGGACATGCAGTCTTACCTCACTTGGCCATCATTTCGATGTGGATGCTGAACATGATCCACAGCGACAGGCCGACCAACAGAGCGATTACGAGAGTGGTGAACAGGAACGTCGACACATTCGAACGCTGCTCTTTCGAGCGGTCCATGTGCAGGAAGTACACCAGGTGCACCACCACCTGAATGACGGCCATGGCCACCACGATCAGGACGGTCAGGTTCTTCGGCAGGCTCGGGTACATCACCAGACCGAACGGGATCGCGGTCAGGATGATCGACAGGATGAAGCCGATCGCGTACGACTTGACGCTGCCGTGGTTGCCTTCGTGATGAGTGTCGTGTGCGCTAGCCATTACAGAACTCCCAGCAGGTAGACGACGGTGAATACGCAGATCCAGACCACGTCCAGGAAGTGCCAGAACAGGCTCAGGCAGCTCATGCGGGTCTTGGCGGTCGGGGTGATGCCCTTGGTGCTGATCTGATACATCAGGACAGCCATCCAGATCAGACCGGCAGTCACGTGCAGACCGTGGGTGCCGACCAGGGCGAAGAAGCCCGACAGGAAGCCGCTGCGGTTCGGGCCGAAGCCTTCGCCGATCAGGTGATGGAACTCATAGACTTCCATCGCGATGAAGCCAGCACCGAACAGGAAGGTGATGGCCAGCCAGCCCAGCACGCCACCTTTGTTGCCCTTGAACATCTGCAGCATGGCAAAGCCGAAGGTGATCGAGGACAGCAGCAGCAGTGCGGTTTCAACAGCTACGAAATCGAGCTGGAAGATGTCATGACCCGACGGGCCGCCGGCAAAACTGCCGGACAGCACCGCGTAGGTGGCGAAGAGCGACGCAAACAGGATGCAGTCGGTCATCAGGTACAGCCAGAAACCGAGTACGGTCATCTGGCCCGAGTCGTGGTGGTGATCGTCGTGCCCATGGTCGTGACCATGAGCGCCGGCGTGGATTACTTGACTGGACATTGATTACACCCGCTCAAACGATTCGACACGTGCGCCGGCAGGCAGAGCACCTGCTTTGGCCAGCGCTTTCATGCGCTCGCCTTCGATGCGCGCCACTTCTTCGGCCGGAACCATGTAGCCCTGGTCGTCACGCGCGGCGTGGCGAACGAAGACAGCGATGGTTGCAACCAGGCTCGCGCCAACCAGCCACCAGATGTGCCAGATGAATGCGAAGCCGAAGACGGTCAGGAACAGGCCCATGAACAAACCGGTGGAGGTATTGCTCGGCATGTGGATCGCTTCGTACTTGGCCGCAGGCTTGTAGGCGACACCGGCTTCCTTGGCTTCGTGCCAGGCGTCCAGGCCAACCTTCTCAGGCATGTGGGCGAAGTTGTAGAACGGAGGTGGCGACGAAGTCGACCATTCCAGGGTACGGCCACCCCATGGATCGCCAGTGACGTCCAGGTTCTGGTTGCGGTCGCGGACCGATACGTACAGCTGGATCAGCTGGCAAGCGATACCGAACAGGATCAGCACGGCGCCGACGACGGCAACGTACAGGTAGGGTTCCCAAGCCGGGTTGTCCGAGTGGTTCAGACGACGGGTCATACCCATGAAGCCCAGGGCGTACAGCGGCATGAACGCTACGTAGAAGCCAGAGATCCAGAACCAGAAGGCAGCCTTGCCCCACTTCTCGTTCAGGGTGAAACCGAAGGCTTTCGGGAACCAGTAGGCGAAGCCGGCGATGTAGCCGAACACCGCACCACCGATGATCACGTTGTGGAAGTGGGCGATAACGAACAGGCTGTTGTGCAGAACGAAGTCAGCACCTGGAACAGCCAGCAGAACGCCGGTCATACCACCGATCGAGAAGGTGACCATGAAGCCCAGGGTCCACATGATCGGCGCGGTGAAGCGCAGACGGCCCTGGTAGATGGTGAACAGCCAGTTGAACAGCTTCACACCGGTCGGAATGGAGATCAGCATCGTCGCCAGACCGAAGAAGGTGTTGACGCTCGCGCCTGCACCCATGGTGAAGAAGTGGTGCAGCCAGACGGCAAAGCCCAGAACGGCGATCGCGCCCGATGCGTAGATCATCGAGTGGTGGCCGAACAGACGCTTGCCAGCGAAGGTCGAGGTGACTTCCGAGAACACACCGAAGGCCGGCAGGATCAGGATGTAAACCTCAGGGTGACCCCAGGCCCAGAACAGGTTGACGTACATCATCGGGTTCCCACCAAGCTCGTTGGTGAAGATGTGGAAGTCCAGATAACGGTCAACAGTCAGCAGAGCCAGTGCAGCGGTCAGGATCGGGAAGGAAGCGACGATCAGCACGTTGGCCCAGGTGCAGGTCCAGGTGAAGATCGGCATGTCCATCAGCTTCATGCCAGGCGCGCGCATCTTCATCACGGTGACGAGGAAGTTCACACCGGTAAGCGTCGTACCCAAGCCGGATAGCTGTAGCGCCCAGATGTAGTAGTCCACACCCACGCCAGGGCTGTACTGGATACCCGCGAGCGGCGGATAGGCAACCCAACCGGTCTTGGCAAATTCACCAACGCCCAGGGAGATGTTGACCAGCAGCACGCCTGCCAGCAGCAGGTAGAAGCTCAGGGAGTTCAGGAACGGGAAGGCAACGTCACGTGCACCGATCTGCAGAGGAACCGCCAGGTTCATCAGGCCGGTGAAGAACGGCATCGCCATGAAGATGATCATGATCACACCGTGGGCGGTGAAGATCTGGTCATAGTGTTCAGGCGGCAGGTAGCCTTCGGCGCCGCCGGTAGCGGCAGCCAGCTGGGTACGCATCATGATGGCGTCGGCGAAGCCGCGCAGCAGCATGACCATCGCGACGATGATGTACATCACCCCGATTTTCTTGTGGTCGACCGTGGTCAGCCACTCAGTCCACAAGTAGGTCCACTTGCGGAAATAGGTGATAGCACCGACCAAAGCGATACCACCGAGCGCAATCATGGCAAGCGTCACCATGACTATCGGCTCGTGATAGGGTATCGCCTCCAGGCTTAATTTACCGAACATCTCTTACTCCTCTGCACCGGCAGCTGGTTGCATACTCGATTCCACACCCTTGGTAGTGGCCAGATCTTTGCTGCCTGCTTCTTCGTGGCTCGGACGACCGCGGTTCATGCCTTCGTACTTGTCGACGATCAGCTGGAACTGGTCAGGCGAAGCCTCGCTATACAGCGCGACTGGGTTGTTTTCGCTTGGTTTGGCCAAGGCGTCGTATTCAGCCTTGTCCAGCTTCTTCGGCGACTGCTTGACCTCGGCGACCCACTTGTCGAAGTCTTCCTGAGAGGTGGCAGTAGCCTTGAATTTCATGCCGGTGAAGCCAGCACCGCTGTAGTTGGCGCTGATACCGTCGAATTCGCCGTTCTCGTTGGCGATCAGGTGCAGTTTGGTGGTCATGCCGGCCATGGCGTAGATCTGGCCGCCCAGGCCCGGGATGAAGAAGGAGTTCATCACGGCGTCGGAGGTCACGCGGAAGTTGACCGGGGTGTTAGCCGGGAAGACGATCTTGTTGACGGTGGCGATGCCCTGCTCCGGGTAGATGAACAGCCACTTCCAGTCCAGTGCGACCACGTCGATCTGCACCGGCTTCACTTCGGAATCCAGTGGACGGTACGGGTCCAGCTTGTGGGTGGAGTGGTAGGTGACGTAGCCCAGGGCAATGATGATCAGGATCGGGATGATCCAGACAGCCGCTTCGATCTTGGTCGAGTGCGACCAGTCGGGCGTGTAGGTGGCAGCCTTGTTGGAAGCACGGTACTTCCAGGCGAACGCGATGGTCATGATGATGACCGGTACGACGACCAGCAGCATCAGGCCAGTGGCGATCAGGATCAGGTTCTTTTGCTCAATGCCGACCTGGCCCTTCGGGTCGAGCAGGGTCCAGTTGCACCCACTGAGTAAAAGCATGCCTAAAAAGGGCAATATGCCAAACAGTCTGGGGTAACGCTTTTTACTCATCTCACGACCTCTAGATCAGCTTGCTTCAATGCAATTTGTGTTTTGGTAGCCAACACTTCGTCCTGCCAAGTGAGGCATTTCGCGCCCGTACTCGCTCCTGCCGGAGGTCCGACTGCAGGACCTTGGCGTCAAGCGGGTTAGCGGTGCTTATGGTTTCGTAGGCAACAGGCCTGTACTTCAGACCAAGTCCATTTGGTGCGGGAAAACGCGGAGGGGGGTCCGCCCGGTATCGCCGTTGGGCGAAACTTGACGAAGTCAGCAAAAAGGAGCCTCGGCTTCCTTCAATCCTGCGACTTGCAAGCAGTGCCGAACGGAAATTGGGGGCGATTGTAGATAGGTCGCCCACCCTTGACTATGACTTATTGCGCAACAGTCTTTTACCAATTCGGTAACAATACAGAAGGGAAAATCAACTTCGCGACAGTTTGTCGCACCCCGCTTGATAGCCCTGAAGCCCGCATTGCACAAGGCTTCGTGGTTGATCTGGGTCAAGCGGGAGGCAAGTTTCTTTTGGTTTCTCGCCGTGCAACAGAAGAGGTCGGAAGCGGGACTTTTGTCTAAGCCTTGCGTCGGTTCCGATAGATACCCAGCGGCACCAGGACGGCAGTGAGGACGAACGCCAGTAGCGCCCACTGAGCCAGGGACAATCCAAGGATCGGCGGGTATGGCGTGCTGCAGAATCCATCGACCTGGAACGCCAGTGGCCAGACCTGCGCCAGCGGCAGGTCATCGACGATCGGCTGCAGCGTGTCGATACCGCAGCTGACCATCGGGTGCGCGAGTATATACACATGGTTGCCGGCCGCAACGATTCCGCCTATTGCGCTGAGCACCACCAACGCCTCGAAGAACGTCAGGCTGCGTTTTCCCGGCATGGCGGCGGCAAGAAAAGCGAACACCGCGATCAACAGCAGCGCATAACGTTGCAGGATACACAGCGGGCATGGGGCCTCGCCGAGCACTACCTGCATGTAGAGCGCCCCGCCGATCAACGACAGGCAGATCACACCCAGCAGAACCAGGAAGCGCCGTTCGCGATTCAGGCGCGATGTTTGTTCGTTCATTACCGATTCCTTCGATGGATAGAGGCAGCGCCGAGCCTGTCGGGGCAATGGCCTGCCTGGGCGACAGTCTACACGTGCGTCGAGGAAGCGGCGTGATAGCACTGCGCGGGGCTATCCGATGACGTCTTCAGACCAGCCGGGGCGACGTCGGTTCAACATCAGCCACCAAAAAGCGGCAACCCGGATGCCGGACAGGCGAACGCCCCTCGACACCCGGGAGTGAAGGATACAGTGATTAAAGGAAGATTAAAGATGAAATTGGCCTCGCTTATTTCATCTCCTTATATATAAGACGTGACCTACAGGTCCAATCGCTGGCAAGCCAGCCCCCGCACGAACGATGTCGCGTTCGCTTCGTCTCGATTACCCACGTCCGGAGCACCGCATACGAGAGCTGGCTTGCCAGCGATTGGAATGGAAATCCTGCGTCGTCCGCTTCGAGGGTTGCCCCCCGAAGCGGACTGACCAGATTATCGAGGCTTTACTCCAGCGCCGCCGCCGGCCCGAAGAATTCGTAACGGCTTTGCTGCTCGGGCACACCCAGGTCCTTGAGGTGGCGCTTGACCGCCGCCATGAAGCCTTTCGGGCCCAGGAAGTAGGCATCCACATCACGCTCGGCCGGCAGCCACTGGCCCAGTTGCTCCTGACTCAGCACCCCGACCGCGTCGGCTTCGCCCTTGCCGTCCTGCTCGGCATAGCAGTAGAAGCGCTTGAGCTGTGGATGACGCGCCGCCAGGCCATCGATCCAGTCACGGAAGGCGTGCACCGCCCCGTTGCGCGCGCAATGGATGAAATGCACCGGACGTTGCGTCTGCAAGGCGGCCTGGAGCATCGCCAGGGTCGGCGTAATGCCTACGCCTCCGCTGATGAGCACCAGCGGCTTGTCGCTGTGCGTCAAGGTGAAATCTCCGGACGGCGGGAACAATTGCAGGGTCTGGCCGACCTGCAGTTGGTGATGCAGGTAATTGGACACCTTGCCACCGACTTCACGCTTGACGCTGATGCGGTACTGCTCGCCATCGCACAGGGCCGACAGTGAATAGTTGCGGCGCTGCTCGACACCGTCGATGAACAGCTGCAGGCCGATGTACTGGCCAGGCTCGGCCTTCAGGACCGGCTTGCCATCCACCGGTGCGAAATAGAAGGAGACGATCTCGCTGCTCTCCTGCTCCCGACGCACCAGACGAAACTCACGGGTACCGCGCCAGCCACCGGCGGCTTCTTCCTTCTGTTTATAGAGACTTTCTTCGGCGCCGATCAGGATATCGGCCAATTGCCCGTAGGCCGCGCCCCAGGCAGCGATCACCTCAGCGGTGGCGATGTCCTTGCCTAGGACTTCCTCGATAGCGCGCAGCAGGCAGCTGCCGACGATCGGATAATGCTCGGGCAGGATCTGCAAGGCGACATGCTTGTTGATGATCTGCCCGACCAGACCACCGAGTTGCTCCAACTGGTCGATGTGGCGGGCATACATCAGCACACCGTTGGCCAGTGCGCGCGGCTGATCGCCGCTGGCCTGGTGGGCCTGGTTGAACAGCGGGCGCACTTCGGGGTACTCGCTGAGCATCATCTTGTAGAAATGCGTCGTCAGGGCCTCGCCACCGCTTTCGAGCAGCGGGACAGTGGCTTTGATGATTGCGCGTTGTTCGGCATTGAGCATTTGGTACGACTCCTGAGCCTAGGGCTTGAACTGGTCTGCCCTCGGTATTTCATCAACCGTGCCAACTTCTGAACCCTGTGTTTACGGGGTTTTCAAGCAATGCGAGTCAAAACGACACCAATGCGCGTATAGTCATAACGACCAACAGGAGTCCATATGACTACACGACCTCTGCTCACCACCCTGCTCCCTCTGGTCAGCGATCTATCCCGTGATCTTCCGGACCAGGAGCGCTATCGCCGCCTGCTGCAAGCCATGCGCAACCTGCTGCCATGCGATGCAGCCGCCTTATTGCGTTTGGATGGCGAATGGCTGGTGCCGCTGGCGGTCGATGGCCTGTCACCCGATACGCTGGGTCGACGCTTCAGGGTCAGTGAACACCCGCGCTTCCAGATCCTGCTCAGCCGTCCCGGCCCGACCCGCTTCGCCAGCGACAGCGAACTGCCCGACCCGTACGACGGCCTGGTCAACGCGCCGCATGCCGACCTGCACGTGCACGACTGCATGGGCTGCCCCTTGATGGTCGATGAACAACCCTGGGGCCTGGTCACCCTCGATGCCCTCACGCCCGGGCGTTTCCAAAGCCTGGAACTCGAGTCCCTGCAAGCCTTCGCCAGCCTCGCCGCGGCCACTGTCACCGTGGCCGAGCGCATCGAGGACCTGGCCCTACGCGCCGAGGATGAACACCAACGCGCCGAGGTCTATCGCCAGGCCAGCGGGCAAGCCAAAGAGCTGATCGGTCAGAGCAAGGCGCACAAACGCTTGCTGGAAGAAATCCGCCTGGTCGGCGGCAGCGACCTGACTGTGCTGATCACCGGCGAGACCGGTGTCGGCAAGGAGCTCGTGGCCCAGGCCCTGCACCAGGCCAGCAACCGCGCCCACAAACCGCTAATCAGCCTCAACTGCGCCGCCCTGCCCGACACGTTGGTGGAGAGCGAACTGTTCGGCCACGTGCGCGGGGCTTTCACCGGTGCCCATGGCGAGCGGCGCGGCAAATTCGAGCTGGCCAATGGCGGCACGCTGTTTCTCGACGAGGTGGGCGAACTGCCCCTGACAGTACAGGCCAAGCTGCTGCGGGTCCTGCAAAGCGGGCAGTTGCAGCGCCTGGGCTCAGATCGCGAGCACCAGGTCGATGTGCGCCTGATCGCTGCCACCAACCGCGACCTGGCCATGGAAGTGCGCAACGGCCATTACCGCGCCGACTTCTACCACCGCCTGAGCGTCTATCCGCTGCAGGTCCCGCCGCTGCGGGAGCGCGGCCGGGATGTGTTGCTGATTGCCGGATACTTCCTCGAGCAGAACCGCTCCCGCCTGGGCCTGAACAGCCTGCGCCTGAGCGCCGACGCCCAAGCCGCCTTGCTGGCCTACGACTGGCCTGGCAACGTGCGCGAACTTGAGCATCTAATTGGCCGCTCGGCACTCAAAGCCCTCGGCCAGCATCCCGAGCGTCCTCGCATTCTGACCCTGGAAGCCAGCGACCTGGACCTGCACACCGCCCTTGCGCCCCACCACGCACCCACTCCTGCCCCGGTTCAGCCACTGCTCAACCTGTCCGAGGGTGGCTTGCGCGAAGCGGTGGACGCTTATCAACGGCAGGTGATCGGCGCTTGCCTTGAGCGCCACCAGGACAACTGGGCGGCAGCGGCGCGCGAGCTGGGGCTCGATCGCGCCAATCTCAGCCGCCTGGCCAAGCGCCTGGGGTTGCGCTGACCCTTGCGCCCAGTCCCGCCACCGCGAAACGACCTTCGGCACCCAGATTTACCCGCGAAAGGGTCAACGCAGGCGATACCTGCCCAGGCAACGCCTGCGATTGACCGCACCGCGACCTAAAGCCTGGCCCCAACAGGCCGATAACCCGGCATCCTCCTTTTATTACCGACAGACTCGAAGGTTGCCCATGGCCACGCAAAACGCCCGTGCGGACTCGTTGTCCCTGCTGCTGTTCACCTTGCGCAGCGGCAAGCTGATGGCGATCAACCTGCTCAAAGTCAGCGAGATCATCCCCTGCCCGCCGCTGACCCGCTTGCCGGAGTCGCATCCGCACGTCAAAGGCGTGGCGACGCTGCGCGGCAACCCGTTGTCGGTGATCGACCTGTCCCGCGCCATCGGCGAGCAGCCGTTGGCCGATCCATCCGGCGGCTGCCTGATCGTCACCGAGATCAGCCGTTCGCGCCAGGGCCTACATGTGCAGGCGGTGAGCCGCATCGTTCACTGCCTGAGCACCGACATCAAGCCGCCACCCTACGGCTCGGGCAACCGCTCGTTCATCACCGGCGTGACCCGGGTCGACAACACCTTGGTGCAAGTGCTGGACATCGAAAAGGTTATCCATGCCATCGCCCCGCCCGAGCCTGAACCACACCCAGGCGAGCTCAGCGAAGAAGACGCCAGTCTGCTGGCGGCCGCCAACATTCTGGTGGTGGATGACAGCCAAGTGGCTTTGCAGCAGTCGATCCATACCCTGCGCAACCTGGGCATCGAATGCCACACCGCGCGCAGCGCCAAAGATGCAATCAATGTGCTGCTGGAGCTGCAAGGCACCGAGCGGGAAATCAACATCATCGTCTCGGACATCGAGATGTCCGAGATGGACGGCTACGCCTTCACCCGCACCCTGCGGGAAAGCCCGGACTTCCAGCACCTCTATGTACTGCTGCACACCTCGCTGGACAGCACCATGAGCGGCGAAAAAGCCAAGCTGGCCGGCGCCAACGCGATTCTCACCAAGTTCTCTTCGCCCGAGCTGACCGATTGTCTGGTGGTGGCCGCGCGGGCCGTGGTCTTTGCCGAGCACTGATATAGTCAGCGACAATTTCCCTGGCTTGCTGCCCGGGACGACTCGGGCATAATTCGCGCCCTTCGGTTGTTTTGTTGCCGGTACCTTGTATGAAGTTTCTCAGCACCCTTCTGATCGCCTGTGCCCTCGCCAGCGGCATGGCCCAGGCTTCCAGCAGTCAAGCCTGGAATGAACAACGCCAACAGATGCTCAAGGGCTGCCTGGCCGCCAGCCAGCTCAAGGATGCCCATGCCCGCGGAAAACCCGCGGAGTTCGACGACCAGGTGGGCTACAGCGCCCTGCTGATCGAAGGCATCTACCCGCAAAAGCACATGCAGCAGCGCACCGGCACCGAGCTGTGCCTGTATGACCGCCAGCGTCACCAGGCCTTCGTCAGCGAATGGAGCCCAGGCGCGCCGTGAGCGACAGCATTCGTTTCGCCTGCACCGGTTGCGGCAAGTGCTGCACCGGCCATCATGTGCCGCTGACCCTGGACGAAACCCGCCAATGGGCGGCCAACGGCGGCCAGGTGGTGGTGCTGATCGAAGGGTTCGTCTGCGACGGCCCCGGCATGCCGGCAGAACAACGCGACCATGTCCTGCGCCGGGCCTACCCGGTTGTCTGCGGCACAGCCCGGCTGCACGTGTCGGTGACGTTCGCCGCCTTCAACCCGGGCCGTTGCCGCAACCTGGACGACAACGACCTGTGCACTATCTATGAGACCCGCCCGTTGGTTTGCCGCATCTACCCGGCCGAGATCAACCCGCACCTACCCCTGCGTCCGGAAAACAAGGACTGTCCGCCCGACGCCTGGAGCCAAGGCCCTGAACTGATCCACGGCCAGTCACTGGTGGACCCGCACCTGCGCGCCCTGATCGAAGCCTCGCGCCAGGCCGACCGTGACGACATCGCCGCCAAGGTCATCCTCTGCCAGGCCTTGGGCATGACCACCAGCGCCCTCAAGGGCAACGGCTTCACGGCCTACCTGCCCGCCATGGAGGCGTTCGCTGCGGCCCTGGAACAGGTGCCGGTCGACAACCAGGCGACCTGGACCTTGCACATCGAAGCACCGCCTCTGATACATGAACTGGCCGCACTCGGCCTGTCGACCACCGCCGAGCCGCCGCTTTACTACGCCTTCATCGGTTTCTGACTCACTGGCAACGGCGCCAGAACTCATCAGCCAGACGCCGCAGGTCCATGGCGAGGTCCGCCACGTCGGTCGCATTGGCGTGGCTGCGCTGGCCGACATCGACCGTCGCTTCGCTGGCCTGGCGGATGCTGATGATGTTGCGGTTGATGTTTTCGCTCACCTGGCTCTGCTGCTCCACCGCAGCGGCAATCTGCAGGCTCATCTCATTGATCTGGTTGACCCGTGCGCTGATGCCATCGAGCGCACCACTGGCCAGTTGCGCCTGCTCGACGCTGTGCCCGGCGTGGCTGCTGCTCTGGCGCATCACCTGCACCGCGGCACGAGCTCCTTCCTGCAGCGTGCCGATCATGCGCTGGATCTCGTGGGTCGATTGCGTGGTGCGCTGGGCCAGGCCACGCACCTCGTCGGCCACCACGGCGAAGCCTCGGCCCTGATCGCCCGCACGTGCGGCCTCGATGGCCGCGTTGAGCGCCAGCAGGTTGGTCTGCTCGGCGATGCCTCGGATCACATCGAGCACCCCGGAAATCTCGCTGCTGTGCTGTTCCAGTTGATGGACCGCATCACTGGCTTCGACCAGTGACCCGGCCAGGTCCTGGATCGCGCAGCGATTGCGGTCCACCACTTGATGGCCGGCCTGGGTTTCATCTTCGGCTTGGTTGGCGGCCACGGCCGCCAACTGCGCACTGCTGGCCACCTGGGCGACACTGGCGCTCATCTGGTGAATGGCGGTGGCCACCTGGTCCGCCTCTTCCTGCTGCTCCAGGCTGTTGGCATGGCTGACCTCAAGCGCCTGCACCAACGACCCGGAATGCCCGGCCAGGCGTGCCGAGGTATCGCCGATGCGCCCCACCACCGCACCCAGCTGGGCCTTGAGCATGCGCATGGCGAATTCGATCTGGCCAATGGCATCGCGCCGCCCGGTGTACAACTGCTGGCTCAGCGGGTTGTCGGCAATCGCCAAGGCCTGCTGGCGCAAGCGCTCGAAGGGACGCAGCTGCCAGATCAACAGCGCACTGCTGGCCCCGGCTGCAAGCATGATTTCCGCCAGCGAACGCCACACCGGCACACCCTGCCAGCCATGTCCGACGCCGACCACTAGCGCTAGCGCCGCTGCGACGCCCAACGACAGCCGCAGTCCCAGGCCGAGCACCGGCAGGCGCGCGCGCCAGTTGCGCCGCCCTTCGCGCAGTTGTCGATAGCAGCGCTCGGCCGCCGCCACCTGCTCGGCGCTGGGCCGGGTGCGCACCGACTGGTACTCGATGGTTCTGCCACCGCTGCTGATCGGAGAAACGAACGCACTGACCCAGTAATGGTCGCCGTTCTTGCAGCGATTCTTCACCAACCCCATCCAGGAGCGCCCAGCCTTGAGCGCCCCCCACATCTGTTCGAACGCCTCGGGCGGCATGTCCGGGTGGCGCACGATATGGTGCGCATGGCCCAACAATTCATCGCGAGTGAACCCACTGATTCGCACGAAATCGTCGTTGGCATAGGTGATCCGGCTGTCCAGATCGGTGGTGGACAGGATGTTGGCATCGCCGGGGTAATCCACTTGGCGACCGGTAACAGGCAAATTGCACTTCATCGGAGGCACTCGTTGTTGTTGTGGGGAAAATCGGCAGGGCGTTCGACTCTAGGGCCAATGACTGACAAAACATTGATCCAGAGCAGCATATTGGCAATTGGCCACCAACCACCTGAAACCGATGGGGCTGTCAGCCTTGATGTACAGCAGGGGGCGCTTTTTCGTTTGCAGCGCGCAGGGCGGCAACACCTTCGGCATTTTGCCTGCCGGACGCTCAAGGACGCTGGTTTGCGCGTTGGATCCTAGCGTTTTCGCCGCCAATCATTACTTTTTGCGTAACAGTGCTTATCCAACTTCAGCCTGTTTCTACATGGATGAAGGGACTAACTTATGCCTGTCCTCGTTAACACTTGCATCGCAAGAAGGTTGTTTTAAATGTCCAACAGTATGGGTGTTGCCAGCGTTTTCATTCTGTCTTCCCTGTTGTTGTCGCCTCTGGCCATGGCTGAAGAATCGCCGGCCTTCGCTGCCCGTAACGCAGAACTTGCAGTTGTCCATCAACAGGCTCGCGAAGCCTATGCCGCGCAGAAGGCAGATGCTGCCAAAGACGTACAGCAGACCGCTTCCAAGGCCGTCGCCGACGACAGTGCCGATAGCTGATCGACTGTTTTCCGCTCCTGTTTTTTCCCTTGGCTCTCACACGGGCGCCCCGTGCGCCAATATGTTAGCCTTTCAAAGCCGCTGCCGATCAGCGGCTTTTTTTATGTGCCAAAACTATCAGCCAGGCTGTTGCGTACATAACAAGAAACTTGCACTCCCCAGAACAACAACGACCCCACCGCCAGATCAAAGGAGCTCGTACCGGTGCCTTCCGCGTTTCGTTTTACCCCGCTGTTCGTTGCATTGACTGCAACGATGCCGTTCGCTGTCCAGGCCGATGAAGACAAGGCTGATCGATTCATCGAAGGTTCTTCCCTGAACCTGCATTTTCGCAATGCCTACTTCAATCGCAACAACCTCAACCCCGCAGAGCGCGACCTGCGTGAATGGGGCCAAGGCTTCGTTGCGCGTTTCGAGTCCGGCTATACCCCCGGCGTGATCGGCGTCGGTGTCGATGCCCATGCCATGCTGGGCCTGAAGCTCGACGGCGGTGGCGGCCACTCCGGCACCAGTATCCTGCCCAAACACGTACAAGACGATGGCGAACCGGGGGCAGCCCCGCATTCGTTCTCCACTGCAGGCGCAGCGGTCAAGTTCAAGGCCTTCGACACCGAGCTCAAGGCCGGTGACCTGTTCCTCACCAACCCGGTGATCGCCGGTGGCGAGTCGCGCATGCTGCCGCAGACTTTCCGCGGCGTGAGCCTGACCAACACCAGCATCGACGGGTTGCTGCTCGAAGGTGGCCAGGCCAGCTTCACCAAGCCGTACAACCAGAGCGGGCATCGTCGTATCGATACCTACTACGGCAGCTTGGACGATGGCACCAAGAGTGACCACCTGACCTGGGCCGGGCTGTCCTGGAGCGGTACCGAGAACGTCACCACCAATCTCTATGCCGCCGAACTGAAGGACATCTGGAACCAGTACTACGTCGACTTCGACTACACCTATGTGGTCAACGACCTGGTCAGCCTCAACCCGGGCCTGCACTTCTATCACACCCAGGACACCGGCCAGGCACTGCTGGGCAACATCGACAACAACACCTACAGCCTGCATTTCACGGTCAATGCCGGCTACCACAGCATCACGGCCGCCTACCAGCGCGTGAATGGCAACACGCCGTTCGACTACATCAACCTGGGCGACAGCGTGTACCTGGACAACTCGCGCATGTATTCGGACTTCAACGCGCCCAACGAGCGGTCCTGGAAACTGCAGTACGACTATGACTTCACCGGCCTCGGCATGCCCGGCCTGAGCACCTCGCTGTCGTACTCGCGCGGTGAAGCGGACCTGACCAAGGCCGACCAGGACACCACCCACTACGCCTACTACAACCCCGAAGGCAAGAACGCCATGCACTGGGAACGCGACCTGGACGTGAAGTACGTCTTCCAGGAAGGCAGCCTCAAGGACCTGTCGGTGCTGTTGCGCTACGCCAGCCATCGCGGCAGCCAGGGCTATGCCGCCATCGATGGCAACAGCGACAACGATGAAGTCCGGGTGATCGTCGACTATCCGTTGAACATCTTCTGACCTAAAGATCTGGCGAGGGCCTGGCCCTCATTCGCCGTGCAAGCCCGCACCTGCAAAGGACACCGTAGCCTCTGCAGGAGCGGGCCAGACCTACGATAGGCCGTACAGCGGCCGGCCTCGTTTTTCCGTCGAACGAATCTTGTCCGACAATCCTGGCTTCCCTAGAATACCGCCGCCGCATAATGGCCCCGCCTGTGCAGTAGCGAACATGCCCACCCGATCATCGCGCTTTACCCTGTACAGGTCGCACCCCGAACTGATCCTCAACCTGGGCAGTTGCCTTGCCGTGCTCGCCATCGTGGCGATCGTCAGCTACCTGCTGAGCCGCGAACGCGACAGTGTCGAACAATCGGCCAAACGTTCCTCCAGCAACATCGTCCAGCTCATTGAAAGCGATATCCTGCGCAACGTCGAACTCTACGACCAGACCCTGCACGGCCTGATCTGGGCGGTGAAGCACCCTGAACTGCTGGATACCTCGCCTGAGCTGCGCCAACAAATCCTCTTCAACCAGACCTTCGCCGCCCCCGTACGGGGCGATATCCTCTGGGTCGATGCCCAGGGCAAGGTGCTCGGTGACTCGCTCAGCATGCCGCCAAGGCAAGGAGATCTGAGCGACAGCGTTGCCTTCAAGGCCCATCGCGACCGCCCTGGCCTTGGGTTGTTCATCAGCCCGCCATTCAAAGCGCGTTTGGGGGATCTGGATTGGTGCATCAGTTTCAGCCGGCGCATTTCCGGCCCTGATGGCGAATTCGCCGGCATCGCCTCCGGTGCCCTGCGCCTGTCCTATTTCAGCGAGCTGTTCGAACGCCTGGACATCGGCAACGACAGCAGCATCAACCTGCTTAACACCGAAGGGCAGTTACTGGCCCGCCAGCCCTCCCGGGCGCAAGACCCGATGATCGGCAGCAATTACCGCGAACGGCCCAATTTCCAGCGCATCCTCAGCGAACGCAGCGGCAGTTTCACCGCGCGCTCCGGGTCGGCCGGCACGCCGCATATCTATACGTTCGCCCGGGTCGCCGACCTGCCGTTGATCGTCCTGGTGGTGGACTCGGCCGAAGAGGTGTTTCAGTCCTGGCGACGCACTGCGATCCTGGTCAGCGTAGCGACCGGCATGCTGTGCATCGGCATTCTTTGGCTGACCTTACTGCTAGGCCGCGAATTGCGCCGTCGTCACGAAGCCGAACAATGCCTAGCGACTTTGGCGGCCACCGACAGCCTCACAGGCTTGGCCAATCGCCGGCATCTCGATCAGGTGCTGCGACAAGAATGGGCGCGGGCCCAGCGCAATCGTCAGCCGCTGGCCATTCTCATGGTGGATGTGGATCACTTCAAAGCGTTCAACCAGCGCCACGGCCATGCTGGGGGCGATCATGCCTTGCGTGAAGTCGCCCATACGCTCGAACACTGTATTCGCCGCCCGGCGGATCTGGCGGCGCGGTATGGTGGGGAGGAATTTCAGGTGGTGCTACCGGAGACGGATCTGGCCGGTGCGCGCCTGCTCGCCGAGCGCATCCGCGCTCAGGTCGAGGCGCTACCGACCTTCGCAGGCGACGAACGACCGGTGACCGTCAGCATTGGTATCGGCGTGCACGTCCCTGGCACCCAGCAGGACCTGACGGGCCTGCTGGGCAGTGCGGACGAGGCGCTCTACAGGGCCAAGGCCAACGGCCGCAACCGTGTCGAGGGCCCGGAGGTTTAGGACCGAGCGCGCGCGGCGTCGCGCAGCGCTTTGACCTGGTCATGGTTACGCTGCACACCTTGCAGCTGCTTCTCTACCAACGCGTAGGTCTGGTCGCTGGCGCTGCGGCCGAGCTTGACCAGTTTCTCGCGGGCGTCCTTGTAGGCCTTGAGCGCGAAGTCCTCGCCGCGCTCGACCTCGTTGAGCACCGCTTCCTCGCTCTTGCCGGTCAGCATGGACTTCAAGTTGACCCAGCCCCGATGCAGGTCGCCACTGAGGCTTGTAGAGGTTTCCGGGTCGCCGCCCAGACGACGCACCTCGCTCTGCAGCTCGGCGGCAGCGCTGGCGCATTCACCGGCGCGCTGCACGAAGAATGCCTTCAACTCGGTATTCTTGACGTCTTCGGCCGACTCTTTGAACCCCTTTTCGCCGTCCTTGCTGTACTCGATCAGGTCGTTGAGCACATCGATCACGTCGTTGTTTGGATGACTCATGGCGCGAACTCCTTGGCAGGTGATAGTCACTTGGAATGGAGCAGGCATCGTGCCAAATCGACCAAAAGGATAATTCTTCGCTAATTCAATGAGTTATGAAACTGCCGAGCAACACCTTGGGCGGCGTTCTGCATGATCGCCGCTTGGGTGTTCGTGCAGTTTGCAGTATGGTCGGCGCTTTGTT
The DNA here is from genome assembly GCF_001808425.1 of Pseudomonas sp. HMSC08G10. Taxonomy (NCBI): domain Bacteria; kingdom Pseudomonadati; phylum Pseudomonadota; class Gammaproteobacteria; order Pseudomonadales; family Pseudomonadaceae; genus Pseudomonas; species Pseudomonas sp. HMSC08G10. The sequence continues at coordinate 201,166 of NZ_KV793335.1, read as the reverse complement.
CGGTAAGGGCTAGCGATGAAACCTGAAACCCTGCAACTGCTGGTCACCCGCACCATGCCCTTTGGCAAGTACCAAGGCCGCCTGATCGCCGACCTACCCGGCGACTACCTGGCCTGGTTCGCCCGCAAGGGCTTCCCTCCTGGGGAGCTGGGTGGATTGCTGGCGTTGATGCACGAGATCGACCACAACGGGCTGGGTGAACTGCTGACACCGTTGCGCCAGAAACACCGCCGCTGAACCCGCCTGGAGCCGCGGTACGGCCCCAGGCTCCAGCTTTCTTCAGCCTTTTGCCGGCGCTATCGCCAACTCCACACGCTCGCCCTTCTTGATCAGCGCATACACCACCGCCGTCAGCAGGCTGCCCGCCAGGATCGCCAGCAAGTAAAGCAACGCATGGTTGATCGCGTTGGGGATCAGCAGCACGAACAGCCCGCCATGGGGCGCCATCAGCTTGCAGCCAAAGTACATCGACAGCGCCCCGGTCAGCGCACCGCCCGCGACACTGGCCGGGATCACCCGCAGCGGGTCCTTGGCGGCAAACGGAATCGCGCCCTCGGAGATGAAGCACAGCCCCAGGGCCAATGCCGCCTTGCCCGCCTCGCGCTCGCTCTGGGCGAACTTGCGCCGGGCCAGGAAACTGGCGATGCCCAGGCCGATCGGCGGCACCATCCCGGCAGCCATGGTCGCCGCCATCGGTGCATAGCTGGACGAGGCCAGCAGCCCCACCGAGAAGGCGTAGGCCGCCTTGTTGATCGGCCCGCCCAGATCCACGCACATCATGCCGCCCAGCAACAGCCCAAGCAGAATGGCGTTGGTGGTGCCCATGCTGTCGAGAAAGCGCGTCAGGCCTTCGAGCATCGCCGCCACTGGCTGGCCGACCACGTAGATCATCACCAAACCGGTGAACAGACTGGCCAATAGCGGAATGATCAGGATCGGCTTGAGCGCCTCGAGGCTGTTCGGCAGACGCGCCCAGCGGCTGATGGCCTTGGCGCTGTAGCCGGCCAGGAAGCCTGCGATGATGCCGCCGATGAAGCCCGCCCCCAAGGTGCTGGCAAGCAGACCACCGATCATGCCCGGCGCCAGCCCGGGGCGGTCGGCGATGGACCAGGCGATATAGCCGGCCAGCAGCGGCACCATCAGCTTGAATGCCGCCTCGCCGCCGATCTGCATCAAGGCCGCAGGCAAGGTGCCAGGTTCCTTGTAGGCCTCGATGCCGAAGACAAACGACAAAGCGATCAACAGGCCACCGGCCACCACCATCGGCAGCATGAACGACACACCGGTGAGCAGGTGTTTGTAGACACCGCTCTTCTCGCTTTTCTTCACGGTTTCAGTGGCAGCCTCCCCCCCCACCTCGACCTTGCCTTCGGCCAGGGCCTTGTCGAGGATGGTGCGCGCCTGCTTGAGCGCGATACCAGTACCACAGCGGTAGATGCGTTTGCCGGCAAAGCGCGCCGTGGGCACTTCGATGTCGGCGGCCAGCAATACCACATCGGCGTCGGCGATGGCCTCGGCCGAGAGCGGATTGCGCGCCCCTACCGAGCCTTGGGTTTCCACCGTCAATTGATAGCCCAAGTCCTTGGCAGCCTGTTGCAGCGCTTCGGCGGCCATGAAGGTGTGGGCCACACCGGTCGGGCAGGCAGTGACAGCAACGACCTTTGGCAGCGTACCGATCGCCGTGGGCACCGCAGGCGTCTGCGCCTCCAGCACCTGGGCCTGGGCCGCCGCCTCATCCAGGAAACGCTCCCGATCGGCCAGGGCCTGGGCCGGTGTGCTGCGATAGACCCGCTTGCCGACGAAGCGCTCCAGATCCACAGGGCCAGTGCTGACCACCAGTACCCAGTCGGCCTCGGCGATCTGCGCCGGACTCAAGCGTCCCTCGGCACGTTCGACATCCTGCACCTCGACCACGGGGTTCCAGCCGCGTTGCCGGGCGGCAGCCGCCAGCAAGCGCGCGCTCAGAACGCTGGACACCTGGCCGTTGGGGCAGGCGGTGATGATGGCGATGTTCATCGGCAACCCTCTTGTTGTTCTGTCAGTTGCACAGCGTTTTCCAGGCGCGCCAGCTGTTCGCGATCGCGAATCCCAAAGCCGACCTGAGTGACCGCCTGAGCGGCGATGGCCGTGGCCCGGCGTAGCGTGTGCTCGCGCGGCTCATCCAGCAGCAGGCCATGGACCATGCCCGCGACCAACGAATCACCGGCGCCGACAGTGCTTGCCACCTGCACCTTCGGCGGTCGCCCATGCAGGGGTGGCCGACCTTGGGCAAACCAGCTCAGGCCCTGCTCGCCTTGGGACACCACCACGTGCTCGACGCCGCTGGCCAGCAGCCGCTCGGCTGCCAGGCGCTGGGCTTGCGCGGTGTCCACCTTGGCACCGAGCGCCTCGCCCAGTTCCTCGGTGTTGGGCTTGACCAGCCAGGGCCCGACCTGTAGGCCGACACGCAAGGCTTCGCCGCTGGTGTCCAGGGCAATCTTCAAACCCTGCTGCTTCAGTTGCAGCAGTAGCTGATGGAACCACTGCGCATCGACACCTCGGGGCAGACTGCCGGCCACCACCACCGCATCGTGCCCCACCGCCACCTGTTCCAGACGACGCAGCAGGGCGACGCGGGCCGCTTCGTCAACTGCCGGCCCCTGACCGTTGATGTCGGTGACCCGGCCATCGGCCTCCACCAACTTGATGTTGCTACGGGTCTCGCCCGGCACCCGGACGAAACAGTCGGCAAAGCCGCGCCAGGCGATCAGCGCCTCGAACGGTTCCAGGTTGTCGCGCCCCAGAAAGCCGCCCACGGTCACGCTGTGGCCCAGGTCGGCCAGGACCTGGGCAACGTTCAGCCCCTTGCCCGCGGCATGGCTGTGCTGGCTGTGGCTGCGGTTGACATGGCCGGGTCGCAGGGTATCCAGGCTGACGGTGATATCGAGCGCCGGGTTCAGGGTAAGGGTGAGGATATTGGCCATTTCAATAACGCTCCACCAGCGCCCGGACCGCCGCGGCGCTGTCTTGTTGCAAGGCCTCGCGCGCCAGGGCGCGTGCCGTCTGGTGATCGGCCTGGCGAACCAGCGCCTTGACTTCGGCAATGCTGCGGGCCGCGACGCTAAGCTCGTCCACATCCAGGCCCAGCAGCACCGCGACCGCCTGCGGGTCCGCCGCCAGCTCGCCGCACACACCCACCCATTTGCCTTGGGCATGGGCGGCGCGCACGGTCATGTCGATCAGTTGCAGCACCGCCGGGTGCAGGCCGTCGGCCTGGGCCGAAAGGCTCGGGTGGCCACGGTCGATGGCCAGGGTGTACTGGGTCAGGTCGTTGGTACCGATACTGAAGAAATCCACTTCGCGCGCCAGTTGCGGTGCCAGCAGCGCCGCTGACGGCACCTCGACCATGATGCCCACTTGCAGGTCAGCCACCGGGATTTGCGCACGCAGGCGATCGACCATGGCCTTGGCCTCGCGCCATTCATGCACCTGTCCGACCATCGGGAACATGATGCGCAGGGGGCGGTCATCGGCTGCCTGCAGCAAGGCGCGCAGCTGGGCTTCCATTATCTGGGGACGCTGCAGGGTCAGGCGCACGCCGCGAACCCCCAGGAAGGGATTCTCCTCGGCGTCGATCGGCCAGTACGGCAGCGGTTTGTCGCCCCCCACATCCAGCGTGCGCACCACCAGGGGCCGCCCGCCCAGGCCATCGAGCACGCGGCGGTACTCAGCCTCCTGGGTGGCGATATCAGGTGCCTGGGGGTGGGCCATGAAGATCAGTTCAGTGCGCAGCAGGCCGACGCCTTCGGCGCCCTGCTCCACCACCTTGTCGATCCCCGTGCTCTCGCCGATGTTGGCGAACACTTCGACCGCATGGCCATCGCGGGTCACCGCCGGCTCGTGACGCTTGGCCCAGGCGGCCTGCAGGCGTTGCTCGCGAAGGCCGCGCTCGGCCAGGGCCCGCTGCAGGTCATCGGCCGCCGGCGCCACGCTGACCCGGCCACGCTGGCCATCGAGCAACAATGGCGTGCCGGCCTCCAGCAACAGAATGGCGGCACCGGCCCCCACCACCGCCGGGATGCCCAGCGCACGGGCAACGATTGCGCTGTGGGCCGTAGCACCGCCTTGGGCAGTGACGATACCGGCGACCCGGGCCGGGTCCAGGCGGGCCACATCCGAAGGGCCCACCTCGGCCTTCACCAGCACGTAGGGCTGCTCAGGTTCAGCGATGTCCTGGACACCGCACAGTTGCGCCAGCACGCGCCGGCCGATGTCACGCAGATCCGCAGCACGCTCGGCGAGCAGGGTGTCGTGCAACGCCTCCTGCTGACGCGCCGCGCTGTCGATCACCGCCATCCAGGCAGCCGCCGCGCTCTCGCCCTGGGCCAGTCGCTGCTCGACTTCATCGCTCAGGCCCGGGTCGGCAAGCATTTCCTGGTGGGTGACGAAGATCTCGCCGATCGAGGGGTCGCTACGCTCCACCAGCGCCTGCAGCTCAGCATTCACCGTCGCCAGCGCATCGCGCAGCTTTTGCCGCTCCTGGGCAGGCGACTCGCCGCGTAGCGGGTAGTCGATCTGGCGCTCTACCTGCACAAAGGCCGGGCCGCTGGCGATGCCCGGCGCAGCGCCGACACCCTGGACGACGCTACCGGCCGCCGGCGCCTGGAGCGTCTGCACAGGCACTTGAACACTTGGCGAGGCCGCTTCGGGCAGCGGCTCCACCACCTCGCCCAGGCCTTGCTCGATGGCGGCCAGCAAGACCGGCAGGGCGTCGTTGGCAATGCTGGGTTCGGCGATCAGCTCCAGCGTCTGGCCGCGCCGGGCCCCAAGGCTGAGCAGCTTGCTCAGGCTCTTGAGCGACACTGCCGGCTCGACGCTGTCCTGCAGACGGACACGCAGCTCGCCCTCGAAACCTTTGGCCAGCTGGGCCAGCACCTTGGCTGGGCGGGCATGCAAACCGTGGGGATTGGCCAGCACCACGCAAACGCTCGGCCAGTCGGCCGGGGCCTCTCCACCGAGCACCTGCAGCACGGCGCGGCTGTTGGGCGCTTGGTAGAGCATTTGCCCACGGCCTTCGATCAGCACTTCACATAGGCGCTCGAGCAAAGCTTGATGAGCGACACCCAGGCTGGCGAGGCAGAACAGGCCATTGAGCGGCTGGTCACGGTAGCGCAGCGGTTGCTGCGGCGTAACGAAGGCCAGACCTGGCTGGCGCACCAGGCGCTCGCTGTGCAGCCACCACAGCCCCTCGCCCAGGGGCAGCGGCTCGGCCTGTTGCAGCACGTTGGCAAACCCGGCATCGACGCAGCCGGCACGTTGCAGCAGCCGCGCGCCACGCCAGGCCAGTTCGTCGAAGTCTTCAGCGGCCAGGCTCAGCCCCACCAGCTGCGCGTCCAGCGCCAGGGCCTGGGGTGCGCCTTGCAACAGCTTGAGCAACGCCTCCGCGCTGGAGGCACGGCGCAGGGCCTCGGCCAGGTCGGTCTCGCCCAGGGCCCTGGTCAGCAATTGCAGCAAGCGCAGGTGCTCGTCGGACCGGGCGGCAATGCCGATGGCCAGGTAGACGATCTGACCCTCTCCCCAGTCCACCCCCTCGGGAAACTGCAACAGGCGCACGCCGGTGGCGAAGACCTGGTCGCGGGTCTGCGGCGTGCCGTGGGGGATGGCGATACCCTGGCCAAGGAATGTCGAGCCTTGCGCCTCGCGGTCCAGGAGCCCTTGCAGGTAACCTTCGGCGACCAGGCCATCGGCGACCAGCCGATCGGCCAGAAGGCGCAGCGCCTCGGCTTTGTCGGCAGCGACTTGGTCCATAGCGATCTGCTCCTGAGCGAGCTCCAGCATGACCTTCTCCTTTTGCAGCCCCCGGGGCGGGGACCTGAGGTATTGTTGTGAATGACACGAATCGGGTCTGTTCAATGGTCTTGCGCAGGCGGTACGCGGGGCAGAAAATTTGCCTGCTGAATCGTTTAACCTGACCAAGTGGCCACGTTACTCGATAATCTTCCGACGAAAAAGCCCCATCCTGTCGGACAATTGCGACAATGGTCGCCTGCCCAAGGCGCCGGCGCCAGGTAAAACTACCCGGTCCGGCCTCGCAGGCAGCCCCGGTAATAACAAGGAAAATTCGGTGAAACTCAGCGATATCGCCCGTCTGGCCGGTGTGTCCGTAACCACCGCCAGCTACGTCATCAATGGCAAGGCCGAACAGCAGCGCATCAGCAACAGCACCGTCGAGCGCGTGCGTGCGGTGGTCGAGGCCCATGGCTTCACGCCCAATCCCCAGGCCGCCGGCCTGCGCAGCCGGCACACCCGCACCCTGGGCTTCATTCTCCCGGATCTGGAGAACCCCAGCTACGCCCGCATTGCCAAGCAACTCGAGCAGGGTGCCCGCGCCCGCGGCTACCAGTTGCTGATCGCAAGCAGCGATGACCAGCCCGACAGCGAACGCCAGTTGCAGCAGCTGTTCCGCGCCCGTCGTTGCGATGCGCTGTTCGTCGCCAGTTGCCTGCCGCCTGATGACGAAAGCTATCGTGAGCTGCAGGACAAAGGCCTGCCGGTCATCGCCATCGACCGGCGGATGGCACCGGAATATTTCTGCTCAGTGATCAGCGACGACCGCGACGCCAGCCGCCAGCTGGCCCAGAGCCTTCTGGATACCCGCCCAGACACCATCGCCCTGATCGGCGCACGCCCGGAGCTGTCGGTCAGCCAGGCCCGTGCCGGCGGTTTCGACGAAGCCCTGCAACCGTTCACCGGCCAGGTGCGCCGCTACCAAGGCGAAGCCTTCAGCCGCGAGTGTGGCCAGCGGCTGATGCAGCAACTCATCGAGGACTTCGGCGGCCTGCCCGACGCCTTGGTGACCACCTCCTACGTGTTGCTCCAGGGCGTGTTCGATACCCTGCAGGCGCGCCCGGCCGACTCGCGCCACCTGCAACTGGGCACCTTCGGCGACAACCAGTTGCTGGACTTCCTGCCCTTGCCTGTCAATGCCATGGCCCAGCAGCACGGCCTGATCGCGGCCACCGCCTTGGAACTGGCCCTGGCCGCGATCGAGGACAAGCGCTACGAACCCGGCGTGCATGCGGTAGCCCGGACCTTCAAGCAACGCATCAACGCAGGCTGACCATGCGCCTGATCGACACCCACACCCATCTGGACTTCCCCGACTTCGACGCCGACCGCGATCGCCTGCTGGCCAACGCGGCGGCGCGAGGCGTGGAGCGCATGGTGGTGCTGGGGGTGTATCAGGCCAATTGGCAACGAGTGTGGGATCTGGTCTGTGGCGAACAGCGGCTGTTCGCGGCCTTGGGCCTGCATCCGGTGTACCTCGACCAGCACCACCCCGAGCACCTGGCACAACTGCGCGCCTGGCTCGAACGTTTGCGCGGCGACCCGCGTCTGTGTGCGGTGGGTGAGTTCGGCCTGGACTATTACCTGCCGGAACTGGACAAGGAACGCCAGCAGGCGTTGTTCGAGGCGCAGTTGCAACTGGCCTGCGACTTCGACCTGCCCGCCCTGCTGCACGTACGCCGCAGCCATGCCCAGGTGATCGCCACCCTCAAGCGCTATAAGCCTGCGCGCGCCGGCATCATCCACGCCTTCGCCGGCAGCTATGAAGAAGCGCGCGAATACATCAAGCTCGGCTTCAGGCTGGGCCTGGGCGGCGCGGCCACCTGGCCCCAAGCCCTGCGCCTGCGCAAGACCTTGCCCCGGTTGCCGCTGGAAAGCGTAGTGCTTGAGACCGACGCCCCGGACATGGCGCCGGTGATGTTCCCCGGAGAACGCAACAGCCCGGAACATCTCCCGGAAATCGCCCACGCACTGGCCGAGGTGATGGGCATAGACGCCGAGCGCCTGGCTCAGATCAGCAGCCGCAATGCCTGTGAGCTGTTCGGCTGGTAAGCCATCGCAGCCCCATTCGCGGGTAAACCCGCGAAGCAGTCGCCACGAATCAGCCTAGACGCGGAACGCACCGATCAGTCGCTTGAGCTCGTCCACCTGGCTCGACAACGCCCGGCTGGCCTGTTCGGTCTGGCAGGCGCCTTGGGTGGTGTCCTGGGCAGCGCGGTTGATTGCCACGATATTCAGGTCGATGTCATGAGCCACCGCGGTCTGCTGCTCGACGGCCGCGGCGATCTGCTGGTTCTGCGCGACGATGCCCCCCACCGCACCGAGGATATTGCCCAGCGCCTGTTGCACTTGGCGTGCTTCGTCCACCGTCCCCGCCGCCATCTGGTGGCTGCTGCCCATGGCCGTGACCGCCGCGTCGACGCCCGCCTGCAGGCGCTGGATCATCTGGGCGATCTCCTCGGTGGAGTCCTGGGTGCGGCGCGCCAGGGTGCGTACCTCATCGGCCACCACGGCAAAGCCCCTGCCCTGCTCGCCGGCCCGAGCCGCCTCGATGGCGGCGTTGAGCGCCAGCAGGTTGGT
>NZ_KV793335.1:122505-192740 GCF_001808425.1 Pseudomonas sp. HMSC08G10 | reverse complement strand
GAGCGCCAGCAGGTTGGTCTGCTCGGCGATGCTGCGGATCACCTCCAGCACCCGGCCGATGGCCTGGCTGTCACCGGCCAGCTGGTTGACCGCAACCACGCTCTGGTCAATCTCCCCGGCCAGGCGGGTGATGCTGTCCTGCTGGTTTTCCACCAGGCCACGGCCGGTGGCGCTCTCGCGATTGACCTGTTGCGCGCCTTCGGCGGCCAGGGCCGCACTGCGGGCGACCTCCTGGGAAGTGGCGCTCATCTGGTTCATGGCGGTGGCCACTTGTTCGATCTGCTCACGCTGGCCACTGACCGCCTGATTGCTGCGCACCGACACCTCCAGCACCTGCCCGGCTTGCTCCTCGACCGTCGAGACAGTCCGCCCCACCTGATCGATCAGCTCGCGAATGCGCAACACTGTTTGGTTGAAGCCTTGGCCCAGCTCGCCAAGCTCGTCGCGGCTGTGGGCCTTGAAACTCACGGTCATGTCGCCGGCTGCGACCTTGTCCATGGCCGCGCCCAGATTGCCCAAGGTTTGACGGATGGACACATAGAAGCCGCTGTCCAGATAGATGATCAGGGCAAATACCGCCAGCAGCGCGGCGACCAGCGCGATCATGCGCAGGCGGTGCTCGTCCAGGCGATCCTGCAGTTGCACCTGAAGGTGGGCGAGGATGGCGTCGTTGAGACGGTAGGTCTGCACCATCAGGTCGCTGACCTGCTGATAGAACCCAAGCCATGGCGCGTCCAGGGTTTCGGCCATCACCACACGGTCTTCGAATAGGGTCGCGGCCTGTTTCACCGTTGCCTGGCTGGCTTCGGCCAGCACGGCCAAGTCGGTCCTTGCGCGCGGGTCAGCGGCCAGGGCGTCGTCCAGGCGAATGCCGTAGTCGGCAGACAGCCGCTCCAAGCGTTGCAACAAGTCTTCGAAGCGGGCACTGCCGGCCGAATCGATGAAGCCACGGCCCAACGCCATGGCCCCCAATGCCCGCCCTTCGCCCAGGGTCTGGGTTACCTGACCGGTGGCACTGCCTAGCAGCTCGCTCAGATGCCGCACCGAGGCCTGGTGGTCCTGGTCCAGCCCGGATTGACTGGCCACCTGTTTGGTCAGGACCTGGGCCTGAACCAACAGCTTGTCGAACAGGGCCGCCTTGCTTTGCAGGGAGGACTCGTTGCGCGCGCGGGTGAAGATCTCGCTCAGCTCTTCGCGGCGGGCCTTTAGCTGCGGGTCGCTCGTGGGTATCGCCTCGAGCCCTGCGGCGACCTTGTCCTCAAGGGCGCCGATACGCTGCTCCACGTCGCCGGCCTGTCCCGACTGGCCTAACAGGGCGTTGATCTGCAACAGGTTGCCCAGGGTTTCCAGATCGCTACGCAGGGTCAGGGCGCCAGCCAGGGGGCCCAAGCCCTGCAGCTCGACGCCGGTGGCGTGGAATTCGTCGTAGACGTCGCGCACCAGGTAGAAGCTGGTGACCAGCATGGGGACGAAGAACAAAGTGCTGATCAAGCTGAACTTCAAGCCGAAGCTCAGCCGGTCCATCAGGGCGATGGCCGGATAGAGCAAACGCTTCATGCGCATCTCCTTGGATTCTTTTTATTCTGCGAGGTAGCACAAGGCCATTAACGGCCAGGGGACTTGTATAACGCAGATCGAACCCAAGGTTTGTAATTTAAGGTTAAGCGCTGCTTGCGTAGGCCTGGCTCGCTCGATACCAGGCCGACAAGCCGAAGCACGCACTCAGACCAATACCGTCCACAGCGCAAAGCAGGCATACCACAGCACCGCGCAACGCAGCAGCAGCTCCCAGAGGCTGTCCAGACGACCGAGCCCCCGCTGGGTGTCTTCTTCCTCAGGCGCGCTGTCCGCCACGCGTCCGACCCGCGCCACCAGATGCCCCGCACTGATGTGCCAGTTGAGCAGTTCATGCAGCATCACCCGCACCACGGCGACAAAGTTGCCTACCAGGGCAAAGCTCAAGGCCAGCACCCGCACCGGCAACCAGTCCAGGGCATGGCGCAGCTGCTCGGCGCGCTCCTTGAGTGCCGGTTGGCGGCTGTTCTCTACACTCAGCGCCAGCAGGCGATAGGCCAAGGCCGCGCCCGGGCCGAGCAGGAAGTACCAGAAGATCACCGCGAAAAAGCTCTGGTAGGCCTGCCACAGCAAATGCCCCTGCACCCGCACCAACAAGCTAGGGGCATCGTCGGCGGCCAGGCCCAGATCCCGCTCGGCCACATGCAGCGCGGCTTGGTCATCAGCCCGGCGCCAGGCATCTCGAAACGGCCCCAGGGATGCCTTGATGTCGCCACGCCCGAGGCTGTAGATCAGCACCAGCAGGTGCACTGGCAAGGCCAGCAGGCCGTAGGCCACAGGCTCCAGCACGTGCAGCAGCAGCACCAGCAACGCTACGGGCGCCAGCACCAGGATGGCCAGCGTCCACCAGGGATGCACCTTGCCGCTGCGCTCCAGACGTACCAGCTCGCCGATGAAGAACCCGTCACGCTGCAACCGTTGGCGCAGGGCCGAGAACTTCTCGAACCAGAGCACCAACACCAACACCAGAAAGCTCATGCGTCGTCCTCACTGCACTGCAGGGCCGCCCGGTAGCGGCACCAATCGAAAGCCGGGCCCGGGTCGGTCTTGCGCTCCGGGGCGATGTCGCTGTGACCGCAGATACGTCCGAGGTCGATCACAGGCCACGCGCCGCGAATCTGCTCGGTCAGTTGTTTCAAGGTCTGGTACTGGGCGTCGGTGTAGGGCAGCTCATCGGTGCCCTCCAGCTCGATACCAATGGAAAAATCGTTGCAACCCTCGCGCTCGCCGAAGCGCGAAACACCGGCATGCCAGGCACGGTCCAGCAAAGAAACGAACTGGGTCACCGCCCCGTCCCGCTCGATGAACAAGTGCGCTGAGACGGTCAAATGGCAGATGCTTTCGAAGTAGGGGTGTTCGGCGGGATCGAGCCGGTTCTGGAAGAACTGCTGGACTTTGCCGGTGCCGAAACAGGCCGGAGGCAGGCTGATGTTGTGGATAACCAACAGGGAGATGGCTTCGCCTTCAGGGCGCGCGTTGAAATTCGGCGAGGGGCAGTGGGTGACGCCGGAGAACCAGCCAGTCGCACGGTCCAATAGCATGGAGCAGTTCCTGAAATCGCCAGGGAGGAGCCGCCAGTATGCCCCGCGTCCGGCAGGCTTGCATGTAAATGATTGTTCAGCGCGTCTGCTGGCTGCGCAATCGTTCCAGCACAGCGTCCAGCGCGCGCTCGAACAAAAGACCGTCGTCGAGCAGGCGAACCTCACCACGCCGCAGGGCCTGGACCAGTCCGGCGCAGCTCCATTCCCGCACCTTCATGCCGGTACGATTGGCGAAGACATAGCGGTCGCTGCTGTCGATCACCGCCACCAACTTGCAGCGCAGGGGCTCATCGTCATCCATCACTTCTACCCAGGCACCGATGCGCAGCCGCCGCACCTGTCCCAGCTCAGGGCTTTGTCCATCCAGACGCAGCAACGGGCCACAGGCCGATTCATCGGCCACCGCCAGAATGATCTGCTCGGCCACCAAGACCTCATCCAGGTCAGGCGCGCCGTCGGTGGATGAAACGTCACCGCCAGCAAAGGCGCGCAGGTGCAACTGCTCCAGTCGCAGGAAGAACTCCCGGGTCGCGGCGGCTTCGGTGACCACCCCGGCCAAACCGTCGCGCAGGTTCTTGAGCAGCACCGGCACCTGTTGCAACAAGCGCTCCCGCGCCTGTGGATCTCGGTGCGGGGCAATGCTGGCCAGCAGGGCATCGACCGTGTCCAGGCCATCGCGCCAGGCGCTGGAGTCTTCGCCCTCCTTGAGCCAAGCCAGCAGCAAGACCTGGCTCCAACCATGCACCAGCATGTGTACCACCGCGTGCGGCAGCACCCGACCTTGCAGGCGCAGGTTCAGTGCCTGCTGTACCCGTTGCCGGGCTTGCAGCGCCCGGGCGCGCCCCTCTTCGGCGTCACGGGTGCGCTGTTCGAGCAGTTCGTTGCGCCGCCGCTCTTCTTGATTGAACGCGAGAAAATCCTCGAGCAGATCGGCGAACACGCGGGAGTCATCGGTGAAGTCGTTGAGCAGACGCTGGATCACGCGCTCCACGCGCAAATGCAAGCTGTCGCGCACGCCCTCACTACCGCTTTCCCACCCAATCGCGGCGGCGGCAATCTCGTTGAGCAGACGCCGGGCAGGATGACTGGCACGGCTGAACAGGCCTTTATCGAGCAAGGCGACCTTGAGCAGTGGAATGTGCAAGCGAGCGATCAACCCGCGCAGGGATACAGGCAAGTTGTTGTCGGCCTGGATGAAGTCGAACAGCAGACCGACCAGATTGAGGGTGTCTTCGTCAGCCGTGTCGATCCGGCGGCGCGTGCCGCTGCGCACGCTCACCCGCAGCAGCAACTGCTCCAACTGCTGGCCAAGCGAGAAGTCATCCGCCTCGCAGGTGGCCGGTACATAGTGCTGAAGATGCGACAGCAGGCGCAGCAGGTCGGCGGTGCTGATCGGCTGGGCGCTGGCGACCTGCTGCACACGCGGCGCGATTCGGCCTCGGATCGGGGCCAGCAGTGCCTGTACGGAATCAAAGAACGCCTGGCCTGCGCCATCGAGATCCGGCGCTTCGTCGCGCGCCAGCTCGGCTGACAGGCGTTGGACGGATTGGCGATGATCGTCGGCACGACGGCGCGGTGTCGGCTTGAGTTCAGGCAGCACACCGGCGTCGGCCAGCAACTGGTTGGCTTGATCGTACAACTGATCGAGGTCGCGCAATACGTAGCGTTCGAACAGCTTGAGCAAGATCAGCTTGACCCTGCGGGTAACGCCTTGGCTGCGCGCGGCCTCCAGGAAATAACCGCACAAACGGTCCGGCCCCAGGGGGTTGTCCGGCGCCGCCGCGGCGTTGCCGAGCAGGGCTTGCAGGCGCAACGCCAGGTGTTCCAAAGCAAGACCATCGCGCGAAAGCACGCGGGCGACCATGGTTTCGAGGACGGCGGTGCGTGCCAACTGCGCCGAACCGAGCGGGTCCTCGCTGAGGGTGAATGCCGAGGCTTCGACCTGCCCTACCTGGGCAAAGCGGTCATAGAAAGTGTCGAGAAAGCCGCGCTCGATGCTCTTTCGCTTCAGACGCAGGTCGCGCATGGCTTCGAAGTACAGGTTCTGCTCGAAACGATCAGGAGCCTTGTCGGCCATTTCGAAGAGCGTGTCGTCAGCATTATCGAACAATGCCTGCAGCCCTTGGCGCAGCTGCAATCCAGCCTGGTCGCGCACTTGCAGAAGCGGCACCGGGAGGCACGAGGGCGCATGAGCCCCGCGATCGATGGCGACCGCCAAAGGCACCACCTTGCCTTCTTTCTGCATCCCGGACTCCTTGTGGGTGTTTTCGTTGGCGCGATGCCAGTCAAAACCATGACGCCAAATACTGGGCGCATTATCGGTAAAAATTCCGATAGCTACCAGAGCGTTCTTCACACGCCAGCAACTGACACTCCATTCGCCACAATGCTCAGCCGTCCCGACCAAAGGTCAGTCCCGTTGCCGCTGTACACGCCGCCCCCCTGCCCTATAATCGCCGCACCTAGCTTGTGGAGCCGACCATGCCGAACCTACGCCTCGCCGACCTGACCGCCGAAATCGAAGCCAACGTGCGCCGCGCGCTGCTCGAAGACATCGGCAGTGGCGACATCACCGCCCAGCTGATTCCGGCCGAGCGCCTGGCCAAGGCAACCATCATCACCCGTGAGGACTGCACCATCGCCGGTACCGCCTGGGTCGATGCGGTGTTCCGCCAGCTCGACCCGCGGGTCGCGGTGCATTGGCAGGTGTCCGATGGCGATCGGGCCACGCCCAACCAGGCGCTGTTCCACCTCGAAGGCCCGGCACGCTCGCTGCTCAGCGGCGAACGCACGGCGCTGAACTTCCTGCAGATGCTGTCGGGTGTGGCGACCCGGGCGCGCTTTCTCGCGGACTTGGTACAGGGCACCCAGGTGCGCCTGCTCGACACCCGCAAGACCCTCCCCGGCCTGCGTCTGGCGCAGAAATACGCAGTCACCTGCGGCGGCTGCCACAACCACCGCATCGGCCTGTACGACGCGTTCCTGATCAAGGAAAACCATATCGCCGCCAGCGGCGGGGTGGCCGAGGCCGTCAACGCAGCGCACCGCATCGCGCCGGGCAAGCCTGTGGAAATCGAGGTCGAAAGCCTGGACGAGCTGCGCCAGGCCTTGGCGGCCGGCGCCGACATCATCATGCTCGATGAACTCACCCTCGATGAAATGCGCGAAGCCGTGCGCATCACCGCTGGCAAGGCCAAGCTCGAGGCCAGCGGCGGCGTGAACGAAAGCACGCTGCGGGTGATCGCCGAGACCGGCGTGGACTACATTTCCATCGGCGCCATGACCAAGGACGTGAAGGCGGTGGACCTGTCGATGCGCCTTAGCCTGTAAGGCTTTTTCAAGACACAAAAAAACCGGCCATCTAGCCGGTTTTTTTGTAGGGGGCCAAAGCCCCGGTGGACGCTGGCGAAGCCTTAGAACGAAGCGTTCGCCAGGCCGTCCAGGTAACGCTCCACGTCCAGTGCAGCCATGCAGCCGGCACCGGCGGAGGTGATCGCCTGGCGATAGACGTGGTCGGCCACGTCGCCAGCCGCGAACACACCTTCGACGTTGGTGGCGGTAGCGTTGCCTTCACGGCCGCCGTTGACCACCAGGTAGCCGTCCTTGAGGGTCAGCTGGCCTTCGAACAGCGAGGTGTTCGGGGTGTGGCCAATGGCGATGAACACGCCGTCGACCTTGATTTCGTCGCTGCTACCGTCGTTGTTCTTCAGGCGCGCACCGGTCACACCCATGTCGTCACCGAGCACTTCATCCAGAGTGGCGTTGAGCTTGAGCTCGATCTTGCCTTCGGCCACACGGGCGTGCAGCTTGTCGACCAGAATCTTCTCGGCGCGGAAGGTATCGCGGCGGTGGACCAACGTCACCTTGCTGGCGATGTTGGCCAGGTACAGGGCTTCTTCCACGGCGGTGTTGCCACCACCCACCACGGCAACCGGCTTGTTGCGGTAGAAGAAACCGTCGCAGGTTGCGCAGGCCGAAACGCCTTTGCCCATGAAAGTCTCTTCCGACGGCAGCCCCAGGTAGCGAGCGCTGGCACCGGTGGCGATGATCAGGGCGTCGCAGGTGTAGGTGCCGCTGTCGCCGCGCAGGGTGAACGGCTTGTTGGCCAGGTCCACGGCATTGATGTGGTCGAAGACGATCTCGGTCTCGAAGCGCTCGGCATGCTCCTGCATGCGCTGCATCAGGGCCGGGCCGGTCAGGCCGTGGGGGTCGCCCGGCCAGTTGTCGACTTCGGTGGTGGTGGTCAGCTGACCGCCGGCCTGCATGCCGGTGATCAGCAGCGGCTTCAAGTTGGCACGGGCGGCATAGACCGCTGCGCTGTAACCGGCCGGGCCGGAACCGAGGATGATGACGCGCGAATGACGTACTTCAGACATGTCGAACTCCTGTCGAGACGGCCGCTGGGCCGGCGTCGGGGCACCGGCAGTGCCGGCTGGAATGAAAAGGGACCTACGCAGCGCTTGGGGAAGCCTATGACGCGCAGATCCGAAACCAAAAAGTTGAGCGCACTGTAGCGAGGTCGCAGAGATTAAGGAAATATCCTTCGACAATCCACCTTATAGGCTGCCTCTATCTCCCAACCGAACCGATAGAAAATCTTCCCTCGCTTTTGTTACAGCCCGTTGCTCCCGCGCCAGGCGGCTTTCGTCGAGGCCTCAAACTCGGTAAGGTCAGCGCGTTTTCCCCTGATCCGGAGCGTCTCGATGCAAGCCCCTGTCCTCTCTGGCCCACAGTACCTGCGCGAAGGGCTGAAACTGGTCATGAGCCCCAGCCTGCGCCTGTTCGTGCTGCTGCCGCTGACGGTCAACCTGTTGCTGTTCGGCGGGCTGATCTACTTCGCAGGGCATCAGTTCAGCCTGTGGGTCGATACCCTGATGCCCACCCTGCCGAGCTGGCTGAGCTTTCTGACCTACATTCTGTGGCCACTGTTCGTCGCCTTGGTGATCCTCATGGTGTTCTTCACCTTCACCCTGGTGGCCAACGTCATCGCCGCGCCCTTCAATGGGTTTCTGGCCGAAAAGGTCGAGGTGGTGGTCCGCGGGCAGGATAACTTCCCCGCGTTCAGCTGGGGCGAGCTGATCGCCATGGTGCCACGCACCTTCGGCCGTGAAATGCGCAAGCTAGGCTACTTTCTGCCACGGGCCATCGGCCTGTTCATCCTGTCTTTGATCCCAGTGGTCAACGTGGTGGCCGCCCCGTTGTGGCTGATCTTCGGGGTCTGGATGATGGCCATCCAGTACATCGACTACCCGGCGGACAACAACAAGATGAGCTGGCAGGACATGCTCGCTTGGCTGCGCGAAAAGCGCTGGCAGTCACTGGGCTTTGGCGGCATCACCTACCTGGCGCTGATGATCCCGCTGGTGAACGTGGTGATGATGCCAGCCGCCGTGGCGGGCGCGACCTTGTTCTGGGTGCGCGAGCGTAGCTGACCCAGCGAGGGGGCGCGCTGCGCCCCTTGCGCGGTTACCCCGCCCCCACAGGGCGTGGCATCAATGATTCAACTGGCTGGAAAACTGCCCCACCGCATCCACCACCTTCTTCGCCCCGTCCTGGATTTCGACGATCACGCTGCCGGTTTCGGCAGCCAGGGTCAGGCCTTGCTCGGCCTGGCGCTTGCTGGTGTCGATGATGTCCACCGCCGCCTGAGCCAATTGTTCGTTCTGCTGCACTACCTTGGCGATCTCGTCGGTGGCGGTGCTGGTGCGCGAGGCGAGCTGGCGCACTTCGTCGGCGACCACGGCGAACCCGCGTCCCTGCTCCCCCGCGCGCGCCGCTTCGATGGCGGCGTTGAGCGCGAGCAGGTTGGTCTGCCCGGCAATGTCGCTGATGGTCTTGATGATCGAGCCGATCACCCGGGACTGGGTGTCCAGTGCCTGGATACCTTGGGCGGCATCCTGCATGGAGCTCTCCAGACCACGCATGACATCTACGGTCTGGGTGACCACTTCGGTCGCCTTGCGGGCACTGGCGTCGGTACCCAACGAGGTGTTGTAGGCGATGTCCGCAGCCTGGGCCACGGCCAGTTCCTGGTTCACCTGGTCGGTGATCACGGTGGCGAATTTGACCACTTTGTACAGCACGTCATGGGCGTCGATGATCGGGTTATAGGACGCTTCCAGCCACACGGTCCGGCCATGGGCATCCACGCGTTTGAAACGATCAGCGACGAATTCGCCCCGGCGCAGCTTGTCCCAGAACGCCTGGTAAGCCGGCGAATTGGCCTCTTCCGGTTCGCAGAACATGCGGTGTGGCTTGCCACGCACCTGCTCCAGGGTGTAACCCATCGCGTTAAGGAAGCGGTCGTTGGCGGTGAGCACTTCGCCTTGCAGGTTGAACTCGATCAGGGCGGTGGAGCGCATCAGGGCCTTGATCAGGCTCTCGTGCTCACGGGAGGCCTCGATGGTGCGGGTCAAGTCGCTCGAATGCATGCTGAAATGCTTGATCCGCCCATCGCTGCTCTTGACCGGCTGCAGGATCGAGCGGAGCCAGGCTTCCTCGCCGTTGCCGCGTAGCAGGCGGAACGCGCCGTTGAGGTGTTCGCCACGGGTGATGGCGCCTTTCATGCGGTGATAGAAGTCCAGCTCCTTCACATGAGGCGGCACGATTTCTTCGATGTTGCGCCCGATCAACTGCCCGGCGCTGTACAGCATCTCCTTTTCGAAGTTGCTGTTGACCGACTCGATGCGCCCGTGGGGGTCGAGCTGAAGCACCAACATCTCGCTGTCCAAGCTGCTTTTGACTTGCTCGACGGACATCAGGTCCTCGCGCAGCTGTTGGATTTCTTTCTTGAGTTTGCTGTTGAACATGACCGCTCTCCCGGAGCGCACCTCGAGTGTCGAATACATCTGCATCGGCTGGTCCTGGGGGATTCTTGAGTACCCCGCAGGGGAAATTTCCAAGCATTTCCCCTTCAAAAAAATGGCGTCACCCGGCCGTCACAATGACGTCACAGAACCGCAACGCGGCGGGTGGAAACTTTTTGTCATGAATAGACCGCCCCTACGTATCACCCTTGTCAGCGAGACGTTTCCACCCGAGATCAACGGCGTGGCCAATACCCTCGGACGCCTCATCGAAGGGCTGCGCCAACGTGGTCATCAGGTCGAGCTGGTGCGCCCAAGACAGGCCAGCGACACCTCACAGAGTGAAGGGGATGATCTGCTGCTCTGCCGGGGCTGGCCACTGCCGGGTTACCCAGGCCTGCAATGGGGCGAGATCACCAAGCGCACACTGCTGCGCCGCTGGCGCAAGCACCGCCCGGACGTGCTCTACATCGCCACCGAAGGGCCGCTGGGCCTCAGCGCACTGCGTGCGGCGCGGCAGTTGGGGGTTGCCGTGATCAGCGGCTTTCATACCAATTTCCAACAATATTCGCGGCAGTACGGCCTGGGCCTGCTGACGCGCCTGCTCACTCATTACCTGCGCTGGTTTCACCGGCGCACCGCCATCACCCTGGTGCCGAGCGCGAGCCAGCGCCTGGAGCTGGAGCGCCGTGGTTTCGAGCGCCTGGCGCTCATGGCCCGCGGTGTCGACGCCTGCCTGTTCAATCCGGCCCGGCGCAGCCAGGCGTTGCGCGAGCGCTGGGGACTGGGCGCGGACGACATTGCCGTGCTGCACGTGGGGCGGCTGGCCGCGGAAAAGAACCTAGGGCTGCTTCCACCGTGCATGGAGGCCTTGCGCAAGGCTTATCCACAGCGCCGCATGCGCCTGGTCATCGTCGGCGACGGCCCCCAGCGCGAGACGCTCGAACAGCAGTTGCCCGACGCCGTGTTCTGTGGCGCCCAGCGGGGCGAGGTATTGGCCGAGCACTATGCCAGCGGTGACTTGTTCCTGTTTCCGAGTCTGACCGAAACCTTCGGCAACGTTGTTCTCGAGGCCCTCGCCTCGGGCCTGGCGGTGGTTGCCTATGACGAAGCGGCGGCCGCCCAGCACATCCGCCACGGGCACAGCGGCGCGTTGGCAATGCCGGGCGACCAGGCGGCGTTCATCGACGCGGCCTGCTGGCTGATGGAAGAGCAGGAAACCTTGCGCAGAGTACGTCTGAATGCCCGCCAGCACGCTAGTCGCCAGGGCTGGCCGGCGATCGTCGAGCAGTTCGAAGGGTACCTGGCCAGTGCTTGTCGCCAGGCAGGGATGATGAATACTGAGCCTGTAAAGACGGATCTGGCGATCAAGCGAGGCTCGACCACACCGCGCAGCTGAGCGCTCGTCGGACTCAAAACGGTGGTCATTCGCGAGTAAACCCGCTCTCACAGGCCTGCGCCGGCCTTCAGGCTGGCAGAGCCCCTGGGGGAGCGGGTTTACCCGCGATGGACTGCGCAGTAGGGCCGCCGTTGTTTGGCGACTCGCAGGACTGAAGCCCCGGATCGATAGGACTCAGGCCAGCGCCTTCTCGATCGCCTGGACCACCGTCGGGTCATCCGGCGTGGTACGCGGTGCGAAACGCGCCAGGACCCGGCCATCCTTGCCGACCAGGAATTTCTCGAAGTTCCAGGTGATATCTCCGGGGAATTCGGCCCCCTCACCCGCTAGCAGACGGTACAGCGAATGACGCTGCGGCCCGTTGACTTCGAGCTTGGCCCCCAACGGGAAGCTCACGCCGTAGTTGAGGCTGCAGAACGCCTGGATTTCCTCCTCGCTGCCCGGCTCTTGCCCGGCGAACTGGTTGCAAGGCAAACCGAGGACGTTGAAGCCTTTGTCCTTGTAATCCTGGTACAGGTTCTCCAGGGCTTTGTATTGCGGTGTCAAACCACACTTGGAGGCGACATTGACCACCAACACCACCTGGCCCTTGAACGGTGCAAGGGGCAGATCCTCGCCGTTCAGCGCCTTCAACGTCAGGTCGTGAAATGCACTCATGATGACTCCCCTCTCAGGTTCCCGGTTGTCGCAGGGGCGAAAGGCGCCCACTAAAAAGGCGCGCGGTCAAACCGTCCACACCTTCCCCAAGGAAGGCAAGTCGGCTTGCCCGAGCGCCTGGCGACTCTCTGAGCTTAGCGCAGAAAATCAGTGGTGATGGCCACCTTCACCGTGGATGTGGCGGTGAGCGATTTCTTCGTCGCTGGCGTCACGCACATTGACCACCTTGACCTTGAAGTTCAGGCGCTGGCCGGCCAGCGGGTGGTTGCCGTCGACAGTGATGTCGTCGCCGTCGATGTCGCGGATGGTGACGATCTGCATCTGGCCGTCCGGTGCCGAAGCGTGGAACTGCATGCCCACTTCCAGTTGATCGACGCCTTCGAACAGGCTGCGGTTGAGGGTGCTGACCAGTTCGGCCAGGTACTCGCCGTAGGCCTCTTCAGGCTCGACGCTGACGTTCAGTTCGTCGCCGGCCTGCTTGCCTTCCAGGGCTTTTTCCAGGCCTGGAATGATGTTGGAGGCACCGTGCAGGTACACCAGCGGAGCACCGCCGGCGGAACTGTCGATGACCTCCCCGGCGTCGTTGGTCAGGGTATAGTCGATGGAGACAGCCTTGTTGGCGGCAATCAGCATGGGGCAAGACCTTTTGCAAAAGAATGTAGAGCGAATAAGTGTAACCAAGGCATCGCCCGATTGCGAACGCCCCTCGGACATTGAGCGCCCCGTCAGTCGGGTGACAGGGTTTCACCAGGACGAAGACGGCCACTGGGTAGTTGAGCTTTCCTGCGGCCATACCCAGCACCTGCGCCACCAACCGCCCTGGCAGGGCAGGCCCTGGGTGCTCGATGCCCAAGAGCGCGAACGGCACATCGGCCAGGTATTTGCCTGCGGCTGGTGCGCCCAGGGTACCGATAGCGATACCCTTGGCCGTTGATCCCTTGCACCGCTTATTTCGAGAAGCACGCATGCAGACATTTTTCATCGCGCCGACAGATTTTGGTGTCGGCCTGACATCCATCAGCCTCGGCCTGGTCCGCACCCTCGAGCGCGGCGGCCTGAAGGTCGGCTTCTTCAAGCCGATCGCCCAGCACCACCCTGGCGACACAGGCCCGGAGCGCTCCAGCGAACTGGTCGCCCGCACCCATGGCATCCGCCCGCCCCCCCCCCTGAGCCTGGCCCAGGTCGAGCGCATGCTCGGCGATGGCCAGTTGGACGAGTTGCTCGAGGAAATCATCCGCCTGTACCAGCAGGCATGCATCGGCAACGACGTGGTGGTGGTCGAGGGCATGGTGCCCACCCGCCATGCCAGCTACGCGGCCCGGGTCAACCTGCACCTGGCCAAGAGCCTGGACGCCGAGGTGATCCTGGTGTCGGCACCGGAAAACGAAGTACTCAGCGAGCTGTCCGGCCGTGTCGAACTGCAGGCCCAGCTGTTCGGTGGTCCGCGCGATCCGAAGGTGCTCGGCGTGGTCCTGAACAAGGTTCGCACCGAAGAGAGCATGGCCGACTTCGCCACCCGCCTGCGCGAACACTCGCCCCTGCTGCGCGGCGATGACTTCCGCCTGCTCGGCTGCATCCCCTACCAGGCCGAGCTCAATGCCCCACGGACCCGCGATGTGGCCGAGCTGCTAGGCGCCCAAGTGCTCAATGCCGGCGACTACGAACAGCGCCGCATGAACACCATCATCATCTGCGCCCGCACCGTGGCCAACACCGTGCCGCTGCTCAAGCCGGGCACGTTGGTGGTGACGCCGGGTGACCGCGACGACATCATCCTCGCGGTGAGCCTGGCGGCGATCAATGGGGTCCCGTTGGCGGGCCTGCTGCTGACCAGCGACAGCAAGCCGGACCCACGCATCCTGGAACTGTGCCGCGGCGCCCTGCAGGCAGGCCTGCCGATCCTGTCGGTGAGCACCGGCTCCTACGACACCGCCAATCGCCTTAACTCACTCAACCGCGAAATCCCGATCGATGACCGCGAACGCGCCGAGTTCATCACTGACTTCGTCGCCAGCCACCTGGATGCCGCCTGGCTGCATCAGCGTTGTGGCACACCACGCGAGTTGCGCCTGTCACCGGCGGTGTTCCGCTACCAGTTGATCCAGCGCGCCCAGCAAGCCAACAAGCGCATCGTCCTGCCCGAAGGCGCCGAGCCGCTGCTGGTGCAGGCCGCCGCCATCTGCCAGGCACGGGGCATCGCCCGTTGCGTGCTACTGGCCAAGCCCGAGGACGTCCAGGCGGTCGCCCGCGCCCAGGGCATCACTCTGCCACCGGATCTCGAGGTGCTCGATCCGGAGCTGATCCGCGGCCGCTACGTCGAGCCCATGGTCGAGCTGCGCAAGAGCCGGAATCTCAACGCTCCCATGGCCGAACAGCAACTGGAAGATCCGGTGGTGATCGGCACCATGATGCTGGCGCTCGACGAGGTCGATGGGCTGGTGTCAGGGCTGGTCCATTCGACTGCCAATACCATCCGCCCTGCCCTGCAATTGATCAAGACCGCTCCCGGCAGCAGCCTGGTATCGTCGGTGTTCTTCATGCTCTTCCCCGAGCAGGTGCTGGTCTACGGCGACTGCGTGATGAACCCGCACCCCAGCGCTGCGGAACTGGCCGAGATTGCCCGGCAGAGTGCCGAATCGGCCCAGGCCTTCGGCATTGCCCCACGGGTGGCGATGCTCAGCTACTCCAGCGATTCGGCCGCCAGCGACGAGGAAGTGGAAAAGGTACGTGAGGCCACCCGCCTGGCGCAGCAGGCCGAGCACGACCTGGTGATCGACGGCCCGTTGCAGTACGACGCCGCCGCCAACCCCGAAATCGCTCGTCAGCTGGCACCGGCAAGCCCTGTGGCCGGGCGGGCGACGGTGTTCGTCTTCCCGGACCTGAACACCGGCAACACCACGCACAAGGCCGTGCAACGCAGCGCCGACTGCGTCAGCCTCGGCCCGATGCTGCAAGGGTTGCGCAAGCCGGTGAACGACCTGCCACGCGGGGCTCAGGTAGACGATATCGTCCACACCATCGCCTTGACCGCGATTCAGGCCAGTACCGTGCGCTGAAATGAACAGGGGCCGCTATGCGGCCCCTGTCATGTGTGTCTGACGCTTACGGGTACTGCTGGACAGTGCCCTGCTGATCGTACTGCTGACCCGGAATCGGCTTGAGGTTGACCTCTACACGACGGTTCTGCGCACGGCCATTGGCGTCGGCGTTGCTGGCGATCGGCTGGTCCGGGCCCATGCCGCGCACGCTGACGCGGGACGGGTCGACGCCCTGGGAAGTCAGGTAGCTGCTGACGGCCTGGGCGCGACGCTGGGACAGGTCCATGTTGTGCTGGCGGCTGCCAGTGCTGTCGGTAAAGCCGACCACCTCGATGGTGTTCTGATTGAACTGCTTGAACGAGTTGGCCAGATTGTTCAGCGGCGAGTAGAAGCTTGGGGAGATGTTCGCCGAATCGGTGGCGAAGGTGATGTTGCCCGGCATGATCAGCTTGATCTGGTCGCCTTGGCGCTGCACTTCGACACCGGTATTGGCCATCTTGGCGCGCAGCTCGGCTTCCTGTTTGTCGGCATAGTAACCATAGCCAGCAGCGGCGGCGCCCACTGCGGCGGCGCCGATCAGCGCGCCCTTGCCACGGTTGTTGTGATCGATGGCAGCGCCAGCGATGGCACCGGCCAGCGCACCCAGGCCACCATACTTGGCGGTCTTGCTCATCCCGGTGGAGCCCTGCGCCTGGCCCTGGCTGTCATAGGGGTTCTGGCCGGCACAGCCGGTCATCAGGGCAGCAGCGGTAGCGACGATAATCAGACGACGCATGGTGAACATGGACAAGCTCCTACAGAAATTCGAAAGTGCAAAAGGTCGTGGATGGCCCTATGCCAGCCTTGGACCGAAGCGAGGCGGAATAATTCCGTGAAACCTCACGCCCGCACGAAAGGATTTTCGCGCATTTCGTCGCCAAGACGAGTATCCGGGCCATGGCCGGTCACCACCACCGCTTCCTCGTCCAGGCGATAGAGCCGCTCCTTGATGGAACGGACGATCGCCCGCTGGTCCCCACCCCACAAATCGGTGCGACCGATTCCCCGGCGGAACAACGTGTCACCTGCGATCAGCAGCTTGGCATCGGCGAACCAGAAGCTCATCGAGCCCGGTGTGTGTCCCGGCGTATGCAACGCCACACCGCAGCCACAAGCCAGTTCCTCGTCGTCTCCCAACCAGCGGTCCGGTGGCGGCACCGGCGTGTAGGGCACGCCGAACATCTGGCATTGCATCTGAAGGTTGTCCCACAAAGGCTGGTCGTCCTTGTGCAGATGCAAAGTCGCGCCAGTCAGTTCCTTGAGTTTGCCCGAGGCGAGGAAGTGATCGAAGTGGGCATGGGTATGGATGATGCTCACCAAGGTCAGGCCATGGGCCTGCAGGCGGGAGAGAATTTTCTCCGGATCGCCCCCCGGGTCGACCACGATTGCCTTCTTGCTGATCGGATCGCCGATCAGGGTGCAGTTGCACTGTAACGGGCCGACGGGGAAGGTTTCCCGGATAAGGCTGGGAGATTGCGGATTCATGTGCGTTTGGTCCTGCTTGCGTTCAGGCAGAAACCATACAAGAAAAACCCCAGGCTCCCCATACCAACAACAGAGAACTGAAGAGCAACTGTCTCGCTTCGTGGCGCCTTCTTCGCGGGTAAACTCGCTCATACCTGGCCTGCGTTGCCCCTTGCGAGAGCGGGTTTACCCGCGAACGGGGCTTATACAAAACGTGTTCGACACAGCATCAAGGCAAATACAACCGGAACAACCCGCCCCCCAGCACCCCGCCGTTGCTGATCTCGATCCGCCCGCGCACGCCATTGCGCTCGTGCAGGGCGGCGATGCGGGCGGCGAAATACAGACCAAGGCCTGTGCTGCCGGTGCTCGAGTCGATGCCTTGGACGTAGTCCTGCTGGCGTTCGAGCATGCGCTGTGGATAACCGGGGCCATCGTCGTTGACGCTGATTACCAGTTGCTCTCCCACGTCTTCGATGCTGATCTGCAAGGCGTGACCGGCATGGCGAATGGCGTTGGTCAGGACGTTGCCCACCACCGAAGCGACCAGCTCGCGGTCAAAGAAACCCAGCGGGCTTTCGGTCTCGAGGCGCCAGGTGGCGAGGATGTCGCGATGCTCCAGCACCTCCTGCTGGGCGGCGAGCTGGGCTTCGATGAAGTCGTCCAGTTCGTGGTAGTCCGGGCAGATCGGCAATTGGTTGATGTCCAGCTTGTACAGGCCCAGCAACTGCACCAGCATGCCGTTGAGGTGGCGGAACTCGTGCTCCATCACGCCTTGCTCGCTGCCGCCGTGCAGCACTTCGGGCAGCCGCGCCAGCCATTGGTCGTGGGCCTGGATCAGCGCCGACAGCGAGTTTTTCATGTCATGCACGGTAGACGCGATCACCGTGGAGAAGTCCAGCCCCTGCTCGTCTCGATTCATGCGCCGAACACCCGGATATGCAGTTTGCGGTAGCGATCGTAGCGGTTGTCACTGGCCGGAATGCCGGCGACGCTCTGCAAGCAGTTGCGGCACTCCTGCATCAGTACAGGCGCTGGGTTTTCGCCACCGATACGCAGCAGCGCCTGGGCGGTGTTCAGTGCAATGCTGATGTTCTTGGGCTGCAACGCCAGCGCCCGGCGGAACATCTCCAGCGCCTCGTTGAGCTGGCCGCCCTGGTAGCTGCGCACGCCTTGGCGGTTGAGGTCCACCGCCTCGGTGACAGCACCGAGCACGCTGGGGTCGTCGGTGAGCTTGGCCACGCTCTGCATGACCTTGGGGTCGTCGCCGTAGGTTTCCACACAGCCCTTGAGGATGCTGGTACCGGCCGAAGCCTGGCCGAGTTGCTGCAACTGCTTGGCCACGGTCAGGGCCGCTTCGACCGAGAAGAACTGGTCCATCTTCTCCAGGCGCTGCATGGCCTGCTCGGTGAGTTTGCCCGCCGTTTCCTCGTCACCGGCCTGTTGCAGACTGGCGGCTTTCATCAGTCGGGCACGCACCTGTAGGCCCTGGTCCTCGACGTTTTCCTTGGCCACTTCGCTGAGCACCGTGTTGATCTCGACGCGAGTGCGGGCATCCAGGCCATTGCCGGCGTTCTTGCTCATCAGCGCCTGGACCAGGCCCAAGTTACTCTCCGGGCTTTTGTAACGAGAACTCTGGCCTTGGTTGACGGCGTGACGATAGGCCTTGGAGGCGCTCTCGAAGTCTTCGTTGTCCAGCGCCAGCTTACCCAGCGCCGCCTGCCGGCGTACCGCCAGGGGCGACAGGCGCACAGCCTCTTCGAGCATATGCTGGGCCCGCTTGGTCTCGCCCTGGGCCACCAGCACTTCAGCCATGCCATCGTACAACCCCGGCATGATCGGGAACGCCTTGAGCGCCTGCTCATAGACACCCTGGGCCTGGGCATGCTGGCCACGCTTGTGCAGCAGGCTGCCAAGGGACGCATAGACCCACGGCTGGGGGCGACTGGCAAGGATGCTGGTGAGGAATTTTTCCAGCTCTTCGAAGCGGTTCAGGTCGCGCAGCGCATCGGCGCGATAGCGCAGGCACAGCGGGGCGAAGCGTGGGTCCTTCTTGCACAGCTCGGCGCAGGCCGCCAGCACTTCGGCAGGGCGTGCACGGTCCAGGGCCTGGAGAATCGGCTTGAGCAGGGTCTTGCGCTGAACGAGTTTTTCCAAGCGCTGGGCCAGGCCCACCCGGTTGAACGGTTTGGTCAGATAGGCATCGGGCTCATGTTCAAGTGCGCTCAGGACGATGGACTGGCTGCTCTCGGCGGTGACCATGATGAACACGCATTCATGGCTGATCAGCTTGTCCAGCAGCAGGTCTTCGAGCACCTGCTGACCGTTCTTCTTGCCGTCGCCCAGGTGGAAATCCTGGAGGACGAAGTCGTAGCGCTTCTGCGCGCACATGCGCAAGGCTTGCTCGCCGCTGTCGGCGGTATCCACATCGCGCACCCCCAGCTCACGGAGCATGGAGCGGGTCGAGGTGCGAAAGTCGGTGAAGTCGTCGACGATCAGGAAGCTTTTTTGCCCGTACTGCAGCATCAACACGACCCTGTATTGGCAAGAGTTGGAGAATGGTCCGTGGCGATGCGTACCGCCGAACAGGCTATCGGCAGCGAGTCAGGAAAGATGAGCCCGCGATGGCCGCCCAGAAATAATGGCCATGAGCCATTATCCAGCCCGATCCACGATCAGGCAAGCAGCCCCAGGCTCTTGGCCTTGGCCACGGCCTGTGTGCGACGCTCAACGCCAAGCTTGGCGTTGATGTGACTGGCGTGGGTCTTGACGGTATGCAAGGAGATGAACAGCCGCTCGCTGATCTGTTGGTTCGAGCAGCCTTGGGCGATCAACTCGAGCACCGCCAACTCGCGTCCGCTGAGCGCCTCGATGTTTTCCACGACCGCCGCAGGGCGCGGCAGGCGGGCGAGCAATTCGGCCTGGACTTGACAGGCCGGGCGTGTGGCCAGTTGCACACGCAGCCAGTGGGGCTGCTGCTCGAGCAGTCGCTGGAACGGCTGCAACACGCCGCCCCGGGCGGCCTCAAGGGCTTGAGGCAGCAAGGCCGCCGCCTCCTGCTCCTGCCCCTCGGCCAGCAACAGCGACATCCATTGGCACAGGGCGTTGACGACCAGCATCATGCCGCCACTGGCCTGACCACGCTCCACCAGTGCACGCAGACGCTCCGCCGCCTCCTGAGGCCGCGCCAGCACGGGCTCGAGCAGTGACTGCTGCAACTCGATGTGCAGCGCCAGCAAGGGGTGGAATTCCGGCGCCGCCGCCGGTCGCTCGCCGCCGTAGGTCTGGCCCAGGCGCAACAGCCAGGAGCCGGCCAGGTCGGTACGCCCCTGGGCCAGCCACAGCTCGCATTTCACCAAGGTGATCATGGCCAGGTAGAAGATCGGCGGTACATCCCAGATGTGCATCAACCGCTCGGCCTCGGCCAGTTCGGCGAAGGCCTCGGCGAACCGGCCCTCCCGACCGTCGAGCGAGGCGATCACACAATGGCCGATCAGCACGCTGATATCGCGGCAAGCCCGCGCCTCGCTGAGCCCGGCACGAAGCCGCGCGCGGCCCTGGGCAGGCTGCAGGCGCGAGACCAGCAGATATCCCTCATACAGGGTCAGCCGGGCACGTACGGCATACAGGCGTTGTGCCGACAACCCTTGCAGACGCTGCAGGCCTTGATGCACTTCATCCAGGGCACGCAGCACCTCACCCCGGGCGTGCAGCACACGCGCCCGATCGTAATGGGCCAGGGCCTCGAACAACGGATTGCCGACGCGCTGCGCCAACTCCAAGGCTTCTCGGTTCCAGCCTCGGGCCCGCCAGAAATCGCCATCGGCGATCGCCAGGTTGGATAACGTCGACAGGCACACCAGACGCTGGCCATAGCGTTTGTAAGGCAGGCTGCGCAGTGCCTCGCCACAGTAGGCCAAGGTGCGCTGACGGTCTCCCCGCCCCCGGGCGATCACCCCGCTCAATGCCAGCCACTGGGCGAGCATGGATTTCTGCGCAGTGGCCGAAGGGGCTGGCAGGAAACGGCTCAAGTGCGCCGCCAGCTCTTCGGCCGCATCAAGCTGGCACGCCAGGCCCAGGGCCCAGCTATACAGCACGATCAGACGCGGGGTGCTGATCAGCAAGCTGTCGGGCAGGTCCATCTTCCAGCGCAGCAGCATGCCGACATTCTGCTCGGCCAGCAGTTGCTCTTCAGACAGGCTCTGCACCAGGTCGGCAGCCACGTCCAGATGCCCCGCGCGCAAGGCCTGTTCCACGGCCTCGTCGAGCAAGCCTTGGACCTGGAACCAGCGGCACGCCCGCAGATGCAGGGCGCCTAGCGGCTGGCTGGATTGACGGCTGCGCAACAGGTCGGAGAACAGATGGTGATAACGGAACCAGCGGCCATGTTCGTCCAACGGCACCAGAAACACCTGGTGGGCCTGCAGGTACTTCAGGATGCCGGCGCTGTCCTCGCGTTCGCGCAATGCATCGCACAGCTCAGCGCAGAAGCGCTCCTGGCAGGCGGTGTCATAGAGAAACGCCTGCACATGGGCCGGCAGGATCTCGATGACCTCTTCGAGCAAGTAGTCGCGAATCAGCCCTTCGCCGCCGTGCAAGGCCTGGGGCAAGGCGTTGTCCTCGCCGGACTCGCTGGCCGCAAGTTGCCAGAAACGCAGCCCGGCAACCCAACCGTCGCTGCGCTGAATCAAGTTGTCCAGCGCCTGCCCACGCAGCCCTGTGGGTTGGCGGCCGATCACTGCCAAGGCTTCGTCGGGCGTCAGGCGCAGGTCCTGCTCATTGAGCTCGACCAATTGGCGCGACAGCCGCAACCGCGCCAGGTGCCAGTCAGGTCGCTGGCGGCTGGTGACCAGCAAGACCAGGCCGGTGGGCAAATGGTTGAGGAAGAACTGCAGGCAACGGTCCAGCACGGGCCCCTGGGCCAGGTGATAGTCGTCCAGTACCAACAACAAAGGAGAGTCCGCCTGCAGGTAGAGCGCGAGCTCGTCGAGCAGGCCATCGAGCCACTGTTCGAAGGCGAACGGTTGGTGGCGCTGACGCATTTTCAGCAGCCCCATGGCCTGGCCCCCCAGGGCCGGACAGAACTGCTGGAGGCCTTCGAGCAGGCGTTCAAGGAAGCGGCCGGGGTCGGCATCGCGCTGGCTGAGGCCAAGCCACAGGCTGCGCCAGTGAACGGGCAAGGCCTGACAGAACTCGATAGCCAGGGAGCTTTTGCCGAAGCCCGCCGGTGCGTTGACCAGCAACAGACGCCCGTCGAGGCCCAACTGCAGGCGCTGGCACAGCCGCGACCTGGGCACATGGCCATCAGGCAGGGGCGGCCGGAAGAAACGCCCGTCCAACAGGCCGAAGGCCTGACTGGCAAATCCATGCATACGGGACAGGTCTGTCATGGCCGGCTCGTTCTGGGTGGAGGACTACGGCGGGTATGGATTGTTGCGAGACTAGCCGGTAACGCCGCTCATTTGAAGATGATGGCTGCGGCTGGCAAGAAAAAGACTACAACAAAAAGAAACAAGGCCGATGGCGGGAATGAGCAGGCATTGGATGCATGAATGGCAGGCAGGGTGTGTAAACCTCTGGGGCTGCTTTTGCAGCCGCAGAGGCTTCAGGCGAAATCAGACCTCAACGCACGCCGTCCTGGCGCAGCGCCGCCGGTTGGAAGTCGCTCTTGCTGGCACTGAAGCCGAAGTCGTAGGCGCGTTTTTCCTCGTTCTTCATGCCCAGTGCCAGGTAACGGCCCGATTGCAGGTCGTAGATGGTCTCCAGGGTGTACCACGGCACTTGCACGTTGTAGTAATCCTGGGCATGAGCCTCCGACACACGCCACAGCTGGCCACGGCCGTCGTACTGGTCGATCACCGCGGCCTGCCAGGTGTCCTCGTCGATGTAGAAGTCACGCTTGGCGTAGATGTGCCGCTGGCCAGGCTTCAAGGTCGCGACCACATGCCACACACGGCGCAGCTCGTAGCGGGCCAGGTCCTGATTGATGTGCCCCGGCTTGAGGATGTCGGCGTACTTGAGGGTGGGCGAGTCGAGCTTGTAGCTATTGGAGGCGATGTACAGCTCCTTCTTGCCTTCGAGCTTCCAGTCGTAGCGGTCCGGTGCACCGTTGTACATGTCCAGGTTGTCGGAGGTGCGCAGCCCGTCCGCGGCGGTGCCCGGCCCATCGTAGGACACCTGTGGAGCCTGGCGCACGCGACGCTGGCCAGCGTTGTAGATCCATGCCTTGCGCGGCTCCTTGACCTGGTCGAGGGTCTCGTGAACCAGCAGCACGGTGCCCGCCAGACGCGCCGGGGCGGTGACCTTCTGCTTGAAGTAGAACAGGATGTTGCCCGGGTTGTTCGGGTCGTAGTCCTTCATGCGGTCACGGAAGACGAACTGGTCCTGGAAGTACACCAGGCTGTAGGAGCCGTTCTGCTGGGGCGTGGCCTGGGTGACCAGGCGGGTCACGCTACCGCCACGGTAGCGGGTGATGTGGTTCCAGATCACCTCCAGACCGCTCTTGGGGATCGGGAACGGAATGGCGGTGCGGAAGTTGTTCAGGCCGTTGCCGCCTTCGACCAGCGTGGTCTTGGTGGCGTTTTCCTTGATGGCGGCTAACACTTCATCGGGCACGGTCGCGCCGCGGTGGGTCTTGTACACCGGGATCTTGTACGTGTCCGGGTAGCGCTTGAACATCGCCACCTGGCCTGGGGACAGCTTGTCCTTGTACTGGTCGACGTTCTGCGCGGTGATGGTGTAGAGCGGCTTGTCGCTGGCATAGGGGTCGGACAAAAAGCCCTTGGCGTCGGCGCTGCCTGCCGTCTTGGACAGCGGTTCCCACGGGCCGATGGAGCCATCGGCATTGCCGGCCTTCTCTGCCCCCATCGGGGTCAGGCTGGTGCCCAGCTTGGCAGCCTCGTCGGCGGACACCGCGGCCATTACGCTGGTGGCCAGCAGGGACAGCCCCAGTACACCGGCTTTGAGCAGACTTCTGGTCTTGTTCATTGTTGTCGTCCTGGATCAGTGTGCTTAGAAGTTCACGCCAAAGCTCAGCGCCACGAAGTCGCGATCGTCCACGGTGCTGTACTTGCCATCGAAGAAGTTGGTGTACGAAAGGCTCGCCGTGTAGGTGTTCTGGTATTCGGCGTCCAGGCCCAGGCTGATGGCCTTGCGGCCTTCCTCGAAGTTGGCGCCAGGGCCTGGCGAGTAACCCGAGACGTCATGGGACCAGGCCACGTTCGGCCGCAGGTTCACCCCGGCGAAGACATCGTTGTAGTCCCAGATGGCGCGGGCGCGGTAACCCCAGGAGGTCGTGGTGGTAAAGCCATCGTTCTCGCAGTTGCGGCTGATGTTGGCGGTGGAGCTGTTCAGGCCAGAGCCCCCGATGGTGCTGCCGTTGAGCGCCTCGCAGGTACCGTTGGGCAGATTGCCTGGGCCAAAGACCGGATCGCGACCGTACCGCGCTTTGCTCGAGCTCTCGAGCCCCCCTACGTGGGTGACGCCCACTTCACCCACCACGGTGAGGCGGCTGGCGCCCATGACCTGATCGAAGAAGTGGGTCAAGGTGGTCTGGAATTGGGTGATTTCCTTTCGGGTGTACCCGTGCAGGTCTTCGCCCGGCACGCCGGTGAGCACCGAGGCATCGGCGTAAGGGCCGCCCAGCGGACGCACGGCCGAGAAGAGGATGTCGGTGGTGTTCAACTGCACCGGAGCGTTGGGGCGGTAGCTAAGCTCGCCACTCCAGGCAGTGCCGGTGGGCAGCGTGGTGGAGAAGCTCAGGCCATACAGACGGATATCCTCAGGGTATTCGACGAAGTATTTCGAGTTACCCGCGACGATGATCGGCGCCAGTCGACCGAAGTTGCCCGCTGCGGCATAGACCGACGCAGGTGCGCCAGTTGCGCTGAAGATCGGCGCACGGCTGTGGTAGTTCATGAAATACGCGCCGAACTCGGTATCCAGCGGCTCGAACATGTAGCGCATGGCCACGCCGAACTGGCCACTGTCGCGTGCATCGCGGTCCGGCCCACGGGCGACCTTCACGCCCTCCTGGTTGATATCCACCCCTTGGCTGGCCAGAAGGCCCAGCACCGGAGCCGGCAGGGAGCGGCTGCTGTTGAGCACGCGCAGGTTGTCGCTACAGCCATCGGCGATGATGTCGGCCTGGGAGAAGAAGGTGCCGCAGTTGTCGACGACCGTCTGGTCCCATTCGATCTGGTAGAAGGCCTCGGCCGACAAGTTGTCGGTCAGGCTCTGGGAGATATAGAACATGTTGACCGGGATCAGGCCTTCCTTGATCTCGGCGCCAGGGCGGCGGAAGGCAGACACGTCGATCGGGTTTATCGCGTTGATGCCGCCACCGATGAAGGTGCTCTCACCCCAGCTGACCACCTGCTTGCCCAGGCGTACGGAGCCT
Organism: Pseudomonas sp. HMSC08G10; assembly: GCF_001808425.1. Taxonomy (NCBI): domain Bacteria; kingdom Pseudomonadati; phylum Pseudomonadota; class Gammaproteobacteria; order Pseudomonadales; family Pseudomonadaceae; genus Pseudomonas; species Pseudomonas sp. HMSC08G10. The sequence continues at coordinate 167,823 of NZ_KV793335.1, read as the reverse complement.
GGCAGATCGCCGATGGAGTAGTTGTGGTAGACGAAGGCGTCGAGCAGTTCGGCGCCCGAGGACTTGGCGCCTTCCTTGCGATTGGAGTCGCTGATGTCCTTGAACTGACGGTGCTCGTCCTTGAGTTCGAAGTCATACCAGTACTTGCCCCGGACGAACACGCCGGTGTCGCCGTACTTCAATTCCAGGTCATGGATGCCCTTGAAAATCTTCGAAAAGGTCTCGCCTTTCTTGAAGTTCAGGTGGCCATCATCGGAGGTCTGGGACAAGCCCTTGCCACCGTTGTTGACCCCGATCAGGTTCTGGTTCGGATTGGCCGTTGACCAGCTGGCCCCGATGGAGAGCGACGAATCGAACTGGCCTTCGATTTCCCCGATGTTGAAGCTGACACCAAATGCGGGGCTTGCGAGCGTGGAAGCGAGGCTGACGGCCAAGGGCAGCTTCGCCCGGCGCCAGAACAGATTTGCAGATGTCATCGACGCTACTCCATGTACTTTATTGTTATGGCAGTGAGTCCTTTCAGAAACGGCCCGTGCGACCGGTGTGCAGGCTTGCGCCCGCGGCGCTGCGACTTGCGCGCAGTGCCTTGCCCCATTCCTGAAAATCACCTGGCCCCGACTATAGCCAGCAGGTCCGGGTGCTTGATCCCTCTAAAGTGTGATTTGTGTGTCCTGGGCCGACGATGGCTTTCAGGACGCGCGCAAGCATGGCGCAATTTCAGCGTTTTACAAGCGCCAGCCGCTCTGGCCTGCGGGTCGCGCACAGACGAGCGCGACCGGCAGGGAGGTTACAAGGTCGACAGAAACGCGCTGTTACTGGCCTGCCACTGGACGATGTCCTGGCGGATACGCTTCTTGTCGAGCTTGCCGACACTGGTCTTGGGAACTTCAGTAACAATCGCGATCTGGCTAGGGATCGCCCACTTGTTGATGTGCCCCTGCTCGACGAACGGCTTGAGGTGATCCTTGAGCGACCGGGCATCGATGGCGTGCCCTTCGCGGACCACCAGCAAGGCGAATGGCCGCTCGCCCCATTGCGGGTCGGCCACACCGACCACCGCCACTTCGCGCACCGCCGGGTGGCGACTGATCAGGTCCTCCAGGTCGAGGGAGGAGACCCACTCGCCACCGGTCTTGATCACGTCCTTGATGCGGTCACGGATGTCGATGTAGCCCATGCCGTCGAGGGTGGCGACATCGCCGGTATGCAGCCAGCCGCCCGCCCACAGTTCCTCGCTCTTTTCGGTTTCCTTGAAGTACCCCTGGGTCAGCCAGGGTGCGCGCAAGACCAGTTCGCCCTGAGTCTCGCCATCGGCCGGGAGGAAGTTGCCGTTACCATCGACGATCGCCGCCTCCACCAACGGTACCGGCACACCCGCCTTGATACGGTAGGAAATACGCTCGTCCTCGCTGCCGGCCTGCAATTCGTCGTTGAGGTGGGCGCAGGAAATCAGCGGGCAGGTTTCCGACATTCCGTAGGCTGCGGTCAGCTGGATGCCACGCGCCAGGGCCGCCTCATAGAGCGCCCTGTTGAGCGCGCTGCCGCCGATGATGATCTTCCAGCCGCCAAAATCCTCGCCTTGGGCAGACGGGCAATTGAGCAACATCTGCAGGATGGTCGGCACGCAATGGGAGAAGGTGACCTTTTCCTCACGCCACAGCTTCACCAGCATTTCCGGCTCGTAGCGCCCCGGATAGACCTGCTTCATGCCGAGCATGGTGGCCGCATAGGGAATGCCCCAGGCATGCACGTGGAACATCGGGGTGATAGGCATGTACACATCGTTGCTGCCCAACAGGCGCACGCTGTCGATACTACCGGTGACCGACGCCTCGGCCAGGGTGTGCAGCACCAACTGGCGATGCGTGAAATATACCCCCTTGGGGTTGCCGGTGGTGCCAGTGGTGTAGAAGGTGGTGGCCACCGAGTTTTCGTCGAAATCGGGGAAGTCATAGTGTGGACTGGCCGCGGCGAGCAGTTGCTCGTACTCGCCGACCAGACTGGGCAGATCGGCCTGTTTGTCTGGCCCATCGGTCAGCAGGATGGTTTTGTCCACCGTGGTCAACTGGCCGGCGATGGCTTGGTAAAGACCGGCGAAGTCGCTGTTGACCAGCACCACGCGATCCTCGGCGTGGTTCATGGTGTAGAGAATCTGCTCCGGCGACAGGCGCACGTTGATCGTGTGCACCACCGCGCCAATCATCGGGATGGCGAACATACACTCCAGGTATCGATGGCTGTCCCAATCCATCACCGCCACGGTATCACCGGCCTTGACCCCAGCCTCGGTCAACACGTTGGCCAGACGCGCGATGCGCTCGACCAGTTGCGGATAGGTCAGGCGCAACTGGTCGCGGTAGACGATCTCACGGGTCTTTTCGTAGCGGCTGCCCGACATCAGCAGACGCTTGATCAACAGCGGGAAGGTATAGGCGCCCTCGGCGGGCTTGATGATACGCGTCTGCAACATAGGGATCCCTTATCTGCAATGCTGGCCGGAGAAGTCTGATGTCTACTCTAGAACGGTGACACTTTGGTCAAATCAGCCGAAGGAATGATTCGAAGGGATAAAGGTATGAGTGGCCTCGCCCCACACGCTTGACACTTTGCCAACCCGCCTTCAGCTTGATCGGCTGCGCTGTCGCGCAACGGCTGACCTGATCTGTCACCGCCCGAACCCCAGCCCGGAGCCCCTCATGCCTAGCCCGCGTCGCGCCGTCTTCCTCGATCACCAATCCCTTGACCTGGGCGACCTCGATCTCGCGCCCTTGCAACGCCCCTTCGACAGCCTGCAGCTGTTCGCCTCTACCCAGCCGGAACAGGTCGCCGAGCGCCTGCAAGGTGCCACGGCGGTGATCAGCAACAAAGTAATGATCGACGCCGCGGCCATGGCGGCCAATCCACAGCTCAAGCTGATTCTGGTCGCCGCCACCGGCACCAACAATGTCGACTTGGCCGCCGCCCGCGCCCAGGGCATCACCGTGTGCAACTGCCAGGGTTATGGCACCCCATCGGTCGCCCAGCACACTCTGGCCTTGTTGCTGGCCTTGGCCACGCGCCTGTGCGACTACCACCAGGCGGTCACCGAGGGCCGCTGGGCCACGGCCAGCCAGTTCTGCCTGCTGGACTTCCCGATCGTCGAACTGGAAGGCAAGACCCTCGGCCTGCTTGGACACGGCGAGCTCGGCGGCGCGGTGGCGCGGCTGGCCGAGGCGTTTGGCATGCGCGTGCTCAGCGGGCAGATCCCCGGTCGCCCAGCCCGCGCTGAACGTTTGCCACTGGACGAACTGCTGCCTCAGGTCGATGCGCTGACCCTGCACTGCCCGCTCAACGAGCACACCCGCCACATGATCGGTGCGCGCGAACTGGCGCAGCTCAAACCCGGCGCCCTGGTGGTCAATACCGCTCGAGGCGGCCTCATCGATGAACAGGCGCTGGCCGACGCCCTGCGCAGCGGCCACCTCGGCGGCGCCGCCACCGACGTGCTGAGCGTCGAACCCCCGATCGATGGCAACCCCTTGCTGGCCCCGGACATCCCGCGTCTGATCGTCACCCCGCACAGCGCCTGGGGCGCGGTGGAGTCGCGCCAGCGCATCGTCGGCCAGTTGAGCGAGAACGCCCAGGCCTTCTTCGCCGGCCAGCCACGGCGAGTGGTCAGCTGAATCGGCAAGGGGCTCTGGTACACTGCGCGCTTTTTCAGGAGACGTCGTCCATGGACCCGCGCAGTGAAGTGTTGCTTCGCCAGGCCGAACTGTTCCAAGGCCCGCTGTTGCTCGCCGGGCTGCCCGCCGACGACCTGCTCGGCCAACTGCCGCAGGCCAGCGGCTGGTCCTGGCACGCCGGCGACCAGGCCCTGCTCGACAGCCGATTCAGCGACCGCAGCCACTATGGCGTGCACGTGCCCGAAGAGGCCTTCGAGGCCGCCGTACTGTTTCTGCCCAAGTCGCGGGAGCTTGCTGCCTATCTGCTCAATGCCCTGGCGTCCCGCCTGGCAGGCCGTGAGTTGTATCTGGTAGGCGAGAAGCGCGGTGGCATCGAGGGCGCTGCCAAGCAGCTGCAAGCTTTCGGCAAGCCGCGCAAGCTCGACAGCGCGCGTCACTGCCAGCTGTGGCAGGTGACGGTGGACCATGCTCCGCAGGCCAAACCCCTAGAGAGCCTGGCCGAACGTTTCGAGCTGCCCCTGGAAGACGGCCCGCTGCAGGTCGTGAGCCTGCCCGGCGTGTTCAGCCATGGTCGTCTGGATCGCGGCACTGCGCTGCTGCTCCAACACCTGGACAACCTGCCGGCCGGTCACGTGCTGGACTTCGGCTGCGGTGCCGGCGTACTGGGCGCGGCCATCAAACGCCGTTATCCACAGAGCCGCGTCACCCTGCTCGATGTGGATGCCTTCGCCGTGGCGAGCAGTCGGCTGACCTTGGCGGCCAATGGTCTGGAAGGCGACGTGATCAGTGGCGACGGCATCGATGCCGCGCCTACCGGGCTGAACGTGATCCTGAGCAACCCGCCCTTCCATACCGGTGTGCATACCAACTACCAGGCATCGGAGAACCTGCTGAAAAAGTCAGGCCTTCATCTGCAAAAAGGTGGGGAAATGCGTCTGGTCGCCAATAGTTTCCTGCGCTATCAACCGCTGATCGAAGGCGCCTTGGGCAATTGCCGGGTCTGCGCCGAGGCGGACGGCTTTCGTATCTACCAGGCCACACGCGGCTGAAAACAGGGCTTGCCGAAACGCATTCACCTAGGCAGAATCCGCACCGTCCTAGGGGAGTAGTCTCCCGCGAGCGCCCTGCTCGCCCGGCACGCGTCAACACACTTGGCCCACAGGCCATGGCGCGTGCGACCCGCGGTCTGCGCAGACAGATCCAGGGTTTGACAAGACCTATGACACGCACACCTTACCCGGGGCGGGGAGGTTGTACGTGTCATAGCCGTGTCGACCCGCCCCCGTAGGAAACCTGATGCTGGAATCCCTGCTCGTCCCCACCGCAATCGTCGCCCTCGCTGAAATCGGCGACAAGACGCAATTGCTCGCCCTCATTCTCGCCGCGCGTTTTCGCAAGCCTTGGCCGATCATCGCCGGCATCATCGCAGCCACCCTCGCCAACCATGCCGCCGCCGGTGCCGTGGGCGCCTGGGTCAGCAGTTTCTTCAGCGAGACGGTATTGCACTGGATCCTCGCCGCGAGCTTCGCTGCAACAGCCCTGTGGACATTGGTTCCAGACAAGATGGACGATGACGAAAACAGCGCCGCACGCCGCTTCGGTCCCTTCGTCACCACGCTGATCGCATTTTTCCTGGCTGAAATCGGCGACAAGACCCAGGTCGCCACGGTCATGCTGGCGGCCCAGTATCCTCACCTGATCATGGTCATCCTCGGGACCACCCTGGGCATGCTGATCGCCAACGTGCCGGTTGTGCTGGCGGGCAACTTCGCCGCCGAGAAGCTGCCACTGACACTGATTCGACGCCTGGCAGCGGCTGCATTCTTCGTACTGGCCATCGTCGCCGTGTACTCGGCCATGAAAGCCAGCGGCTGGGTGGGCTAAAGACTGAAGCTGCAAGCTGCAAGAGAAGCGAGTCACGCCGTCCTTACAGCTTGAAGCTTGCAGCTTACTTCTTGGCTGCCTGGTACAGCGGCATCACCTTCGGAATCGCTGCCTGCAGCGAGGCAATACGGCTGCTTGAGGCCGGGTGGGTGCTCATGAACTCAGGCGGCGCGCCTTCGGAGGCCTTGCTCATCTTGTTCCACAAGGTGATCGCGGCATTCGGGTCGTAACCGGCACGCGCCGCCAACTCCAGGCCGATCAGGTCGGCCTCGTTCTCGTTGGCGCGGCTGTTGGGCAGGGTCATGGCGTAGTTCACCACGGTGTCCGCCAGGGCCATGCCGCCCTGACCCAGGCCGAACAGAGCACCGGCGCCTTGGCGCGCCATTTCCACTCCATAGGCCTTGGACATGGCTTCGCGGCCATGCTCGCGCAGGGCATGGGCGATTTCATGACCCAGTACAGCAGCGATCTCAGCGTCGGTGAGCTGCAGCTTGTCCATCAGGCCGGTATAGAAAATGATCTTGCCGCCCGGACCACAGTTGGCGTTGAGCTCGTCACTGTCGATCAGGTTAACCTCCCAGTTCCACTGCGCGGCGTCCGGCCGGAACTTCGGCGCCTGGGCGATCAGGCGGCTGGCGATGGCCTGGATACGCTTGGCCTTGGCGCTGCTCTTGTCCAGCTCACCCTTGCTCGAGGCCTCGCTGAGCGTTTGTTGATACGACTGGGCATACATCTGGTTGACCTGGTCGGTCGAGAGCATGCTGAACATGTACTGCTGGCGATCGACGCCCACGGCACCACCGCTGGTGGTATTCACTGCCTGGCAACCAGACAGCAGGATACTGGCGCCGATCAGGCTGGCAACGAATGAACTACGCATGAAAGCACTCCGTTTTTACATGCCGCGTATCCTAGGCCGAGTCGCCTGGCCTCGCCAGAGCCGCAGGTAAGATTTCTCATCACCCCCTCATGCTTTCGCCAGGCCCCGCCGATAACCCGGGAAACAATCATTCTCGAACGCGGTGCCCCATGAAGTTCAAGTCGATTCAGTTTTCCGTGGCTGCCCTGGCGGGCGCCATCGTTTTGAGCATTGTCGCGGCCCTGGTGCTGTACGCCGTGTACTCCGGCGAACGCACTCAGTCGCTGGTGCAGGAACGCACCCGTCAACAGTTTGAAAACGTGATCGAGCAACGCCTGGGGGCCCTGGCCCGTACGCAGGTCAGCGAGATCCAGCGCGGGCTGGAAGCGCCGCTGCTGATTGCCCGCAGCCTGGCCACCAGTAATGCCATGATCGGCATGCAAGGCACCGATGGCCAACCGCTGATGCGCGTCGACCGCCAATCCCTGGTCAACCAACTCAAGCGCACCGTCGAGGTCAACCCGACCGTGCTCGGCGCCTACCTGGGTTGGGAACCCAATGCCCTGGACCATGACGATGCCCGCTATGTCGGCAGCAACATGGTTGGCGTCGATAGCGCCACGGGACGTTTCCTGCCGTGGTGGTTCCGTAATGGTGACGGCAGCCTCGGCCAGGACAAGCTGATCGATGTGAACGACCATACCGTGCTGGCCACAGGTGTACGCGCCAGTGAGTACTACCTATGCCCGAAAGAGTCGAAGAAGCCCTGTGTGATCGATCCGGCGCCCTACAAGGTGGGCGACAAGACCGTCATGCTCGCCTCGTTCGTCGCACCGATCATGATCGATGGCCAGTTCCAGGGCATGGCCGGTGCCGACCTGTCGGTAGACTTCATCCAGGACCTGCTCAACAACGCCGACCGTCAGCTATACGACGGCGCCGGCGAACTGGCCCTGGTCTCGAGCAACGGCCGCCTGGTGGCCTATACCCGTGACCCGTCGAAGTTCGGCGAAAAAGCCAGTGATGTGCTGGATGCCGAGGAGTCGGGCACGCTTACATCCCTGACTGGCGAAAACCTCCACTATGAGCTCGACGAAACCAAGGACCGCATCGAACTCTACTTGCCCTTCCGCGTCGCCAGCACCGACGCCCGCTGGACGCTGCTGCTCGAACTGCCGCTGAGCACAGTGATGGCCGACGTCAACCAACTGCAGAAAGACCTCGCCGCACAACGGCGCACCGACATCACTGGCATGACCCTGATGGGTCTGGGTATCGCCGCCATCGGCTTGTTGGTGATCTGGCTGCTGGCCCACGGCATCGCCCGCCCCCTGCGTCAGATGGTGGCCATGCTCGACGACATCGCCCAGGGCGAAGGCGACCTTACCCGTCGCCTGCACAGCGACCGTGCCGACGAATTGGGCGCGATCGCCAAGGGCTTCAACACCTTCCTGGCCAAGTTGCAGGCGATGATCACCCAGGTGGTGGGCTCGGTGCAGAAAGTCAGCGACTCCTCGGAGCACACTGCCGATATCGCCATTCGTACCAACCAAGGCGTGCACAAGCAGATGGCCGAGATCGATCAGGTGGCCACTGCCGTGCAGGAAATGACCGCCACTGCCCAGGACGTGGCGCGCAATGCGACCCACGCCGCCCAGGCCGCGAACAACGCCGACCAGGCGGCCAACCAGGGCTTGCAGATTGTGCGCGACACCTCCCATTCGATCAGCGTGCTGGCCACTGAAATAGGCCGTGCGGTGGAGGTGGTCCAGACCCTGGCCCGCGACAGCGAGAACATCAACGCGATCCTCGTGGCAATCCGGGCCATCGCCGAGCAGACCAACCTGCTGGCGCTCAACGCCGCCATCGAAGCGGCGCGCGCGGGCGAGCAAGGCCGGGGCTTTGCCGTGGTCGCCGACGAGGTCCGCAACCTGGCGCAGAAGACCCAGCAGGCCACCGAAGAAATCCAGCAGATGATCCAACAGCTGCAGCAAGGTACCCGCGAAGTGGTCAAGGTCATGGAAGACAGCCAGGGCAAGACCGACGACAGCGTGCAACAGGCCACCCGTGCCGCCGAAGCGCTAGAGAGCATCACTCAGGCCGTGTCGGTGATCAACGACATGAACACCCAGATCGCCAGCGCGGCCGAGCAGCAGAGCGCCGTGGCCGAAGACATCAACCGCAACGTCATCAACATTGGCCAGGTGGCCGGTGAAGTGGCCGGCGGTGCCGACGAGTCGAGCCAGGCCAGCGCCGAACTGACCAAGCTGGCCGAACAGCAGCGGCGCTTGATCAACCAGTTCCGCGTTTGAGGAACAAGGGGCTGCCTTGCAGCCCCGTGAGGTTCACGCCGGGGTCAGGCACTCCGGCGCATCGAGCTTCGGATCATTGACGAAATGCGCCAGCGCCCGCTCGCGCAACGCTGCTGGTGGGCTGGCCAACAGCTCGTGCAGCCGCGCCAGCGGCGTTTCCGGGTCCAGCCAGGCGGCCTGCCCCGCTTCATCGAGAATCAGCGGCCGACGTTGGTTCATCGCCGCCTGGGTCACTACCGCGCAACTCAGCCAGACCTCGTCCTGCACCGGATACGCCTCCCACACCGCCGCGAAGAACAGCGAGGCCCCCTCCCCCGGCGTCAGCCAGTACGGCCGCTTGCGCACCGTGCCACGCCACTCGTAGAAACCATTGGCCGGCATCAGACAGCGCCTCTGGCGGAAGGCCTCGCGGAACATCGGCTGCTCCGCCAAGGTTTCGGCACGCGCCTGGGCAGGTGTGCGGGATAAGTCGGTCAGCCAGGCCGGGGTCAGTCCCCAGCGGGCCCTGGCCAACTGGACCTGACCATCGAGCTGACGTTGGATCAGCACCGAAGCGCCTGGGGCAATGTTCCATTGCGCCTGCTGGTCGGCGGGGTACCCGGGCAAGGCGGCAAAGGCCGGGGACCAGCGAAACAGGGCGTAGCGTCCACACATGGCGATAAAAACTCAGCAGATCAGGGTTCCGGGGAAACTCTCCGGTTCGTCGCCGGCAAGTGGCAGGGCCGCATTGTACGCATCGATCAACTGCCGTGCGTACCCAGCCTGCTCGTCCGGTACCACCAGACCGAGCAACCCTTGCATCGGCAGCTCGCCGGCACCGCCGACCAGATCACGCCCGGCCAGATGCACCTGGACACCCTCGCTGGCCAGCATGCCCACCAGCAACTGTGCCTCCATCAGGCTCTCCGGCTCGTAGATCCGCATCATCAGGCATCATCCTCGCGTCTGACATCGAGCATCCATTCGTCACCATGCACCTGCAAGATGAACACCACAGGCTGGCAACACACCTGACAGTCCTCGGTGTACACCTGGTCGCCGCCGGAGATATCCACCGTGGTTTCCACGGTTTCACCACAATAGGGACAACGATAGAAGTCGGTTTCCAGCATCGCGGCCTCCGCGGTGACTTATGCGTATAATTGCCGGTCTGTTTACAGGGCCTGCGTGTGTCCGAGCCGTTTTTTTCGGACCCCACCCCTACCTTATTACCCTAGCCGTTTCCAACAAGAGAGCATGATGGGCGAATTCGATGCCATCCGACCGTACGACGACGCTGAGGTCCCTGCCGTCCTGGCACGCCTGCTCAGCGACCCGGCATTTCTGGATATCCTCACCCACTTCCGCTTCCCGCGGGCGGCCGGCGCCTTCGGCTGGCTGCTCAAGCCACTGATCGCCCGCCGCCTGCGCAACGAGTTCGCCGGCGTTACCTGCGTCTCGACCCTGCAGGACAAGGTCGAGCACTATGTCGACCAGACCATCGAGCGCGCCACCGATGGGGTCACCTACTCCGGGGTCGAGCAGCTCAAGTCGGGGACGGCCTACCTGTTCCTGGCCAACCACCGCGACATCGTCATGGACCCGGCGTTCGTCAATTACGCGGTGTACCACGCCGGCCTGCCGACGCCACGTATCGCCATTGGCGACAACCTGCTGCAAAAGCCCTTCGTCAGCGACATGATGCGCCTGAACAAGAGCTTCATCGTTCATCGCTCGCTGAGCGGTCGCCGGGAAAAACTCGCCGCCTACCAGCTGTTGTCGGCCTATATCAATCATTCGATCCGCAACGACTGCGTCTCGATCTGGATAGCCCAGGCCGAAGGACGGGCCAAGGACGGCGATGACCGTACCGATTCGGCCATCCTCAAGATGTTCCACATGAGCCGCAAGGACGAAGCCTTCGGCGCCGTGATCCAGAGCCTGAACCTGACACCGGTGTCGATCAGCTACGAGTACGATCCGTGCGACCTGGCCAAGGCCCGCGAGCTGTACATCCGCGCCACCACCGGCACCTACAAGAAGGCACCGGGCGAGGACGACAACAGCATCGCCCAGGGCATCACCGGCTACAAAGGTCGGGTGCATATCAGCTTCGCGGCCCCGGTGACCGACTACTTCGAAGACACCAAGCAACTGGCGCAGGAAATCGACCGGCAGATTCTCGGCGGCTACCGCCTGTTCCCGGTGCATTACCTGGCCTATGGCATGTGGAGTGAAGCAGACCCGGCCCTGCAGGTGCCGAGTGCGGAGAAACTGTTCCCCGCGCAGGAATTGGCCAAGGCCAAGGAAGAATGGCAGCGCCGCCTGGACGCTTGCCCGGTGGAACACCAGCCCTACCTGGTGCAGCAGTACGCCACCCCGGTGCGCAACCAGTACCAGGTCAAGGCTCAAAGCCCCGTCGCCTGAAATATCCCCTGTCGGGGCGGGTTACCCGTCCCAACAGGGGCATCAGGTGTTCAGATCCAGGTGCTGAACCAGGACAGTAGCAGCGCCATGGCCAGGCAAGAGAATCCGAGGATGTAGTAGTAGCGCGGCACCCGCTGGTCGAAGGCATCGACCACCGCCTCGTCGCTCGCACCACTTGCCCGCGCCACCAGTTCGCGCCGCCGTGCGCTTTGCAGCAGCAGCCCGCCGGGACAGGTAATCAGCAGGGCCAGCAGGTTGATCAACTTGGCCGGGTGGGCAGCCAGGAATCCCCAGAGCACTTGCAAGGACATCGCATAACCTCGGAAAAGAACGACGGCAAAGCCCGGCATTCTACCCAAGCCCAATCCAGCTGCTCGGATTTTGCGACCAACTGTCATTGAATTTCACTGTCACACGCTCGTCATCAGGACAGGCCACCCTGTCGGCCTTTTCCTACGATGGAGCTTGTCATGCTGCACGCCGAAAACCAGGACCGCCTCTACCTTGTCGCCCAGAGCGATGAACAACAGGCGCTGATCGACGGCTTGGCCATTAACGTCCAGGATCGCCAGTGGCTGGTCTATTGCGCCTTGGGTGGTCATGCCCACCAAGACCTGCCCGAAGTCGATATTTATACCGGCCGTAGCCTGCTCGACTTTCGTATAGAGGCCGCATGACAAGCAGCAGGCCTGCTCCTTAGCCTCTTCACAGGCAACAAAAAGCCCGCTACCGGAAACACCCGGCAGCGGGCTTTTCATCGAGGGTACTGCGCTTATTCGCCTAGGACCTGGCCGATGGTCGGATCCTTGAACAGGCGGGTCAGGGCATCGCTGAGCACGTCACCGACCAGCTTGGTGTTGGTCTCCTGATTCGGCGCCATGCCGAAGCGCTGATCCAGGGAAGCACCGTAACGGCCGCTGTAGCGACGGTTGGCGTTGGACACATCGGCACGGAAGGTGGCGCCGATGGTGGCCTCGGTCACATACATCTTGTCCTTGGGCGACTGATACTTGAGCTCGGCCAGGGTCACGGTCAACTGGGGGGCATTGTAGGCGTTGGGCGTCGGTGTGAAGCCCAACAGGCGTACCGCGGCCTCAGCCTGGGCTTGCAGCTTGGGCACGATATCGTTGCCACTGACGCTGATGGTGCTGGTTTCAGGGTACATGCCACCACGGGTGCCCAACGATTGCGAGGCACGGCCATCGACCACCTTGACCACGACCGGCTGGCCACGGCCGACCGGATTGAGCTGGGCGGTGAGCTTGGGTTGCGGGCTGAGTTGTTGCGGGCTGTGGGCACAACCGACCAGGCTCAGGCTGGCCACCGCGATCAAACCGAACAACAGACGTTGCAACATGCGCGTTTCTCCAGAAAATACGGCAAAGGCCCACAGTATACCTAGCGACAAGCTTCACGCTGCAAGCTGTTAGAAAAAGCAGCCGGGCAACCGATCTGCCTCCTTCATTGCGGTTGTCACATGGGTTTCATGCCGGGCGTTCATCCTGTTGCCAGACCGACCGAACAGGATCGCCGCCATGACCTCGCTGTTGAATCTGCTTTTCTCCCGCCCCCGCCAGAATACCTATGTCCGCCTCGATGCCGAGGGCAATTGCATTGGATTCCTGCACTGCACACGACTGCCCAGCAGCAGCGGCTGGGTGCAGGTCAGCGAAGCCCAGCTGGGCTGGCTTGGTCAGCCGCTACCGGACAGTGCTCGGGTTTGCGCCCACGCAAGCCGCCGCTGGCAGCAACGCACCCTGCCAGCCTGACAAACGCAGCAATAAAAAGCCCATTAAGCGCACCTTTCTGCCCGCGACATCGTTATAATCTCCCCCCGATTATAAGGACGTCTCCTGATCGGGCCCCGCATCGCCGTTGACCACGGCACTTTCGACGCTTTGCCCACAGAGAGCCTTCCACTCAGGTCTTGCATCCGCCGCGCCTGCTGTCCCGGCCTTCGCATTGCAGGAACCTGTGGATTGCCATCGCGCAGTCCCTTTTGAGGTTCACGTTCCAAAAGAGCGTGAAAAAACGGGTTTTTCAAACTTCACAAGAGTGTGGCGAGCAAATGAACAGTCTGGCATGTGCAAAAGCGACAGATGCGTCCCGAACAGCCTCGAACAGACGGCAAAAGTGCTCATCCTCGATGAAGTACTGAGGCCGGTCCATACCGCACGGCGGATACCTTGACCATAAGTCGAATTGCCGCACCCGTGGCAAGCGGCGTTCAATAGCCGAACACCAAGACTGAATTGGCAGGGTCCGCGGAAGTGGCAAGAACTGCGAAGAGTCGGACATGGCGATCCTGGCCAACCCAGGGATCCTATGCTGTCAATTAGGTGCTGTAGATTGTGGAGACGCGTTAATGGCGCAGAACGAATCGGTTGATGTGGTACTGGTAGGCGCGGGCATCATGAGTGCCACCCTGGCCGTACTGCTCAAGGAACTCGACCCGTCGATCAAGCTGGAGGTCGTCGAGGCGATGGACTCCGGTGCCGCGGAAAGTTCCAACCCCTGGAACAACGCAGGGACGGGCCACGCAGGCCTGTGCGAGCTGAACTACACGCCTCAGGCCGCCGATGGCAGCATCGACATCAAGAAGGCCGTGCACATCAATACCCAGTTCGAGGTGTCCCGCCAGTTCTGGGCCTACCTCGTGCGCAAGGGCAGCTTCGGCTCGCCACGTGCCTTCATCAATCCGGTCCCGCACCTGAGCTATGTCGAAGGTGACAAGGGCGTATCCTTCCTCAAGAAGCGCTTCGAGCTGCTCAAACAGCACCATGCCTTCAGCGAGATGGAGTACACCGAAGACAAGGCCGTGATGGAACAGTGGATGCCGCTGATGATGCCGGGCCGCCCGGCCGACCAGCGCATCGCCGCCACGCGCGTGATCAAGGGTACCGACGTGAACTTCGGCGCCCTGACCAACAAGCTGCTCAAGCAACTGGGCAACTGCGCCGATGCGCAGGTCAAGTACAGCAAGAAGGTCGTCGGCCTGCGCCGCAACGGCAGCGGCTGGACCGTCAGCATCAAGGACGTCAACAGCGGCGGCAGCCGTGAAGTCGATGCCCGCTTCGTCTTCCTCGGTGCTGGCGGCGCGGCCCTGCCGTTGCTGCAGATGTCCGGCATCCCCGAAAGCAAGGGCTTCGGCGGATTCCCGGTCAGCGGCCAGTGGCTGCGCTGCGACAACCCCGAGATCGTCAAGCAGCACCAGGCCAAGGTCTACAGCCAGGCCGCGGTCGGCGCTCCGCCCATGTCGGTTCCACACCTGGACACCCGTGTGGTCGATGGCAAGAAGTCGCTGCTGTTCGGCCCGTATGCAGGCTTCACCACCAAGTTCCTCAAGCACGGCTCTCTGCTCGACCTGCCGCTGTCGGTACGCATGGGCAACATCGGCCCGATGCTGGCCGTCGCCCGTGACAACATGGACCTGACCAAATACTTGGTCAGCGAAGTGATGCAGTCGATGGAACAACGCCTGGAGGCCCTGCGCCGCTTCTACCCTGAAGCCAAAGCCGAGGACTGGCGTCTGGAAGTTGCAGGCCAGCGCGTGCAGATCATCAAGAAGGACCCGAAGAAAGGCGGCATCCTGCAATTCGGTACCGAGCTGGTCTCGGCACAGGACGGCAGCCTGGCAGCCCTGCTCGGCGCCTCGCCAGGCGCTTCGGTGACCGTCTCGATCATGCTTGAACTGATCGAGCGCTGCTTCCCCGAGCAGGCCAAGGGTGCCTGGGCTGCCAAGCTCAAGGAGATCTTCCCGGCTCGCGAGAAGGTCCTGGCCACCGATGCCGCGCTCTACCACAAGATCAGCGCACAGAACGACGAAGCGCTGGAAATGGTGGAAGACACCAGCAGCCCGGCCCAGCACTACGCTTGATACCGACCCACAAAAAAACGCCCCTCGGGGCGTTTTTTTGTGCCTGGATCTGCGGTGCTCTTCGCGGGAAACCGCGCCCACAAGCATTGTAATGAACCCTGTGGGAGCGGGTCTACCCACGAAAGGTAGACACAGGCTTACCGATCAGCCACGGGCGTTATTGATGATCTCGATGTACTCAGGCGCATTGCGCTGGTCGGCGATCAGCTCGACAAAGGTCTTGCCGTGCTCGTCTTTGCCGTCCAGGTCCAGACCCGCCTCGACGAAGAAGCCGACGAAACGCTCGAAATCGTCTACGCGCAGGCCGCGATAGGCCTTGACCAGTTTGTGCAGCGACGGCGAGGTCACGCCATCGGCCGGCTCGAACTGGAGGAACGTCTTGACGTAATCGTCGCTGATCTCGTCACCAATCACCTGCTTCTTGTCTTTACGCATTGCCGACTCCAACTGGGCCATCATGGGCATTCAAAGGCCCGCAGTTTACCCCTCACGGCCCGCGGGTCTCAACGCGTACGTACGGTGCCGGTGTGCAGATCCGCCCAGAGATGACCGTTGGGGTAGGTGAGGAACTGCACGTACAACGTCTCGTTGCGCAGCAGGTCCATGATCACTCGATAGTTGGCCAGCGGATAGCTCAAGGTGAGGGTTCGGGTCTTCTCGTCGTAGACCGGCTTCTTCAGGCTCTTGCCGCCTTCGCCATCGAAATTGATCAAGACCTGGCTGAGGGTGGCGCCCTTGCTCAAGGGCTTGCCCTTCAGGCGCAACAGCAACGATGAGGTGATGGGGATGGGTTGCTGGTCGGACTGACGCTGGATGCCGGTCACCACCGAATAGTCGGTCACCTGCAGCAGTTGCTGGGCTGTCGGAGCCTCTTGACGCAGGGACAGCTCATCGGGGGGCAGGAACTGGCCATGCAGCGGCGCCGCGGACAGCGGCAGGCTCACCGCCAGCAGGAAAGGAAGAATCGCACGCATGTGAGGCTCCTTGACAGGGAGAAGCACTCTAGCATGGAGGTGGGTTCAGGATCCTGAGTGGGCGTGGCGCTTTTTGATTGCGTCTGCGTCCCCTCGCAGAAAACCGCTGCCACTCAGGTTCGTGGTGAAACTGCCTTGCTCTGCGGTGTCGTCTTAGTGGGTAAACTCGCCCCCAAAGGCACTGCGGACCAGGCTTACCCGCGAACGCTACTCGAACTGCGCACGCATCCACGCATGGTATTCGGCCACGCCCGGCTCGCCCTCACGCGGCGCCCAATGAGCATGCTCGCCCTCGCCCACCGGCCGGTAGGGCCCGGCCTTGCATTCGAACAGCATGCTGTCGGCTTCGAGCACCACCAGCCCATGGTAGGTACCCGGCGCCAGGTCGACACCCAGGCAATCGCCTCCGGCCTGCATCACCCGCTTGTCGATCACCACGCCCTGCTCGTCGAAGATCAACAGGCCCAGGCGCCCCTTGAGCACGATCAGCGCCTCGGCCTTGTCGTCGCTCAGGTGGCGGTGGGGCGGGATGTAGGTGGTGGGCTGCAGGCCGACGGCCATGCGGTGGCAGGGTTCTTCCATCTCATGGAAATTATGGTGTTGCCGCCCACGGGGGCTGTCGGCAGCTTTTTGCGCCAACTCGGCAAACAACGCGTGGTCGATGAATGCAGGTTGGCGCATGGTCACAGGCCCTTGACTGCGAAGATGCCGTTGGCGTTGCGCCAGTACCCTTTGTAGTCCATGCCATAGCCGAAGATGTAGCGGTCGACGCACGGCAAGCCGGCATAGTTGGCCTTGAGGTCCGGGCTGGCTTTACGGTCGTGATCCTTGTCGATCAGCACCGCGGTGTGCACGGAGCGGGCACCGGCATGCTTGCAGAAATCGATGATGGCGCTGAGGGTGTGACCCTCATCGAGGATGTCGTCGACGATCAGCACGTCGCGGTCGATGAAGGAAATCTCAGGCTTGGCCTTCCAGAACAGTTCGCCGCCGCTGGTTTGGTTGCGGTAACGCGTGGCGTGCAGGTAGGAGGCCTCAAGCGGGAACTGCAGGTGAGTCAGCAGCTTGCCGGCGAAGATCAGGCCACCGTTCATGACACAGAAGACCACCGGGTTCTTGTCGTGCAGGTCTTGGCAGATCTGCTTGCCGACCTTGGCGATGGCCGCTTCGACCTCGGCTTCGGTGTACAGGCAGTCAGCCTCGCGCATGACTTGACGGATATGCTCGAGATCGGCGGACATGGCGCTCTCCAGGGGGCTCGGAATTGGAAAAGCGGGCAAAGGTACGCATCCGCCCGCCCCAGATCAAGCATTTATGGACTAACGTCCAGAATGAGCAGACGACATGCCGGACTGAATAGATTAATCTACCGCCGTTTTTTTGCCCGCCTCCCGGAGCCCTCCCCTATGCCTACTCGTGAGATCCGCCACCCGCTGATCCGCCACAAGCTCGGCCTGATGCGCCGCGCCGATATCAGCACCAAGAATTTTCGCGAACTCGCCCAGGAAGTCGGCGCGCTCCTGACCTATGAAGCCACCCAGGACCTGCCGCTGGAGACCTACGAGATCGACGGCTGGTGCGGCAAGGTGCAGGTCGAGAAAATCGCCGGCAAGAAGATCACCGTGGTCCCGATCCTGCGCGCTGGCATCGGCATGCTCGATGGTGTGCTCAGCCTGGTGCCAGGCGCCAAAGTGAGCGCCGTGGGCGTTGCCCGCAACGAAGAAACCCTCGAAGCACATACCTACCTGGAAAAGCTCGCGCCGGACATCAACCAGCGCCTGGCCCTGATCATCGACCCGATGCTGGCCACCGGCGGCTCGATGGTCGCCACCATCGACCTGCTCAAGAAGGCGGGCTGCAAAGAGATCCGCGCCATGGTCCTGGTCGCCGCACCCGAAGGCATCGCCGTGGTGGAGAAAGCCCACCCTGATGTGCAGATCTACACCGCCTCGATCGACCAGCGCCTGAACGAACACGGCTACATCGTCCCAGGCCTGGGTGATGCCGGCGACAAGATCTTCGGCACCAAGCAGAAGGACGCCTGACCATGCAGGACGGCTTCAACGACCCGCTCTGGCGCCAGGTCGTCTCGGGCGCGCAGATGCTCTTCGTGGCATTCGGCGCGCTGGTACTGATGCCGCTGATCACAGGCCTCGACCCCAACGTGGCGCTGTTCACCGCGGGCATCGGCACCTTGCTGTTCCAGCTGGTCACAGGCCGCCAAGTCCCAGTATTCCTGGCCTCCAGCTTTGCCTTCATTACCCCCATCATTCTCGCAAAGGGCCAGTTCGGCCTGGCCGAGACCATGGGCGGCGTGATGGCAGCGGGCTTCGTGTACACCTTCATGGGCCTGATGGTGAAGATCAAGGGCACCGGTTTCATCGACCGTATGCTACCGCCTGTAGTGATCGGCCCGGTGATCATCTCCATCGGCCTGGCCATGGCGCCGATCGCGGCCAACATGGCCATGGGCAAAGCCGGTGATGGCAGCGTGCTGATGCCGTACAAGACCGCCATGTTGATCTCCATGCCGGCATTGCTGACCACGCTGATCGTGGCCGTGTTCGGCAAGGGGATCTTCCGTCTGGTACCGATCATCGCCGGCGTGCTGGTGGGCTTTGGCCTGTCGTTCGCCTTTGGGGTGGTCGATACCGCCAAGATCGCCTCGGCGCCCTGGCTGGAGCTGCCGAAATTCACCGCGCCGGCATTCAACTGGCAGGCGATCCTGTTCATCGTTCCGGTGGCTCTGGCTCCGGCGATCGAGCACATCGGCGGCGTCATTGCCGTGGGCAGCGTGACTGGGCGCGATTACCTGAAAAAGCCGGGCCTGCACCGCACCCTGCTCGGCGATGGCCTGGCCACCACCGCAGCCGGCCTGTTCGGCGGCCCGCCCAACACCACCTACGCCGAAGTGACCGGCGCGGTGATGCTGACCAAGAACTACAACCCGAAGATCATGACCTGGGCGGCGATCTTTGCCATCACCCTGGCGTTCATCGGCAAGTTCGGCGCACTGTTGCAGAGCATTCCGGTGCCGGTGATGGGAGGCATTCTGTGTCTGCTGTTCGGCTCGATCGCCGCAGTGGGCATGAACACCATGATCCGTCACAAGATCGACCTGGCCGAAGCCCGCAACCTGGTGATCGTCTCGGTGACCCTGGTGTTCGGCATCGGCGGCGTATTGATCGGCAGCGGCGACGGCCCCGATGACTGGGGGCTGAAGGGCATCGCCCTGTGCGCCATCGTGGCCATCGCCCTGAACCTGATCCTGCCGGGCAACGACAGCTGGAAGCACAAGAAACTGGACGATCAGTTACCCTGACACCCGACTTCAGCCTGACCAGGCCTCTTCGCGGGTTTATTCGTGAAGAGGCCGAGCAGGTGTTCAGAAAGTCAGGCCTTTTCGCACATCCCTGCCAGCACCTTCACCCACTGCGGGTGATCGTTCAGACATGGCACCAGCACCAACTCCTGACCTCCCGCCTCGATGAATTGCTCACTGCCGCGCTGACCAATCTCCTCCAGCGTCTCGATGCAATCGGCGACGAACGCCGGGCACATCACCAGCAGCTTCTTCACCCCAGCCTTGCCCAGCTCATCCAGACGCGTCTCGGTATAGGGCTCGATCCACTTGGCACGCCCCAGGCGTGACTGGAACGACACCGACCACTTGCCGTCGGCGATCCCCATCTTTTGCGCGAACGCCTTGGCCGTGGCCAGGCATTGACCGCGGTAGCAGATCGCACGGGTCTGGGCATCGGCATCCTTGCAGCAATCGGCGGCCTGGAAGTCATGCTTGCCGGTCGGGTCGAGCTTCTTCAGATGTCGCTCGGGCAAGCCGTGGAAGCTCAGCAGCAGGTGATCGTAGCCCTGCTCGAGATAAGGCCTGGCGCTGGCGACCAAGGCATCGATGTAGTCGGGGTGATCATAGAACGGCTGTAGCACGCGCATCTGTAACGGCAGTTGCTGGCTGGCGATGGTCTGCTTGGCCAGCTCCACCACCGTGGTCACGGTGCTGTCGGCGAACTGTGGATATAGCGGCGCCAGGGTGACCTTGCGCACGCCCTTGGCAGCCAGGCGCTCCAACACCTCGGGCAAAGCCGGCTGGCCATAGCGCATGGCGATCTCCACCGGGCCATGGGGCCAATGCTCGGCCATGGCCGCTTGCAAGCGGCGAGTCAGGACCACCAAGGGCGAGCCCTCGTCCCACCAGATCGAGGCGTAGGCGTGGGCCGACTGCTCCGGTCGCTTGATCAGGATCAGCGACACCAGCAGACGACGCACAGGCCACGGCAGGTCGATCACGTAGGGGTCCATGAGGAACTGGTTGAGGTAACGGCGCACGTCGGCAACCGAGGTGGAGGCCGGCGAACCCAGGTTGACCAGTAGCAAGGCGTGATCGGTCATGCAGCATCCTATGTCAGAGGCGGCTGGACAGGTCGTCCAGGGCCGATTGCAGATCGTTGAAACGGAATGTGAATCCTGCCGCTAGCAAGCGCACCGGGCGCGCCCGTTGTCCGCCAAGCAGCAGCGTCGAAAGCTCGCCCAGGCCCGCCCTGAGCAGCAGCGCCGGTGTCGGCATGAAGGCAGGCCGATGCAGGGCACGCCCCAGACGCTTGGCGAATTCGCGGTTGCGCACCGGCTCCGGCGCGCAGGCATTATAGGGACCGGTGGTGTCCTTGTGCTGCAAGAGAAAATCAATCAAGCCGACCTGGTCTTCTATATGGACCCAGGGCATCCATTGCCGACCATCCCCCAAAGGCCCGCCCAGCCCCAGCTTGAACGGCAGGCGCAGGCGCGACAAAAAGCCGCCGTCGCTGGCCAGCACCAGCCCGGTTCGCACCAGCACCACGCGAATGCCCAGCCGTTGCGCACGCTGGGCGGTTTCCTCCCAGGCGATGCACAGCTGGCTGGCGAAGTCTTCCTTCACCGGGGGCGAGGCCTCGGTCAGTTCCCGCTCGCCACCGTCGCCGTACCAGCCCACCGCGGACCCCGATATCAGCACCTCGGGGCGCTGCTCACGGCTCTCCAGCCATGCCAGCAGCTGCTCGGTGAGGGTGATGCGGCTGGCCCACAGCAGGGTCCGTCGCGAGGCAGTCCAAGGACGGTCGGCGATCGGTGCGCCGGCCAGGTTGATCACCGCGTCGACCTCCTCGTCCGCTGCCAGGTCTTCCAGTCGGGCGATGCCGCGCACGCCGGTGCCGCAGATTTTAGCGACCTGCTCGGGGCGACGGCTCCATACGGTCAGGCGATGGCCCTGGCCGAGCCAGTACTGGCACAGGTGCCGGCCGATCAAGCCAGTACCGCCGGTCAGCAATATATGCATGGCTGTGTCCTCGCAAGTTGCGGCCGTGGTCTATTTTTAAGAACAAGGCACTTTTTAGACCGGATGCTCTCGGATTAAACATAGGCCAACCTGCCCTATCGAGCGGTATAACCTTATACAAATTTTGTGCATTGTACAGGTTTGCCTAACAGCGTAGTCTGCTTACAGCAAGGTTCGAAGAGGCCATCATGACAGTACCTATTGCCATCATCGGTGCCGGTATCGCCGGCCTTTCCGCCGCCCAAGCTCTGCAGAAAGCCGGGCAGACGGTCCACTTGTTCGACAAGGGCCACGGCAGCGGCGGCCGCATGGCCAGCAAACGCAGCGAAGCGGGCGCACTGGACTTGGGTGCGCAGTACTTCACCGCCCGTGACCGGCGCTTCGTCGAGCAGGTCCATCAATGGGTCGAGGCCGGCTGGGTGCAGCAGTGGAAGCCTCAGCTTTACAACTACCGAGACGGCGAATTGACCCCCTCACCCGACGAACAGACGCGCTGGGTCGGTGTGCCGCGCATGAGCGCCATCACCCGCGGCCTGCTCAAGGACGTGACGGTGAACTTCGGCTGCCGCATCGCCGAAGTCTTCCGTGGCAAACAATACTGGCACCTGCAGGACACCGAAGGGTGCAGCCATGGCCCCTTCAGCCGTGTGGTGATCGCGGTGCCCGCCCCCCAGGCGACACCACTGCTGGCCGCGACGCCCAAGCTCGCCGCCGTGGCCGCTGGCGTGCAGATGGAGCCTACCTGGGCCGTCGCCCTGGCTTTCCAGACCGCCCTCGATACGCCCATGCAGGGCTGCTTCGTACAGGACAACCCGCTCGACTGGCTGGCCCGCAACCGCAGCAAGCCTGGGCGCGACGAACAGCTCGACACCTGGGTACTGCACGCCACCTCGAACTGGAGCAAGCAGCATATCGACCTGCCCAAAGAGGACGTAATCGAGCAGCTGTGGGGCGAATTCGCGGAGTTGATTGGCTGCATCGTGCCGCCACCAACCTTCGCCCTGGCGCACCGCTGGTTGTATGCCCGTCCGGCCGGCAACCATGAGTGGGGGGCCCTGGCCGATGCCGACCTTGGGTTGTATGCCTGCGGGGACTGGTGCCTGTCCGGCCGCGTGGAAGGCGCCTGGCTCAGCGGTCAGGAGGCTGCCCGGCGGCTGCTGGAGCACCTCGATTAACGCGATCCGCAGAGCTATACAAAAAATTTCTCTTGCATAAGTTTTTCGGTGTGCTGGAATGAACCTGTACAAGACGCACATAAGCGTACAGGTTTTCCGGAGACCCGCCATGGACATCGCTTCGCCCACCGACAAGCCGCGGATTGGTATCAGTGCCTGCCTGCTCGGCCAATCCGTGCGCTTCAACGCCGGTCACAAGGCCTCTCCCCTGTGCCTTGAGTTGCTCGCAGATCACTTCGAATGGGCTCCGGTATGCCCGGAGGTGGCCATTGGACTAGGCGTTCCCCGCGCCGCAATCCGCTTGGTCGGCGATCCTGAACGCCCTGAAGTGATAGCCCCCCAAAGCCCTGGCACAGACCTGTCGGGCCCGCTGCGCGCCTACGGCGAGCAGATGGCCGAGTCGCTCGATGACCTGTGCGGTTACATCTTCATGCAGAAGTCGCCGTCCTGTGGCCTGGAGCGGGTGAAGGTCTATCAGCACGACGGCCAGCTCTCCCGCCTGCCGGGGCAAGGTGCATACGCCAGTGCATTTTGCGCGCGCCGCCCGGATCTTCCGGTGGAAGAAGAAGGCCGCCTGCACGACCCGGTACTGCGGGAAAACTTCATCAGCCGCGTCTATGCCTATGCCGACTGGCAGCATCTGCTGACGCAGGGCCTGAACCGCGGAGCCCTGGTGCGCTTTCACTCACGCTACAAATACCTGCTCATGGCCAATAATCCCCAGGCCTATCGCGAACTGGGCCGAATGCTCGGCAGCATGCGCCGTGACGACGACCCGCTCGACATCGGCCCCCGTTATTTCAGCGCGCTGATGCAGGCGCTACGTCGTCGCGCCAGCCGTGGCACCCATGGCAACGTCTTGCAGCACCTGAGTGGTTACTTGAGAGATGTTCTGGGACAAGGCGACCGCAACGAACTGCAGCAGCTCATCGGCCAGTACCAGCAAGGCATCGTGCCGTTGGTGGTGCCCCTGACCTTGCTCAAGCATCACCTGCGCAACCACCCCGACCCTTACCTGCTGCAACAGGCTTACCTGCAACCACACCCCGCGCCCCTAGGCCTGCGCAATGCTCTCTGAAATCCTGCTGCCGATAGGCGAACTGGCCCGGCGCACGGGCGTCAACCCGATCACCCTGCGGGCCTGGGAGCGGCGTTATGGCTTGCTCAAACCCCAGCGCACCGCCAAAGGCCATCGCCTTTATCCGCCAGAACAGGTCGACCGGGTGCACGCCATCCTGAGCTGGCTGGAACGCGGCGCGTCGGTGGGCCAAGTGCGCGAGCTGCTCGAACGCCCGCCGAGCGTTGCCCCGGTGGGCGACTGGCAATTACGCGAACAGGCAATGATCGAGGCCATCGCCTCGCTTTCACATCATGCCCTCGACCAGCAATTCAACCAGGCGATGGCACTGTATCCGGCCTTCACCTTGTGCGAGCAATTGCTGCTGCCCCTGCTGGATAGCCTGGAACAACGCTGGCGCAGCTACTTCAACGCCCGGCTCGAGCAAGCATTCTTCTACACCTGGCTGCGTAGCAAGCTGGGCGCGCGCGTTCAGCACGACAGCCTGTCGCTGCCAGGCCCCGCCGTGCTCATCACAACCTGCGGCGATGGCGCGTTCGATCCGCACCTTTGGCTGTGCGCCTGGTTACTCGGCAACAGTGCGATCGCCGTGGAGGTGCTCGAACAACCGCTCACCGGCCCCTGCCTGCACCGCGCGGTGCAAGCCCTGCGGCCACGGGCGGTGATCTTCTACCTCGGCACCCGTGTCGACATCCGCTCGTTCAAGGCAGCGTTGACCGGCATCGACATCCCACTGCTGGCCGGTGGTGGCACTGTCTTCGCGCACGGCCCGCGCCTGGTCGAATCCGACGTCGAGGGCTTGCAGTTGTTCGACACGCCCCTGGCAGCCCTGCGCCTGCTGCAATCACTTTGAGGAAACGCTTTTGCAACTGATCTGGCTGCGCAGCGACCTGCGCGTCGAAGACAACACCGCCCTGAGCGCTGCCTGTGCCCTTGGGCCGACCCTCGCCCTGTGGCTGGCCAGCCCCGGCCAGTGGCTCGCCCATGACGATGCTCCCTGCAAGGTCGATTTCTGGCTGCGCAACCTGCAGACCCTGCGCCAGTCCTTGGAGCGCCTGAACATCCCCTTGCTGATCCGCCACGTCGACACCTGGCGACAGGCGCCCCAGGCGGTGCTGGAGGTCTGCCGAGAACATCGGATCGAGGCGGTGCATTGGAATGAAGAGTACGGCGTGAACGAGCAGCAGCGTGACGCCGCTACCCAGGATCTGCTCGAGCAGGCGGGCATCCTCACCCATGGCCACCTGGATCAGCTGCTGCTACGCCCAGGCTCGGTGCTGACCCGAAGCGGGCACTACTTCCAGGTGTTCGGCCAGTTCCGTCGGGCATGCCTTGAGCATCTGCATCTGAGCCTGCCAAGCCTGGCGCCCCCCGTGAAACGTCAGGCACCGCTGCGCATTGCCAGCGATCCCCTCCCTCAGGGCTTCACCGGTTTTCCATCCCCACCGCGAAGTGTTCGCGAGCACTGGCCAGCCGGAGAAAACGAAGCCCATCGGCGCCTGACCCGCTTCATCGACGAGACGGTCGAGGACTATCTTCAACTACGGGACCTACCCGCCCGGACCGGCACCAGCCAACTCTCGCCATACTTGGCCGCCGGCGTGATTTCGCCGCGCCAGTGCCTGCACGCTGCCTTGAGCGGGAACCAGGGCGAATTGGACAGCGGCAGCGTGGGTGTACAAACCTGGATCAACGAGCTGCTGTGGCGGGAGTTCTACAAACACATCCTGGTGGGTTATCCACAGGTCTCTCGACACCGGGCCTTCCGCGCCCCCACCGAAGCGCTGCCCTGGCGTGATGCCCCCGAAGACTTGGAAGCCTGGAAAACCGGTCGTACCGGCTTTCCGATCGTCGATGCCGCCATGCGCCAATTGCTGCACACCGGCTGGATGCACAATCGTCTGCGCATGGTCGTGGCGATGTTCCTGAGCAAAAACCTGCTGATCGACTGGCGCCTGGGCGAACGGCATTTCATGCGACACCTGATCGACGGCGATCTGGCCGCCAACAATGGTGGATGGCAGTGGAGTGCCTCCACCGGGACCGATGCAGTGCCCTATTTCCGTCTGTTCAACCCGGTCAGCCAGTCACGCCGCTTCGACCCGCAAGGGCAGTTCATCCGTCATTGGCTGCCGGAATTGCAGGGGCTCGATGACAAAACCATCCATGAACCGGGTGCCGGCGGGGATTTATTTTCTGCGCCATACGTGAAGCCGATCGTGGACCTGGGCAGCAGTCGTGAGCGGGTCTTGGCGGCGTTTCAAGGTCTTAAGGATTGAGCCTGAGGCGCACCCTTGGGCAGCGCAGTTCGGTTACAGCGAAAAAGGCAGAACCCGATCGGCACGCCCCCAGAGCAGCGGCAGCACGTCGTTCAGCGACTGTGGTTCGGCGCTGGTCCAGAACGCGGTATCACGCGCTGGCCCCTCGGCCAGCAGGTCCCGCGCCGCCAGCAAGCGCCGCAGTTGCCGTGCCACAGCGGCACCGGTATCGATGATGGCCACATCCGCCGGCACCATGCTGGCCAACAGCGGACGCAGGAAGGGGTAATGGGTGCAGCCAAGGATGAGCGTGTCGCAACCTGCGTCCAGCAAAGGCCGCACATAGCCGTGCAACAACTGGCGCAGCTGTGGACTGTCGAGATCCCCCGCCTCGATGCGCTCCACCAAGCCAGGGCACGGCTGGGTGATGACCTGGACATCGTTGGCGAAACGATCGAGCAAGGCAGCGAACTTGGCACTCTGCAAAGTGCCGGTGGTGGCCAGCACCCCGACCACGCCAGAGCGCGTCGCTGCAGCGGCCGGCTTGACCGCAGGCTCCATGCCCACCAGCGGCCAATCCGGGTACAGCTCGCGCAGGTCGGCCACTGCCGCCACGGTCGCAGTGTTGCAGGCCAGGACCATCGCCTTGGCACCTTGCGCGTGGAAGAACCCGGCAATGTGGCGCAAGCGCTGGCGGATATAGTCCGGCGACTTTTCGCCGTACGGCACATGGCCGCTGTCAGCGACATACAGGAGCGATTCGTTGGGCAACAGGCGCTGGATCTCGGCGAGCACCGACAGACCGCCGACCCCAGAATCCATCACGCCGACCGGCGCCGCACGCTCAGCCATGCCGGCTGCCACAGACGGCACACGCCGGATCGCGCTTGACCCGCAGCTCGCGCATGCGTGTGCCCAACGCATCGATCAACAGCAAGCGCCCCACCAGAGGATCGCCGAAGCCGGCCAACAGTTTCATCGCCTCGAGTGCTTGCAGGCTGCCCACCAAGCCCACCAACGGACCGAGCACACCCGCCTCGCTGCACGTCAGCTCGGCTTCGCTGCCATGGCCATAGAGGCAGTGGTAGCAGGGGCTGTAGTCACGACGGGGGTCGAACACCGATAGCTGCCCTTCCAGGCGGATCGCCGCGCCACTGACCAGCGGCTTGCCTGCGGCGACACAGGCGGCGTTGACCGCTTCGCGGGTGGAGAAGTTGTCCGAGCAGTCCAGCACCACATCGACCGCGCCCACGGCCGCGGCCAAGGAGTCTTCGTCCAGCGCCTCGCGGTGCGCAACCAGCTTGACCTCGGGGTTGATCGCCTCCAGGCGCTTGCACGCCGAGTCGACCTTGCTCATACCCACGCTGTCGCTGTCATGGATGACTTGGCGTTGCAGGTTGGTCAGGTCGACGGTGTCGAAGTCGGCCAAGTGCAGCTCGCCGACACCGGCCGCGGCCAGGTACAGAGCCACCGGCGACCCTAGCCCCCCGAGCCCGACGACCAACGCCTTGCTGCGCTTGAGCCGCAACTGACCGTCGATATCCACCTGGGCCAGCAGGATCTGCCGGCTGTAGCGCAACAGCTCCTGATCACTCAGCATGGCAGTCGTCCCATGGAAATGCGTTCGTGACCGGCCAGGTCCAGGCGGCTGGCCACGTCGATAAAGCCGTGGCGGGTGAGCAGCTCACGCACGGCCGAGGCCTGGTCGTAACCGTGTTCGAGCAGCAGCCAGCCACCGGCCGACAGGTGATCCGGCGCCTGGGCGATGATCACTCGCAGGTCATCCAGGCCATCCTGCCCCGCCACCAGGGCACTGCTGGGCTCGAAGCGCACATCGCCTGCGACCAGATGCGGGTCGTCGGCAGCGATGTAGGGAGGGTTGCTCAGGATCAGGTCGAAGCGCTCGCCAGCCACGGCGTCATACCAGTGGCTCATGTATACCTGGGCATTGGCCAGGCCAAGGCGATCGCGGTTGCGCTCGGCCAGGGCCACGGCTTCGGGCACGCGGTCCAGTGCGGTTACCTGCCAGGCCGGGCATTCGCTGGCCAGGGCCAGGGCAATGGCGCCAGTGCCGGTGCCCAGGTCAAGCACCCGCGCAGGTCGCACGGGCAGCAGCTCCAGCGCCGCTTCTACCAGCAGCTCGGTTTCCGGACGTGGGATCAGTGTGTGTGGAGCGACTTCAAGATCGAGCTTCCAAAAACCCTGCTGGCCCAGGATATAGGCCACCGGCTCACCGGCTCGGCGACGCGCCAGGTAGCCGGCGAACGTCTCGGCGGCCTCGCTGCTGACGATGCGCTCGGGCCAGGTGTGCAGATAACTGCGCGACTTGCCCAGGGCAGCTGCGAGCAACAGCTCGACGTCCAGGCGCTCGGTCGGGGAATCCGGCAACTGCGCGTCGCGCAGCAGGCTGGCGATGATGGTCATTCAATCCCCCAGGGCGGCCAACTGATCGGCCTGGTATTCAGCGAGCAAGGGTTCGATGACCGCATCGACGCCCCCGGCCAGAATGTCATCCAGGGAGTACAGGGTCAGGTTGATGCGATGATCGGTCACCCGGCCCTGTGGATAATTGTAGGTGCGGATACGCTCGGAGCGATCGCCCGAGCCGACCAGCAGCTTGCGCTCGGTGGCAATGGCGTTTTGCGCGGCGCTGGTCTGCATGTCATTGAGCTTGGCCGACAGCCAGGACATGGCCCGGGCACGGTTCTTGTGCTGCGACCGCTCCTCCTGGCATTCGACCACGATGCCGGTAGGCAGGTGGGTGATGCGAATCGCCGAGTCGGTCTTGTTGACGTGCTGACCACCGGCGCCCGAGGCGCGGTAGGTATCGATACGCAGGTCGGCCGGGTTGATCTCGATGGCGACCTGTTCATCCGGCTCCGGCAAGACCGCCACGGTGCAGGCGGAGGTGTGGATACGCCCTTGCGATTCGGTCTCCGGCACTCGTTGCACGCGATGTGCGCCAGATTCGAACTTGAGCTTGCCGTAGACACTGTCGCCTTCGACCCGGGCGATGATCTCCTTGTAGCCGCCGTGCTCGCCTTCGTTCTCGGAGAGAATCTCCAGACGCCAGCCACGCTTTTCGGCGTAACGCGAATACATGCGGAACAAGTCGCCCGAGAAGATCGCGGCCTCGTCGCCACCGGTACCGGCGCGGATCTCGAGGAACACGTTGCGCCCGTCGTTGGGGTCCTTGGGCAGCAACATGCGCTGCAACCGGGCCTCCAGGCCGACCAGTTGCTCCTTGGCCTCACGCACTTCCTCAACGGCCATTTCGCGCAAGTCCGGGTCGCTGTCCTTGAGCAGCGCCTGAGCGCCGGCCAGATCGTCCTGGACCTTTCGCCACTCTTTATAGGCGTCGATGACCGGCTCGACTTCGGCGTATTCACGCGAATAAGCGCGGAAACGGGTCTGGTCGGAAATGACCTCGGCATCGCCCAACAGAGCGGTGAGTTCTTCGAAGCGGTCCTGGAGCGTGTCCAGTTTATTGAGCAGCGACGCTTTCATTGCGGGGTTTTGTCCGTCGAGCCCTCGTTGAGGGCAAAGAGTTCCTGGGCCATGGCCAGCGCATCGAGGCGGCCTTCGGCGGAGAGCTTTTTCAATTGCACGCTGGGCGCATGCAGCAATTTGTTGGTCAGCCCCCGGGCCAGCTGGGCCAGTACCTCTTCGGGATTGCCGCCATTGGCCAGCAGGCGCTGGGCCTTTTGCAGTTCTTCGTCGCGCAGGCGCTCGCTTTGCTGGCGATAGGCCTTGAGCACATCCACCGCGGCCAGCTCGCGCAGGCGCGCCATGAAGTCCTCGGCACCGACCGATACCAGCTCCTCGGCAGCCTGGGCCGCGCCTTGGCGGCTCTTGAGGTTTTCCGCGACGACGTCATGCAGGTCATCGACCGTATATAGGTAGACGTCATCGAGCTCGCCAACTTGCGGTTCGATGTCCCTTGGCACGGCGATATCGACCATGAAGATGGGCTTGTGCCGACGCTGCTTCAAGGCGCTTTCCACCGCGCCCTTGCCGAGGATCGGCAACTGGCTGGCGGTGGAACTGATGACGATGTCGCTGTTGGCCAACTCCTGAGGGATGTCCGAAAGCAGCACCGCATGGGCACCGAACTGTTCGGCCAGGATGCTGGCGCGCTCCAGAGTACGGTTGGCCACGACGATACGCCGTACACCCTGCTCATGGAGGTGGCGGGCGACCAGGGTGATGGTCTCGCCAGCGCCGATCAGCAGCGCCTGGCTGCGACCCAGGTCGCTGAAGATCTGCTTGGCCAGACTGACGGCGGCGAAGGCTACGGAAACCGGGTTCTCGCCGATGGCGGTGTCGGTGCGCACCTGCTTGGCTGCACTGAACGTGGCCTGGAACAGGCGCCCGAGCAGCGGGCCGATGGTCCCGGCCTCGCGGGCCACGGCGTAGGCCGACTTCATCTGGCCGAGAATCTGTGGCTCGCCCAGCACCAGCGAATCCAGGCCCGAGGCCACACGCATCATGTGCCTGACCGCATCATGCTCTTCGTGGATATAGGCGCTGGCACGCAGCTCTTCGAGGTTGAGCTGATGATACTCGGCCAGCCACTGCAGCACGGCGTCGGCGGCCAGGTGGTCCTGTTCGATATAGAGTTCACTGCGGTTGCAAGTCGACAGGATCGCCGCCTCACGGCTGGCGGTCAGTCGGCAAAGCTGCTGCAGGGCATCGACCAGCTGCTCTGGCGTAAACGCCACGCGCTCGCGTACGTCTACCGAGGCAGTCTTATGGTTGATACCAAGTGCAAGAAAGGCCATGCAAGGTCGCTGGTTGTGACGAGAAGCCGATAATTGTCCTACTTCGCAGGTTTCAGAACAACCACCGTTCGCTATTGTCGCGATACCCGAGGGCTATCGACGGTGGCGGGCCGTTGCGCCGGCCAGACGCACCGAGCACATACAGTGACTGACAGCCCTCGCTCTCACCCTATCGGCTTTGGCTTTGGCTTTGGCTTTTTGGTGCACGATGGCCCAAACACCGTCGGTGGGCATTTACAGCGTGTGAATATCCGTTCCCTGCGCTCCGGCGCCTTCCGGGGCTTCGCGGCCTCCTGAAGTCGCGATTGGCGGCGCCTGAACTAATTTGTGCAATTAAAAGCAAAAGCGGGATTGGGATTTTGGTCCGGTGATTTCTAAAGTCCAGAACAACCCGCTAATAGAATGGTCCGAACAATCCGAAACCTCGCAACCTCGACCTTCGCAGGTGGGTTTGCCTTCGCGCTTGTGTCATCATGCTCCGACCGCCGGTATCCAAAGCCTTCTTTATGAACAAGTCCTACGCATTGTTGCTTGCTCTCGCCCTGCTCCAGGGCTGCCAAAGCCTGGCCCCGCAGAAGAACGAGGCCGCGTCGCCCGTTGCCGCGGCAGGCAAAAGCGCACCGGAAAAGCCTGTGGTGTACGGCTCGTTCAAAGAGGAAACGCTCTACAGCCTGCTGGTGGCGGAACTGGCCGGGCAACGCAACCGCTTTGACATTGCCCTGGCCAACTATGTCGACCAGGCTGAGAAGACCCAGGACCCAGCCGTCTCCGAACGCGCCTACCGCATCGCCGAATACCTCGGTGCCGACGAGCCCGCGCTGGACACCGCGATGATCTGGGCGCACAACGATGCGCAGAACCTCGACGCTCAACGGGCCGCGGCCATTCAACTGGCCCGCGCCGGACGCTACGACGAATCCATGGCCTACATGGAAAAGGTCCTCCAGGGCCAGGGCGACACCCACTTCGACTTCCTCGCGCTGTCCGCAGCCGAAACCGACCAGAACACCCGCGACGGCTTGCTGCAAAGCTTCGACCGTCTGTTGGTCAAGTATCCGGACAACGGCCAGTTGGTGTTTGGCAAAGCACTGTTGCTGAACCAGGATGGCAAGACCGAGCAAGCCCTCGAACTACTCGAATCGCACCCGCCGCAAAACGGCGAAGTCGCCCCGGTGTTGCTGCGCGCCCGTCTGCTGCAGACCCTGGACCGTGGTTCGGAGGCTTTGCCACTGCTGCGCGGGGCGATTCGCGACAATCCCGACGACAAGCGCCTGCGCCTGACCTATGCCCGCACTCTGGTCGAGCAGGACCGCATGGCAGACGCCAAGGCCGAATTCGAGAGCCTGCTCCAGCAGTACCCCGAAGATGACGAGCTGCGCTATTCGCTCGCTCTGGTCTGCCTGGAAACCAAGAACTGGGACGAGGCCGAGGGGTATCTGCAGGAGCTGGTGGAGCGCGACAGCAATGTCGACGCCGCACACCTGAACCTGGGCCGCCTGCACGAAGAGCGCGGCGATCCCGAGGCCGCCCTGCGTGAATACGCCCTGGTAGGCCCTGGCCCCGATTACCTGCCGGCGCAATTGCGCCAGGCCGACATCCTCATCGCTAACGGCCGCGCCAGCGAGGCGTCGCGCCTGCTCGGCGAAGCCCGAGAGGCCCAGCCGGACTACGCCATCCAGCTGTACCTGATCGAGGCGGAAAGCTACGGCAACAACGCCAAGGAAGCCCAGGCTGAACAAGTCCTGGCCCAGGCGATCAAGCGCTACCCGGATGACCTCAACCTGCTTTATACCCGCGCCATGCTGGCGGAAAAGCGCGATGACCTGGGGCAAATGGAAAAAGACCTGCGCGCCATCATCCAGCGCGAACCGGAAAACGCCATGGCCCTGAACGCGCTCGGCTACACCCTTGCCGACCGCACCACGCGCTACGCCGAAGCCAAGGCGCTGATCGAAAAAGCCCACCAGCTCACCCCGGACGACCCCGCTGTGCTCGACAGCCTGGGCTGGGTCAACTACCGCATGGGCAACCTCGACGAAGCCGAACGCCTGCTGCGCCAGGCCCTGGCGCGCTTCCCCGACCACGAAGTGGCAGCCCACCTGGGTGAAGTGCTCTGGGCCAACGGCAAACGCCGCGAAGCCCGCCAGGTCTGGGCCAAGGCCTTCGAGGGCCAACCCGACAGCCAAATCCTGCGCAAGACTCTCCTGCGCCTGACCGGATCAGAGACCCTGTAAACCATGTTCCTGCGTCATTGCATCACCTTTACCCTGATTGCCCTGCTGGCCGGCTGCGCCGGATTCGGTAGCCGTGAATCCCTGCAAGGCCACGGCGATCCACAGTTGTGGCGCGCCCATAAAGAGCAACTGAGCAACCTCGACGGCTGGCAGATCAACGGCAAGGTCGGCATTCGCGCCCCCCGTGATTCGGGCAGTGGTACCTTGTTCTGGCTGCAACGCCAGGACTACTACGACATCCGCCTGGCCGGCCCCCTGGGTCGCGGGGCGGCACGCCTGACCGGACGCCCCGGCGGCGTGGTGCTGGAAGTGGCCAACCAGGGCCGCTACGAAGCCCCAAGCCCCGAGGCACTGCTCGAAGAACAGCTCGGCTGGCAACTGCCGGTCTCGCATTTGGTCTGGTGGGTCCGTGGCCTGCCTGCCCCCGACAGCAAGAGCCAACTGACCCTGGATGGCGACAGCCGCCTGGCCAGCCTGACCCAGGACGGTTGGCAGGTGCAGTACCTGAGCTACACCCAACAGAACGGCTACTGGCTACCTGAGCGCCTGAAGCTGCACGGCCAGGACCTAGACGTCACCCTGGTGGTCAAGGACTGGCAGCCACGCCAGCTGGGGCATTGATCGATGGCCACGCTCACCCTTCCCGCCCCGGCCAAGCTCAACCTGTGGCTGCATATCATCGGTCGCCGCCCAGACGGTTACCACGAGCTGGAAACCGTGTTCCAGTTTCTCGACCATGCCGATCAGCTGCACTACAGCCTGCGTGAAGATGGCCAGATCCACTTGCGCACCGAAATCGCCGGCGTGCCCCACGACAGCAATCTGATCGTGAAAGCTGCACGCCAGTTGCAACAACAATCAGGCTGCGCGCTCGGCGTCGACATCTGGCTGGACAAGATCCTGCCCATGGGCGGCGGCATCGGTGGCGGCAGCTCCAACGCCGCGACCACGCTGCTGGCTCTCAATCATCTGTGGCAACTGGGCTGGGACGAAGACCGCCTGGCCGGCCTGGGCCTGGGGCTTGGCGCCGATGTACCGGTGTTCGTCCGCGGCCACGCCGCCTTCGCCCAAGGTGTGGGTGAGCAACTGACCCCGGTGGACCCCGAAGAGCCCTGGTACGTCGTACTGGTGCCGCAAGTGTCTGTCAGCACAGCGGAAATTTTTTCGCATCCAGAGTTGACACGTGATTCCCTCCCCCTTAAGATGCGCCCCGTTCCCGAGGGAAACAGTCGAAATGACTGCCAACCGGTGGTAGAGCAAGGTTATCCAGAAGTTCGCAATGCGTTGAATCTGCTGGGTAAATACACTGAAGCTCGTCTAACCGGCACTGGAAGTTGTGTGTTTGGGGCCTTCCCAAGCAAAGCCGAAGCTGATAAAGTTCTGGCCCTTCTTTCAGAGACCCAAACAGGGTTTGTGGCAAAGGGAAGCAACATTTCGATGTTGCATCGCAAGCTGCAGAGCCTGCTCTAGAAGTCGAGTATTCGGTACTCGCAGCAACAGATACAGGGGCGTCGCCAAGCGGTAAGGCAGCAGGTTTTGATCCTGCCATGCGTTGGTTCGAATCCAGCCGCCCCTGCCATTTTCCTTATGCTCATCCAGGTTACCCTCAGCCTTCAGGTACTGCGCGTGTCCAAGATGATGGTCTTCACGGGGAATGCCAACCCCGATCTGGCTCGGCGTGTCGTACGTCAGCTGCATATTCCACTGGGTGATGTTTCTGTCGGTAAATTCTCCGACGGCGAAATCAGTGCTGAGATCAATGAAAATGTTCGTGGTAAGGACGTTTTCATCATTCAGCCAACCTGTGCCCCTACCAACGACAATCTGATGGAACTGGTAGTGATGGCCGACGCCTTCCGCCGCTCCTCAGCGTCACGAATCACTGCCGTGATTCCTTACTTCGGATACGCCCGCCAGGACCGCCGTCCGCGTTCGGCACGTGTAGCCATCAGCGCCAAAGTCGTCGCTGACATGCTCACTGTCGTGGGTATCGACCGTGTACTCACTGTCGACCTGCACGCTGACCAGATCCAGGGCTTCTTCGATATTCCCGTCGACAACATCTACGGCTCGCCCGTACTGGTCGACGACATCGAAGACCAGCGTTTCGAGAACCTGATGATCGTCTCCCCGGACATCGGTGGTGTCGTGCGCGCACGTGCCGTCGCCAAGTCCCTGGGTGTCGACCTGGGTATCATCGACAAGCGCCGTGAAAAGGCCAATCACTCCGAAGTGATGCACATCATCGGCGACGTCGAAGGACGCACCTGCATCCTGGTAGACGACATGGTCGATACCGCCGGTACCCTGTGCAACGCGGCCAAGGCCCTGAAAGACCACGGCGCGGCCAAGGTCTACGCCTACTGCACGCACCCGGTACTGTCGGGCCGTGCGATCGAGAACATCGAGAAGTCCGTGCTGGACGAGCTGGTGGTGACCAACACCATCCCGCTGTCCGCCGCTGCTCAAGCCTGTGACCGTATCCGCCAGCTGGATATCGCACCGGTTGTCGCTGAAGCGGTTCGCCGCATCAGCAACGAAGAATCGATCAGCGCGATGTTCCGCTAAGCGGAACGCTCGCTGACGAAAAGCGCCCCGCCCCGGCATCTTGTCGGGGCGGGGCTTTTTTGCCAATCCCGATGGCGCTGGTCGCAAACGCCATACGGGAGGCTATTTTGGAGATACAAAATGACCGATTTCATCCTGAACGCCCAAGCGCGTACTGACCTGGGGAAAGGTGCGAGCCGCCGCCTGCGTCATTCCGCCAACATCCCAGCCGTTGTCTACGGTGGTGGCAAAGAAGCCCAATCCCTGACCATCCTGGCCAAGGAAATCACCAAGCTGTTCGATAACGAAGCTGCCTTCAGCCACGTTCTGGAACTGAACGTCGACGGCACCAAGCAGAACGTCGTCGTCAAGGCCCTGCAGCGTCACCCAGCCAAAGGCTTCATCATGCACGCCGACTTCGTTCGCGTCGTTGCTGGCCAGAAGCTGACCGCCAAGGTACCGGTTCACTTCATCAACGAAGAAGCCCCGGTCAAGAAAGGCGGCGAGATCTCCCACGTAGAAGCCGAGATCGAAGTTTCCTGCGAAGCCAAAGACCTGCCTGAGTTCATCGAAGTCGACCTGGCCAAGGCTGAAATCGGCACCATCATCCACCTGTCGGACCTGAAAGCTCCGAAAGGCGTAGAGTTCGTCGCTCTGGCCCACGGTGATGACAAAGCTGTTGCCAACGTCCACGCCCCGCGCGTAGCCGCTGACGCTGCTGAAGGCGCTGCCGAGTAATCCACTCGCACGCCGGCGTTGATCGGGTTACAGTGCCGCGCGCACCGTAACCCACCAACTCCAAGGAAGAGCCCCTGACGTGACCGCCATCCAGTTGATCGTCGGCCTGGGTAACCCCGGCCCCGAATACGAACAGACCCGGCATAACGCAGGGGCTCTTTTCGTTGAACGCCTCGCCAGCGCCCAGCGTGTATCGCTGACCGCTGACCGCAAGTATTTCGGCCTGACGGCTAAGTTCAGCCATCAGGGCCAAGACGTTCGTCTGCTCATCCCCACCACCTACATGAACCGCAGCGGCCAGTCCGTCGCGGCACTGGCCAATTTCTTCCGGATCCCACCGGCGGCCATCTTGGTGGCGCATGACGAACTCGACCTGCCCCCGGGCGTCGCCAAGCTCAAGAAAGGCGGCGGCCATGGTGGGCACAACGGCCTGCGCGACATCATCGCGCAGCTCGGCAACCAGAACGACTTCCATCGCCTGCGGCTCGGCATCGGCCACCCAGGTGACGCCAAACTGGTCTCCAACTTCGTCCTGGGCCGCGCACCGCGCGCCGAGCAGGAGAAGCTCGACGCCAGCATCGATTTTGCCCTCGGCGTGATGCCGGACGTGCTCGCCGGCGATTTCGCCAAGGCGATGCGCGAACTGCACAGCCAGAAGGCCTGATTTCCTAGAGAGGGGAATTCCCATGGGTTTCAATTGCGGCATCGTCGGCCTGCCCAACGTCGGCAAGTCCACCCTGTTCAACGCCCTGACCAAGTCCGGTATCGCGGCGGAGAACTTCCCCTTCTGCACCATCGAGCCGAACAGCGGCATCGTGCCGATGCCCGATGCACGCCTCGACGCCCTGGCCGAGATCGTCAAGCCTGAGCGTGTGATCCCGACCACCATGGAATTCGTCGACATCGCAGGTCTCGTCGCCGGTGCCTCGAAGGGCGAAGGCCTGGGCAACAAGTTCCTCGCCAACATCCGCGAGACCGACGCCATCGCCCATGTGGTGCGCTGCTTCGAAGACGAGAACGTGATCCACGTCTCCAATAGCGTCGACCCCAAGCGTGACATCGAGATCATCGACCTGGAACTGATCTTCGCCGACCTGGACAGCTGCGAGAAGCAACTGCAGAAGGTCGCGCGCAACGCCAAGGGCGGTGACAAGGAAGCCCTGGCCCAGAAAGCCCTGCTGGAAAAGCTCATTGCCCACTTCACCGATGGCAAGCCTGCGCGCAGCCTGATGAAGAACATGAGCGTCGAGGAGAAGGCCGTGATCCGCGGCTTCCACCTGCTGACCAGCAAGCCGGTGATGTACATCGCCAACGTGGCCGAGGACGGCTTCGAGAACAACCCGCACCTGGACGTGGTCAAGGCCATCGCCGAGGAAGAAGGCGCGGTCGTGGTGCCAGTGTGCAACAAGATCGAAGCGGAGATCGCCGAGCTGGAAGAAGGCGAGGAGAAGGACATGTTCCTCGAGGCCCTGGGCCTGGAAGAGCCTGGCCTGAACCGCGTGATCCGCGCCGGCTACGCCCTGCTCAATCTGCAGACCTACTTCACCGCGGGTGTGAAAGAAGTCCGCGCCTGGACCGTGCGTGTCGGTGCCACCGCGCCGCAAGCCGCCGCCGTGATCCACACCGACTTCGAGAAAG
Source organism: Pseudomonas sp. HMSC08G10 (assembly GCF_001808425.1). Classification (NCBI taxonomy): domain Bacteria; kingdom Pseudomonadati; phylum Pseudomonadota; class Gammaproteobacteria; order Pseudomonadales; family Pseudomonadaceae; genus Pseudomonas; species Pseudomonas sp. HMSC08G10. Next base: position 130,074 of record NZ_KV793335.1, on the reverse strand, counting down.
GCTTCATCCGCGCCGAAGTCGTGGCCTATGACGACTTCATCCAGTACAAAGGTGAAGGCGGCGCCAAGGAAGCCGGCAAATGGCGTCTGGAAGGCAAGGACTACATCGTCAAGGACGGTGACGTGATGCACTTCCGCTTCAACGTCTAATCGGGAGTCGAGATCGCACGAGCTCCTGATGGACATCAAAACCCCTTGAATACAGCCGATTCAAGGGGTTTTTTATTGCCCACGAGTGTCCGGTTCAGACACCCCCTTCGCTTGCCAACGCGTTCATAGGGCGCTCACCCGCAACTGCGTCAGGCTGTTGGCTAGGTGCTACTCGAAATTGGTTTTCCCACTTGGAGATCACCAAGGGCGCCAAGGCGTTGCCCAGCACATTCAACGCGGTGATCGGCATGTCCATGAGCCGGTAGACACCGGCGATGAAAGCGATGCCCTCCACGGGAAGCCCGGCACTGGTCAGCGTGGCGGTGAGGATGACGAACATCGCCCCTGGCACACCCGCCGCGCCTTTGGACGTCAGAACCATGATGAGCACCAGCACCGCCTGGTCAGCTAGGCTCAATGGGATTTCGTACAGTTGGGCGATGAAAAGCGTACCAATGCCTACGAAGAGCGATGCGCCATCCAGATTGAATGAGTACCCAGTAGGAATCACCAAGGAAGCAATGGACCTCGGCGCGCCGTAAGCCTCCACCTTCTCGATGAGCTGTGGCATCACGGTAGCCGAAGTGGCGGTACTGAACGCCAAAATCAGTTCATCCTTGATGAACGTGATCAGGTCGAAGATGTTAATGCCAACCGCTTTGGCTATTCCGCCAAGTACGACCAGTCCGAACAGCAGGACAGCGGCGTAAGTGACAAGAATCAATTTACCCAACGGCAACAGCGCAGAAAGTCCGAAGTTAGACACCGTCACGCCAATGAGGCCGAAAATGCCGATCGGAGAATAGTGCATGACGATGTGCGTGACTTTGAACATCGCCCCCGACATGGCGTTGAATACAGCGATCAGCGGTCGCTTCTTATCCGCATCTAGCGCATTCACACCAAAACCGAACAGGATCGAAAAGAACAAGATAGGTAGCAAGTTACCCTGCGCCATTGCATTCACGATGTTATCCGGAATGACACCAAGAATCACACTTCCGACATGGCCACCCTCCGAAGAAGAGGGCAACGTCAGTGACTGGGCAGCCGAAAGGGTGCTCAAGTTTGCGCCGGTACCTGGCTGGGCCACACTACCTATGATCAAACCACAAACAATGGCGATACCCGTGACGACGAAGAAGTAGAACATGGTTTTGGCCCCCACCCGCCCGATTGCCTTGCTGTCGCCATTACCGGCAACGGCACTGACCATGCAGGCAAAGACCAGTGGCGCCACGATCATTTTCATCATCTTGATGAAAATATCACCGGCTGGCTGCAGAACCTGACTACTCACCCATATTTTGTAATCTGGATAAATATTTAACAGGGCACCCACTATAATGCCCAACACCAGACCCACGATAATTCTTGTGACCAGACTCGCCTTCGCCATACGTCCTCCCATTATTATAATTTGGACTGTCAACTGGCTGGTAAACGCCGCGCACACTCACGCATTCGGTATTAGCACTCATGCGTTGATGCTCATGATAAACAGCGTGATCGACAAAGCGTGCTGCTTGGATGAAAGCACGCCTTCAAACAGCAAAGACTTCTTTGAAGTCCTTGAAACCTTTTATCTCGATTGGGTTGCCACTTGGATCGAGGAAGAACATTGTCCGCTGCTCACCCGGCTGACCCGGGAAGCGCACAACGGGGGGAATATCGAACTTCACCCCATGGGCTTGCAGCCGCTCTGCCATCGCCATCCAATCATCCAGCTCAAGCACCAGGCCGATGTGCGGCATCAACACCATGTGCTCGCCGACCTTGCCGGTGCGCGTGGTCGGAAATGGCGTGCCTTCGTGAAGGGAAATTTGATGACCGAATAAGTCGTAATCGATGTACCTCTCGCTGGAGCGGCCTTCTTTACAGCCCAGCACCTCGCCGTAAAACTTACGCGACTCTTCAAGGTTTGTTACATGATAGGAGGCATGGAAAAATGCGGTCACGGAAACGCCCTCTTGTTTGGGTGGGAATTTCGTGCAGCCTACCCTATCCTTTCGCTTGTTCTGGAGCGTGATTTTCCATCTCTGACCTAAAGGAATTGTTTTGGATATTCGATTTCTCGAAAGTTTGGTCGCGGTTATTGAAACAGGTTCCATCGCGGCAGCCGCCCGCAGAGAAAACCTTACTGCACCTGCCATCAGCCAGCGTATTCAAGCGCTTGAGAAATCGCTCTGCTGTGAACTATTGAACCGTGGATCCCACTCGGTTGAACCCTCTGAACAATGCCTGGCACTGCTGCCGAAAATGCGCAACTTAATTCAGCGCGCCACGGAACTGAGGGATGGATTCGACAGCAGTGGGCTTACAGGTGATTTCAAGTTAGGCGCTATTTCAACTGCGTTGACAGGCCTGCTTCCAGAATTAATGCACCAATTAACGATAACGGCACCGCACCTGAGGCTTAGAATCACCCCTGGCGACTCGCGCACGCTGTATGAGCAGGTGGTATCAGGTGAACTCGATGCCGGGCTTATGGTCTGCCCCCCGTTTTCCTTACCGAAATCCATCAAGATGCAAACGCTGCGGCATGAACCTTTAATGCTGTTGACAAAGGATCCCATTGAGCAGAGCAATATAAATACGACCATTCTCACCCACCCGTTGATTCGATACGATTCAAATGCCTGGGGCGGGCAGATAGCCCTGCAATACTTGCATGACAACGATCTGAGCCCTGATTTACTGTGCAACCTCGATGCGCTTGACGCCATTTACATCATGGTAGAGAAAGGGATGGGCGTATCGCTCGTTCCCGCATGGGCAGGTTTGAAAAGTGGGAAGGTGTTCGCCACGCCCGTCTCAGACTCCGATGACTACATACGCCAACTCGTTCTGCTGTATAAATCCATCCCGCGAAGGCCCAAAGCGCTGGATGCCATAAAAGAAATACTCAAGCGCACGGCTTTATGATCCGCTCTCTACGAAGCGGACGCCGAGCCTTGCAGCTCCCTGACCTCCCACCTCGTGACATCCTCGTTTCAAGGGGTTTGTCGCATCTGGCCTTCGGCCTCTTGCTCGAACGCCTCCACCAAAAAGTCGATCAGCTTGCGCACCGCAGGCATCACCCCGCGTCGTGACGGGAACAGCGCAACGATCTCGCCCTTGCGTGGGGTCCAGTCCTCCAAGGCATGCACCAGGCGCCCGGCCGCCAGGTCGGCGCGCACCAGTTCCTCGGGGAGCAACACCACACCGACACCTGCCAACGCCCCCTGGCGCAGCACCGCGACATCGTCCGACACCAGGCGGGGCCGGTAGCGAATCGACGCCACGGCGCCGTCCGGCCCGTCCAGATCCCAGCTGTACTCCTGTACATTGGCGCCCCAGCCCAGGCTCGGCAGTTCGAACAGGTCCGAGGGGCGGAGAGGTTGCTCATGTCCGATCAGCAGCCTGGGGGCGACCACCAAGCATTGGCGACTATGGGCCAGCTTGCGCATCACCAGCTCGCTGCTCTCCAGTGGTCGATGGCGCACGCTCAGGACCAGGTCGAAGCCCTCGCCAATGACATCGACACGCCGGTTGTAGCTTTTGACCAGCAACTCCACCACTGGGCATTCGGCCATGAAGCGCGCCAGCATCGGCGCCAGGCGCGAGTCCAGCAGTGAGGTGCTGCAGGCCAGGCGGATAATACCGCTGGGCACCGCACGGCTGCGCTCGATCGCGTCTTCGGCGGCATACGCCCGGTCCATCATCGATACACAGTGATGGTAGTACTCCAGGCCCACCTCGGTGACGGCGAACTGGCGGGTGGAGCGCTGAATAAGACGCACGCCCAGGCGCTCTTCCAGCAGGGCCACACGACGGCTAAGGCGCGACTTGGGCAAGCCGAGGACACGGCCGGCGGGGGCGAAGCCACCGTGCTCCACCACCTTGGTGTACAGGTACAAATCATTCAGATCGAACATGCGACAGACTCACCTAACTCAATCCACGATGGTGACCGTCGCCGTGGTCCCAGCGCGCAGCGGCGGTGCGTCGGCGCTGTGCTCCAGACGCAGGCGCACCGGGATCCGCTGGGCAAGCTTGACCCAGGTATAGCTCGGGTTGACGTTGGCCAGCAGGCGGTTGCCCGGCTGGTTCTCGCGATCGGTGATGGCGTAGGCGATGCTTTCCACCGTGCCCTCCAGCACCTCGCCGCTCATCAAGGCGATGCGCGCGTGGCTGCCCACCTTGATCTTCGGCAGCTTGGTTTCTTCGAAATAACCACTGACGTGGAACGAGCTGCTGTCGACCAGCGCCAATAGCGGCGTGCCGGATTGGGCGAAATCCCCCTGGCGGGTCAACAGGTTGGTCACATAGCCACTGACCGGCGCGGTGACCCGTGTGCGCTCCAGATCCAGGCGGGCCTGCTTCAATGTGGCCTCGGCGAGCTGTACGTTGGCCTGGGCCAACCCCAGGTTGGACTGCTCGCGTAAAAGATCGGCCTGGGCCACGGCCACGTCCGTGCCGGACTTCTCCCACTCTTCCGCGGAAATCGCCGACAAGGACTGAAGCCTACGCCGGCGTTGCTCTTCGCTGCGCCGTTGCTTGAGCAGGGCTTCGTTGGCGACGATCGACGCCTTGGACTGCCCCAGTGCGGCGCGAGCGACCTCGACCGCGCGCTCGGCATGCAATACCGCAAGCTCATAACGGGCGGGGTCGATCTGCAGCAGCAGGTCGCCTTGCTTGACGAACTGGTTGTCATGGATCGGCAGTTCGATGATGCGACCGGCCACCTCGGCCGACAGGGTCACCACGTCCGCCCTCACCCGGGCGTCGCGGGTCCAGGGCGCACGGGTGTAGTAGTCCCAGGCAAACCAGCCCAGCACCAGGGCAAGGGCCAGCACGGCCAAGGTCAGTGCCTTGGAAAATACAGGCTTCAAGGCAGGCATCGTCAGACACTCACTCCCATCGATAACACCAGGGCCGCGCAGATCGCGGCATACAGAGCACCCTGGAACAAGGCGGGATGCCACACCAACGCCAGCACCCCAACTCGACGCAGCAAGGCGTCGGCAAGCAGAAACAACGGCAAGCCCAGCAACAGCGCCTGGGCGATCGGCGGCAGATAGACACCGCCGAACTCGAAATCAATGGGCATAGGCGCCCTCCTCTTCAGGCTGCGTGGTCGGCGCCAGCACCTGGCGGTAGCGCTGGAGCAACTGGCCGGCGATCGCCAGCGCGACCCGCAGGATGAACAACTGACGCAGCGCCTCCCGGCCCGCCTCGAAATGCGCCTGATGCAAGGCGTCCAGGGTTTCGCCAAGCGCTTCGAGCTCGTGCAGCAGTGCATCCAGGTCCACCTGACGACGCGCACCGATGAAGTCCGCCATCTCTTGCAACCCTAGGCGCAATCGCGCCTTTACGCCTTCCGGCAAGGTCTCGCTGGTGACGCACTGGGCCTGTGCCTTGGCCAGGACGATAGCCAATGCCGGGCACACCAGATTGCACTCGAACAGCTCCCGCGAACGCGCATCGCTGGTGGCCGGCAGCAGGCCGATCATGGCCGAGAGCCGGTCGAGCATGCGGCTCTCGAAATCGAACTGGCGCACCAGGCTGGAGGGTGCAGTCACGTGTTGGTACACATCCTCCCGGCTCAGGCGAAACAGGCGGGCCATGCGCCTTTGCGGGTTGAACGGGAAGACCAGGGCAAACACCACCATCGCCAGCAGCCCCCCGGCCAGGTAGGCCCCGGCGAACTCGAACCATTGGATGGCGCTGTTGTGGTAAGCCCCGACGTTCTGCGGGCCGATCATCAGCAGGCCCACCAGGCCGATGCCCATGCCGATCCCGGCGGTCATGGGGTTGGCCAGACCGACGGCGGCCAGATATAGCAAGGGTGTCAGGCACAGGGCGAGCATTTCGAAATCGCTGAAGATCGGCAGCAGGCCGAACTGATAGACCGCCGACAGCACCAGCGCCACCAGCAAACCGCGGTTGTAGTTCTGACTGGCCAGCAGCGGTCGAGGCAAAGTGGCCATCAGCGAGCACATGACGCCGATCAGGATCACCCCGGAGCGGGCGCCGTCCCAAGCGGTCTCGATCCACAGCCACCCGGCCAGGAACAACGCCAGGAAGGCCCGCGCGGCGTTCATGCCGGCCAGGCGAAAATCCAGATGCAGGGCACTGCCCCGCCCTTGGGCATGGGGGCAGCTGGCAGCCCTGCCCTGCTGGATCGCCTCGTTCAGCTCGATCAACTCGTTCAGTTGTTGCAACAGACGCGCCTGCTCCCAACGCAGGGCCCAGGCCAGTGAACGCAGACGCGGTGGCAATGGCTCGCTGAGAAACTCCGCACGATCGGCGGCCTGCTCGAAGCGCTGGTGCAGGCGGTGTATGGCCTGACGACGCTGCGCCGACAACGCCACGCCCTCACTGGCCAGGGCATCGAGGCTGTCCAGCTCATCGTTGCGCAACAGTTGGATGTCGGACGGCAGTGGCCCTTGCCAGTGCTGCTTGATCAGCTCACGTTGCTGTCGCAACACCAACAGGCGCGACACCAGCAGCACCAGCTGGTTGGCCAGCAGTTGCACCAGGCCATCGGCGTTGCGCAGGTGCGGGGCATCGAAATACAGATGTCGGCGCAGGCCTTCCAGCGCGCTGACCTGGGCGATCAGCTGGGCTTGGCGGTGGTTGAAAGCGGCTTCGTCTTCCTCGGTCCTGATGACCTCGGCGGCATGCCGAGCGATCAGCTTGACCAGGCTGTCGACCTGGGCGAAGTAACCTTGGGCGACCGCCTGCGGACGCGCTGTCAGCAGGCTGACCACGGCTACACAGGCCACTGCCAGCAGGGTTTCGGTCAGGCGCGTGATGGCCAGTAGCAGGATGCCGTCCGGTTCGGGCACCGCCAGCATCGCCACCACCACGGCGGTGAAACCACTGAGGACGAAGGCATGGGAGTCGGTATAGCGCAGCAGCGTGCCCCCTGCCGTGCAGAATGCCAGCCACAAGGCCAGGCAAACGATGAAGGGCATCGGTGCCTGGGGGAACAGCGCCATCAGCACCACCGCCACCGCCGCGCCCGCCGCTGTGCCGATCACCTGAGCGAAGCTGCGCTTGAGGGTCATGCCGGCCAAGGGCAGGCTGATGATGATCACGGTCATCAGCGCCCACTTGGGCTGTTCCAGATCGAAGATGAACGCCAGGTACAGGCACAGCAGGCCTGCGACGATGGTGCGCAAGGTGAAGAGCAACACCCCACGCCCGGGATTGAGGGCCAGTTTGAAATAGCCGATCAGTGGACCCATCCGGTACCTCTGGACACGGACGGGGAGCCCTGCCCCAGGCGCAGTAGCCCCTAAGGCAAAGCTCCCACGCCGGATTACTTCGTCAGCGTGCTGAAGCTGGTCATCAGGTTACGGTAGTCCGGGATGTGGTTGGAGAACAGTGTGCCCAGGCCTTCGATGTCGTTGCGCCAGTCGCGGTGCAGCTC
>NZ_KV793335.1:52653-122485 GCF_001808425.1 Pseudomonas sp. HMSC08G10 | reverse complement strand
TTGCGCCAGTCGCGGTGCAGCTCACAGGCCACACCGAACCAGGTCATCAACTGCGCACCGGCCGCCTCCATGCGGCGCCAGGCCGAATCACGGGTCAGTTCGTTGAAGGTCCCGGAGGCATCGGTGACCACGAACACATCGAAGCCCTCTTCCAGGGCCGACAGCGCCGGGAAGGCCACGCACACCTCGGTCACCACACCGGCGATGATCAGTTGCTTCTTGCCGGTGGCCTTCACCGCCTTGACGAAGTCTTCATTGTCCCAGGCGTTGATGTTGCCGGGGCGGGCGATATAGGGCGCATCCGGGAACTGCGCCTTGAGCTCAGGCACCAGCGGGCCGTTGGGGCCGTTTTCGAAGCTGGTGGTAAGGATGGTCGGCAGCTTGAAGTACTTGGCCAGGTCCGAGAGGGCCAGCACGTTGTTCTTGAAGCGATCCGGTTCGATATCACGCACCAGGGAGAGCAGACCCGTCTGGTGATCGACCAGCAAGACAGCGGCGTCGTTCTTGTCCAGACGCTTGTATTGGAAAGCCATGGTAATGCTCCTTTCTTCGGTGGGATTTTTGGACGTGCGCAATCCAGTTGTCGCCTGCCCACAATTGATGTGCGGGACTATCAGCGTAGGCAACACCGGCCATGCCAAGCGACCGTCAGTCGGCTCGATTCGGCGGTCGGCGCCCCTTCTGAAAAAACAATAGACACAACGTTAGTCCGACGAGTGGACAGTCGCTAGATACTCAAATCGGACCTCAGCGTTCCATTGCGTGAACACTGAGCCCCTGCCTTGCGAGCTGGCTGTTTCACATCTTTACTCGTTCTAGGTATGCACATGCCCCCTGAAGGAGCGCCAGCACCGCGATGAAAGAACAGCTCGCCCTACTGGCCAGGCAGTGCATTTCGCCGTCGGTCCGCTTCGAGATCAGGGCCGCGTCGGCCAGGCTCAAGGACCTGGCCAGCCGCGCCTGCCTATGGCGCTGGGAGCGCAGCCGCTTCAAACCCGATCAACAGAGCAGTCACGAGGTGATCTACCTGGGCCGCAAAGCCCACCGCGACCTGGCCAAGTTGCTGATGGGGGCGACCACGCCGGCCAGCGCGACCAGCGATGCCGTGGTACTGGCCAGCGAAGTACCGGTGCCCGGTGCCCTGCAGGTGCCGCACTTTCTGAGCGCCGTGGTGCCACTAGGGCGCTCCCTGGACAGCATCGTCGCCACCTACAACAGTGAGTTGCGACGCAGCCTGCGCAAGCACCGGCCGCGCTATCACATGCGCCCGGCAGCCACCGACGAAGAGATCGCCCATGCCGACACGACGATGCTGCAACCCTACGCCAAGGCTCGCCATGGGGCGTCCGCCTCGCAGATTGCCACTGCCGAAGTCTTCAGGCTCGCCAAGTCCGCAGGCCGACTGGACCTGATCCTGCGGGACGATGAAGTGGTGGCCTGCCACCTGGGCTGCGTCATCACCCGTGCCGGTAAGCGCTACTGGAGCACCATTCGCTTCGGCTACCCCGAGTCGGTTTTCGCCGATGCCAAGCAGCTGCGCGAGGTCAACTCGATCACCACCTTCATGGCGTTGGAGTGGGCGCTGGAGAACGGCTTCGACTACTACGACATTGGCTGCTGCCTGGCCCGCCCCGACGATGGGCTGCTGGAATGGAAAAGACGCCGCGGCGGCGACGTCGATACGTTGGGCAACCATGCCCACTTCTTTGTCAGGCTCCCCCGCACCGGCTCGGAATGGTTCCTCTGGAGTACGCCGCTGTTCGCGGTGGAGGATGGCCGGCTGACCTTGCACCTGGGTGTGCCCGAGGGGCCGAGCGATGAAGAGATCGCCAGCCGCTACCGGGAAATGGGCTTTGGCGGGTTGTCCAAGGTGTACTTGCATTGCTCCCGGGTACCAAGCCCGTCATTGATCGAGACCTTGCGCAGCCGCTACGCGCACCTGAACCCGATGCCGATGATCCAGACACGCCTGACGCGCTAGTACGCCTGCTTGCCGGTGAACGCCGAAAGCGTGCGCACGAGAATGATGAAATCCAGCCACACCGACCAGTTGTTGATGTATTCGATGTCCGAGTCGACCCGCTGGATCATTTGTCCCAGATCCTTGGTCTCCCCCCGGTAACCGCGCACCTGCGCCAACCCTGTCATGCCGGGCTTGATGTTGTTGCGCGCGAAATAGTCGGCGATGTCCCGGGAATACTGAGTGTCGTGCTGGATGGCGTGCGGACGTGGCCCCACCAGGGACATCTCGCCCATCAGTACATTGAACAGCTGCGGCAACTCGTCGAGGCTGGTGCGGCGAATGAACGCCCCGACCCGGGTCATGCGCGGGTCGTTCTTCTGCGCCTGTTGAAGCACCCCGGTTTCGGGCTGGTGCACGAACATGCTCCTGAATTTCCAGATACGAAAGGTCTCGCCGCTCCAGCCCATGCGCTCCTGGCGGAAGAACACTGGCCCCGGGCTGTCGAGCTTGATGGCCACAGCGATGATGAGCAGGACCGGTGCGGCACACAGCACAATCAATGCGGCCAGCAGTTTGTCTTCGAGGTTCTTGAGGAACAGGCTGGTGCCGGTGAGCGGCGTTTCGGAAAGCGTGAGCACAGGGATACCGGCAATTTCGCGCACGCTGTGGTTGATCAGCCGCAGCGAGAAGATGTCGGGAATCCAATTGACCGAAACGCACTTGTCCAGCAGCCGCAGGTACACATCTCGGATCAGTTGCGAGCCTTCCAGCGGCGTGACCAGGTAGACGGTCTTGATGCCATGACGTACCACGATGTCATCCAGCTGGGAAATATCGCCCAGGATCACCGGGCCACCCTCTCCCTCCTGCGCCCCTACTTGCAGCTCCGTCTCACCGATGTGCACGCAGCCGACGATCTTCTCGCCCAGCCAGGGGTTGTTGCTGATCTTCTTGTGCAGGAAGGTCGCCAGTTCACCGGAGCCGATGATCAAGGCGTTCTCCTGGCTGTAGGGCAGCGTCAGGAACTTCACCTGGATTTCACGTACCAGAAAATGCAGCAGCAACTGGATGAAATAGCCGATGACGAAGAGCTCGCCCACCAGCAGGCGCGAATACTGCTCGCTCTGTTTGGTGAGAAACGCCATGGCCACGAGAAAGCAGAACGTCACCGTCCAGGCCTTGAACAGCTTGAACGCCTTGATCGACAGGCCCACGTTGCTGCGGTAGATGGCGTAATGGTCATAGACCACCGCCAGGGCGCCGATCAGCAACAGCAGCATGATGACGTAATCGGGGGTGATGTAACCGACGTGCAGGTAGATCAGGTACCAGGCGACTCCGGTCACCGCGATGCCGTCGAGCCCGGCCTGGATGGCGTTGCTGATGCTGCGTCTGCGCTGGAGTAGGGAACGGTTACTTCTGGGTTCGAAAACCATTGCTCGTCCTCACTGATGCCGAGAAACCACACGCTTTCCTACCAAGCCAAGAACAACCGCATTCATCCTGAAAAGACAAAGACCCGACGCGCACTCGGCGAGTGCCGCCTGGTCAATGACGTAGGAGATCGTCCCCGTGACTATCGATCACCTGAATCACACGCTAATGCGCGGAATGCTCCCCAGGGCGATAGTGCGACCCGTTTGCCGAGGGTCCTCGGCACATGGGTGCGTTTGATATCACTGTAGCAGTACTTTGGAACCGCGCCGGGGATTTACCCTTTTGGGCCGTTGCAGAGGCGCGTCGCCCCCTTCGCGGGTTTACCTGCGAAGCAGACACCACTCCCTGTCAGTGACCACGCGCTCGCGCATAGCTCAACGTGCGCCAGAGGAACAATGGATTGCCGAGCACATACCGGCTGAACAGCCGCCTGGGCTCACGCAGCAGTCGGAACAACCACTCGCAGCCCAGGCGCCGCATCCACCGAGGCGCACGCGTCACCTTGTCGCCGAGAAAATCCAGGATCGCCCCGCCGCACACCACCACGCAGGGCACGCCGCTTTGCGCCAGCCGGGCAGCGACCGCCTCCTGCTTGGGCATGCCCATGCCCAGCACGATCAGCTCCGGCCGCTGCCGGTGCGCCAGGGCCAGGTAGGTATCGATCTGATCGAAACCATGGTGAACAGACGTCACCTGAACCCCGAAGCGGGCTTCGCTGCTGCGTGCTGCGTTTTCCAGAAAAGGCGCTTCGGTGCCCCAGAACGCCACGCGCCGCCCGCTGAAGGCCATCAGCAACTTGGGAATGAAGTCGGTGCCGTTCATGTTCAGGCCAGGCGCCACCCCCAGCCGGCGCAACAGGATCGCCATGCCCGAACCGTCGCGCAACAGCACGTCCGCCGAAGCCAGCGCCTGGAGATAAGCGCGGTCGCGGGTCACCAAGTTCATGGCATGGGCGTTAACGAAACCCAGCACCCGCCGCGCCCCAGGTGTGGATAACTGGGCCAGCAAGCGTTGCTCATCCTCTGCGTCTTCGACCACCCGCAGCTTGTCGACGATGGTGCTCCAGTGGCCTTGCCAGATCGACATAGGCATCAGTTGCCATCCCGTTTGGAGCGCACCCAGTCCACCTGGCGCTTGACCAGGAACCCCAGGTAGATAGGGATCTTCTTCGCCGCGTAGAGCGGCGCGTAGAGCAGCACTGAAAATGCGATCAGCCCTCGGCAGAACCGGTACCAGGCCAGCAGGACGGCGATGCCCAGCAGTACCACTGCGCAGCTCGCCAGCCAGGGCGCGGTGCTGACATCCAGCAGCAACCAGGCCAACCAGGAAAGGCAGAAGACCCCGGCCAAGGCCAACACCAGCAAGGCCAGCGGTGGCACCATCAGGTCCAGCGCCAGGGCCAACAACGCACCGTTGCGACGGGCGAGGCTTTCGATCAACAACCGTGGCGCATCCTTGAGCAAGACGCCCAGGTGCCCGTGCTCCCAACGTCGGCGTTGCGCCCCCAGCCCTTCGTCGCTGACGGGAAACCAGCTGGTGACCATGGCATCGGGACAGAACAACGGCGCCTTGCCGATGCGGCACAGGTCCAGGCCCATCTTCAGGTCCTCGACCAAATGGCCACTGGCAAGCTCCAGCGAGGCCAGGTCACGCCAGGTGAACGCCATGCCAGCGCCCATCAACTGACAAGGCAGGCCCAGCCGCGCCGAGCCGCGTGGACGCACCAGGTTCTTCACGCGCCAGGCGAATTCGGCCACGCGGGTCTTGAGCCCTGCGCCCTCAGGCGACTGCATCAGGTACAACGCCTGAACCGGACGCCCGCTGTCGATGCAGCAGGTAGCAAGGCGCGTGAGCGCGCCATCGCCCAGCTGGCAATCGGCATCGACCACGACGATCACCGGCGGTGGGTCGAAACCCAAGTAGCGCACTCCAAAGTCCAGCGCATAACCCTTGCCCCGCGCCTGTGCATCGGAGCGCTCGACCACCTCGGCACCTGCTGCCCGCGCAAGCGCTGCGGTGTCATCGGTGCAGTTGTCCGCCACCACCAGCAGTCGATCACCCTCGCACAGCTGCGCACGGATGCTGTCCAGCGTGGCGATGATGATCGAGGCCTCATCATGGGCCGGCACCAGCACCGCCAAACGCGGACGCGGCACGCGGGCCGCAGGCGGCAGCCGTGCCGGTAGGCAGGCCATCAGCACCTCGATGAACAATACCAGCGTCGGCAACAGCACGAGCAACGCCAGCGCCCCCAGTAGCCCCGCCACGAGCCATGTCATGCCGGAGCCCTGAACAATGCGGCCAGTTTGCCGGCCTCGGTGTCGATGTCATGGCGCTCAAGCACCCGCGCATACGCCGCCTCCCCCATACGCTGAAGCACCTCCACCGGTTGCGCCAGGCAGTCGGCCATGGCCTGCGCCAGCTCCTCCACGGCCCCGGCGCTGAACAACCAGCCGTTCTCACCCTGGCGGACCAGCTCGGGGATGCCCGCCACATAGGTCGTTAAGACAGGTCGGCGCAGGGCCATGGCCTCCATGATCACCACCGGCAGCCCCTCAGCGAAACTCGGCAGCACCAGGGCGCGCGCCGCCAGGATCTCGGCACGCACCTGCGCGCTGCTGATCCAGCCGGTGATGCGCACCTGGGCCTGCAGGCCGTGCCGGGCGATCAGCGCCTCGATATCCGCCCGCATCTCGCCATCGCCCGCCAGCACCAATTCGCAGGCCACACCGCGCTCGGCCAGGCGCCGCGCCGCCTCGAGCAACAGCAGTTGCCCTTTCTGTTCGCACAGCCGCCCCACGCACACCAGCCGTGGTACCGCCGGAGCCGGTACTGCCGGCACGTCGTGGAACATCCGCTCCAGGCCGCAATGCACCACCTTCACCTTGGCCCAATGCCCATGGGCGACCCAACGGAACAACTGGCTGCGCCCGTAGGAGCTGATCGCCGCGACGAACGCGGCGCGCCGGACCTTCTCGCCCAAGTGGAGAAACTGGGGTTTGTCGAACTCTTCCGGCCCGTGCACGGTAAAGCTGTACGCCGGCCCGCCAAGGGCATTGGCCAGCATCACCACTTCGGTGGAGTTGGTGCCAAAGTGCGCATGCACATGCTCGCTGCCAAATGCCCGCAATCGCTGCAGCACCCAGCAGGCTTCAGCCAGGTAGACCACGTGGTAAGGCAATGGCCGGTCGGCGCGCCAGCCCAGGCGCAGGGCCAGCCAGAGTGTGGCAAAAAACCGTCGCGGGTCGGCCCGCAGCACCTGTAGCAAGGGCTTGATCAGCCCTCTGAGGCCGCCTTGCAGGACGTACTGGGTCTGATCCCGCTCGGCCATGTCGTCGGCGTCCAGCAATTGCGCATCCCAACCCCGCAAGGCCATGCGCTGGATGATGAAGCCCTGACGCTCCAGCGCCAGGATTTCACGGCGTATGAAGCTATGGCTGACCTTCGGGTACTGATTGACGAAATACGTAATGCGCATAGGGACCCGACTGAATGCGTGTTCGATTGATTATGGGTGCACTCCTGACTCAGGGTAGCCTGCCTCCTTCACGCTCACCGATTGTTTACTCTGCAAACGCAACGTGGCGTCCACCTGGGCGAATACATCGTCCAGCAGCTCATGACGGCGGCGGTACATCGCGCGCTTCTTGGGCGCGACATCGTCCAGGCTGCGCCGGGCCTCGTCGATCGGCATGACATAGAAGTCCTGGCGCTGCGAAGGCAGCGCACCGTGCTCTTGCCAGATGACATCGTAGTTGGTCGGCAACTCCTGGGCCTTTTGCGCACCGAAGTAGGCATGGCGATGATGCCGGTAGCTATCTCCCACGGCGTAGAGCCGCGTGACGCCCAGGCGCGTGGCCAGGTGGCGGAGCACCTCGATCAACAGGCTGCGCGGGCGCAGCCCTTCGAAATCCTTGGTCAGCGTCCGATAGATCGACAGTGACGTTTCGCTGTCGATGCCTTTGTGAATGCCCTGCACAGCGCCGATGAACACGCACAGCTCGCCGTCCTCCAGGCCCAGGCTGAAGGCCAGCGACGCGACCCGCAGATCATGTTGGAACAGGTTCAGCACCAACTCCCCTTCGCGCATGAACCAGAACGCCCGATCAAGCACCAAAGAGCATGCCGGTGAATAGCGCGACAGGTCATCGAGCAGCAGTCGCTCTTCGCGCCCCAGCAGCAGCAGGCTCGGGCACCGGCTGCTGACCACTTCGTAGTGCGAGGCCAGCGCATCGAAGCGCATCGACGCCGGCCAGTCCTTGCTGATGTACGGCCACTGGACCAGGCCAATGCAATCGATGCCCAGCCGCTCCCGGCCACTGTCGCCCAAGGCAAGCGACAGACGCCGCTGGAACGCATTGAGGCCGGACCATTCCCGCGCCATGTGCCGTACCAGACGGAGCTTGTTGTGCAGCGCCCGCAGCGAGTAACCGGGATGCAAGGTAAACACGCTTTTGACCAGTGACCGATATGTCATGGACATCTCACTTGTATTCGATCAACACGGATTTGCCGACACCGAACCTTTTCAGCAAGAACTTCACCTGCCCACACATTTCGGGAAACTTGCCCAACACCAGAAACCCCGCCTGCAACCCGTTCTGCTGCAACGACCCGCGCCCCCGGCGCATCAGCCGCAGCACCTGCAGCGGGTAGACGAGCAACAGCAACAGCCCGCCCCAACCGAACAACGTGCAGGCCAGCAGGGTCGCCAAGGGAATCCCCAGCCCCCACACCCAGGCTCGGCGCGACTCACGCAGCCAATGGCGCTCGGGTGCCGCGCCATGCAGGAACGCGCCTTCGGCAAAGGCATAGCCGCCGCGCAGGCTGCGCCGCCACCATTGGCTGAAGCGGGTCATGGCCGCGTCGTGCAGGGTCATTTCGGCGTCCAGACGCCAGACCTTCCAACCCTGGGCGCGCAGGCGCACGCACAACTCCGGCTCCTCGCCGGCGATCAAGTCAGCGCGGTAGCCATTCACTTGGACGAAGGCATCGGCGCGCATGAGCGCATCGCCGCCACAAGCCTTGGCCTGGCCGACCGGGGTGTCCCACTCCAGGTCGCACAACTGGTTGTAGATCGAACGTGTGGGGTATCGCTCGCGGCGCCGACCACAGACCACGGCGACTTCTGGGTGCTGGTCGAGAAAGGCCTGCGCCGCGGGCAGCCAGCCGGCGACCACTTCGCAATCGCCATCGACGAACTGCACGTAGCGCACCGAAGGCATCAAACGATGCAAACAGGCAAAGCCTTCGTTGCGCGCACGCGCGGCAGTGAAGGGCTGCGTCATGTCCAGGGCCAGCACCTCGATACCCCGCGCCTGCGCCATCTGCACAGACCCGTCGGTGGAGCCTGAGTCGACATACACCACCTGATCCGCCGCACCGGCCAGCGACGCCAAGCAGCGCTCCAGCCGCGAGCCCTCGTTGCGCCCGATCACCACCACACCGATGCCGGTCATCATGGATTCATCCGCCACTGCGTCGGGGCTTGATGACCGCGGGCACACCGACAGCCAGCGAATCGTCGGGCACATCGGTCAACACCACCGCGTTGGCCCCGATGATCACGTTGTTGCCGATGCGGATATTGCCCAGCACCTTGGCGCCAGTGCCGATATCGACGTTGTTGCCGAATACCGGCGCGATGGGCTCCTGCACGTTCTTCAAGCCCACCACCACGCCATTGCGAATGCGGCAGTCATCGCCGAAGCGGGCATAGCCGCTGACCACGATGCCGCCAAAATGGTCGATGACGAAGTTGCGCCCCAGCTCCACCTCGCAGGGCAGCTCGATGCCGGTGAGGATCTGCACCAGCTTGAACAGCACCTTGTAGATGAACGACAGCAGCTTGCGCAGCAACGCCGGACGCACCCCGTAGCGCCAGCGCCCGAAACGGTAGACCAGCATCACCCAGAAGCCCTGTGCCGCCCAGTCGCCTCCATGGGCCCGCAGGTCCGCGCGAACGTTCTCGAACATACGGCCCCCTAGCGTGTCGGCTGGCTTGCAAAGCGCGTGTCGAAGAGCAACGCCCAGGTCGCCCGGGCATGCTTCCAGCTGGCTTTCACGGCCCCCCAGCCACGTCGTTTGAGCAATGCCTTGAGCGCCAGCAAGGTGTCCCCGAGGCTCACCAGCAGCATGTGCAGCGCAAGCCCTGGCACGCCATGGTGCTTGCGAAAGTACAGCAGTTCGCTTTCGATCTGCATCACCGAGATCTGCCGGCTGGCCGCTTCGAGCTCGGTGACCGACTTGGAGCTTTCGCCGCCGATGTGCACCACCGTGGTGTAGGGGTAATACACGACTTTCCAGCCAGCCTGCTTGACCCGTTTGCAATGGTCCACTTCCTCGTAATAGAGGAAGTAGCGCGGGTCGAACAAACCTACCTGCTCGATGACCTCGCGCCGGACCAGGTAGAAACAGCCTGGCAACCAGTCGCATTCACGCACCGAGTCGTGGTCCCAGTTCATCTCGTCGATGGTCTGCAGCCCAGGGAAGAAGCGCTCCAGCCCCGTGCGCGCGGCAAACATGTTCAGCGGCGTCGGAAAGTACCGGCAGCTGGGCTGCAGGTCTCCCTCGCGCCCCACCAGACGCACCCCGAGCACGCCGCACTGCGGATGCGCTTCCATGTATTCGACCGTTCGCACCAGGGTGTCGTGCGCGACGAAGGCGTCGGTATTGAGCAGCAAAGCGTATTTGCCCTGCAGGTGCTCGACCAGCTGGTTGTTGGCGCGGCCGAAACCGACGTTCTTCGGATTGGCCACCAGCAGCGCCTCGGGGCAGACCGCCGCCAGGCGCTCCAGGGAGTCATCGACCGAGGCGTTGTCGACCACCAAGTAGCTCGCCAGATCCGCGCCCTCGCCACGGCGCAGGGCATCGAACATCGGTTGCAGCAGCCCTGCGGTGTTGTAATTGACGATCAGCACATCGACGAGCTTTTCAGTCATGTCTCCTGCCTCCCGGTGCCGTAAAAGTACTCGGCGCGCATGGCAGCCAGTTTCGGCTCCAGCTGTGGATCGAAGACATCTGCCCGATTCTTGATCAGGTCGATCCAAGGATAGGCCTCGCAGCGCGCCTCGACCCGCTTGACCAGGTCTTCGAGCGTGCACAGGACCTTGGCCGGGTTGCCACCAACGACCGTGCCCGGCGGCACGTCCTTGGTCACCACCGCCCCTGCGGCCACGATGGAGTTCGGCCCGATGGTCACCCGCGGCATGACGATCGCCCCATGGGCGACCCAGCTGTTGTCACGGACATCGATGAAACCCACCGAGTCGAGCTTCTTGCCGTAGATGACCTCGATCAGCTCCACCACACCGTCGTGCCCGATCAGCGTGCAATCCGACAGCCCGCAATTGTTGCCCAGGCGCACCAGGGAAGGATCGGTGATATTGCATCCCGGGTTTATCTGGACGTTGGTCCCGGTGGAGTGAAACCGCCCCCAGCGCGACAGGTACGCGCCCCACTGGATAGCGTTGGGGCGGCACAGGCGCCTGTACAATCCGGCCCCACGTCCGGTGGACATGGCGTAATGCGCCACGATTTTTCTCAGCCATCCCATCATGCTGTTGCCCTCGCAAACCTATCGATGTCGAACCGAACCCAGGCCGCACGTTCCTCGCACGGTACCTGCCCCATCAGCGCAGCTGCCAGACATCCACAGGTTGCAGGCGCGCTGTCACACCCTTCAGGCGAACTCTCCCGCCTGAGACTTCATCTTTGCGTCCAGATGGTCCGCCAGCCGCAAGGCGAACTGCAGAAGCGGCATCGTCGGATTGCTCGCCCCGCCCTTGGCGAAAATGCTGCTGCCAGCGATATACAGATTGTCTGTGCCGAACACCTTGCAGTCCGGGTCGACCACTCCGGCATCGGGCGAGGCCGCCATG
Organism: Pseudomonas sp. HMSC08G10; assembly: GCF_001808425.1. Lineage (NCBI taxonomy): Bacteria > Pseudomonadati > Pseudomonadota > Gammaproteobacteria > Pseudomonadales > Pseudomonadaceae > Pseudomonas > Pseudomonas sp. HMSC08G10. Next base: position 111,205 of record NZ_KV793335.1, on the reverse strand, counting down.
CGCGTGGTGCCCATGTGGTGCGCGTGGGGCGACATTTTCAGGGGCAGGGACGTGTCGTGGACGAAGTCGTTCAACTTGACGAAGGCCAGCCCGCTTTCGGCGAAACGCTTTGCCAGTTCGACGCCTATGCACTTGATGGTCTGGCGGTCATCGCCGCTCAGTACCCAGTTCATGTTCACTTTGGCCACGCCCAGCGCGTCCTTTTCTTGCATCGTCGAAAGGCGGCTCTGCAGGTTGGGGAACTGTTCGATCATGGTGCTCAGCACGCCATCGCCGGGGCAGTTGAACTTGGCGATGAAATCGATCTTGTGGGCGATTCCCATATCGCAGCTGAGAGTCTCGAGGAAGTCCTTGACCTGGGCGGTCCGGCCATAGTTCGTCACCTCGTCCAGCACCGTCGCGGAGACATTGCCTTTGCCCGCGTGATACTCGGCCACGAACGCATCGGTGGTGAAGTACTGGCGAGGCTTGTCCACTTTTCCGCTATTGAGGATGAACGTGCCCAGGTCGACATTCAGGTGCTCCATGAAACAGCGCCCGACAAAACCATCGGGCTTGACCACGCCCGCGGCAGCCAGCGACTCGCTATTGAGCAGTTGCCGGGCATTTTCCACAGCGCCCATGGCCAGTACGAACTGCCGGGCGATCACCCGCTCCCGGTGCAGATCGTAATCGGACACCACTACAGCCTTGACCCTATCGGCAGCGTGATCGAATTCCAGGTCGACGCAATTGCAGTGGATGAACACATCCAGCCCTGGCGTCTGCTCCAGCGCCTTGGCGTACTTCTGGGCAAACCGAGTGGGCGGGCTGAGCAAGAACTCGTCAGGTACGAAGTCATCACCGAGCCGACTGACATTGATCGCCTGGAAGTGCGCGCCTTCCGGCAGGTCGACGATGGCCATGGCGGCCGGCAGGTACCGCTCGATCTCGGCATAGGCGATGGGCCAGCCAGGAATGCCGCCCGGCGGCGGGACAGAAAAGTCCGAGGCTTCGAATGGCCGGCAGCGCCCGGCCCAATGATTGGAGGTGCCCCCCAGAAAGCGCAGGCGCGTATTGTGGATATACGCCTCCAAACCGGAGGAGGTGCATTGATAGAGGTCCTGGGACTGCTGGGAATACTCGTGCCCGCCGCCTTCGAGCAACACCACGCGCCAGCCTGCTTCGGCCAGGCGCAAGGCCAAGGTGATGCCCGCAGGTCCCCCGCCGATGATGCAGAAGTCGTAGTCATCACGCAGTGCTTTGTGCGTCTGATAATCCTTGATCATGCTCAGGCCTTGCGAAAGTATTCGGCGGGCAACACCCATCCGTTGATCACCACGAAGCCCCCGGTCTGAGTGACCTTGCGCGTGGCGGTCCCGGAAAGCCCGAAGACCAGCCCGCCTGCACCCAATACCGCGCATCCCTTGAGAAAGCCCCTGCGTCCTAGCAGCGGGGAAACAGAGTCATGCTTTCCCATGATTCCAAGACCCATGCCGTGAAATTGACTTTGAATTCTAGGTTTCCGACGGCGACAGACAGTGTATTCGCGATGGAATCAGAACCCGTTGAAAAGCCGCGTCACCAGCTCACCACACAACGCGCCGACCGCGATGATCGGCAAGACCATCAGCTCACGCTTGAGGCTGAATATCTCCAGTTTGCGATTGACGTAGAACACCAGGATCAACGTGGGCAAGGTATGCAGCGCCACCCACCAGATCGCGTAGTCCACGCCGCCGATGGCCAGCATCACTGGCATCCCCACCCAAAGCGAAACGGCCCGGATGATGTTGTCCATGGCCTGGTACTTGGTCAGCCCCACGGCCAGCCACACCTGATGGGCCAAGCTGTAACGCAAGGTGAAGAACGACCATGAAAGAATAGCCAAGATCCGGCCCGCATCCTGGTAACGGTCGTCGTACAACCAGCTGATGATCAGCGGGCTGACCGTGAGGAACAGGCCGCAGGCGAACAGGCAGGCGGTGTCGAAGTACAGCCTGAAGTGGTTGTACAGCTTGAGCAGCCGGGGTTTGTCGCCAGCGCGAGTGGCCTCGCTGAAGGCCGGCAGCACCACCGCCCCGCCCAGTTTCAGCAAGCCGACCTGCACGGCCGAGAGAATCAGCACGGCGATGGAATAGACACCCATGTCGAAAGTGGACATCACCCCGCCAAACCAGATGCGGTCGCCGTTCATCGCCAGCACGCCCACCATTGAGGACAACAGGATCCAGCGGCCATAGTTGATCAGCTCGGTCAGCGCAGACTTGTCCCAGCACAAGCGGCTGCGTGGTCCTTCGAATAGCACGTGGCTCATCACGGTGGAGACGAGGGTGGAGACGATCCCGGCAGCCACTAGCGACCAGATCGAGCGGGTGAGGTAGCCGAACACCAGCATGACCAGCAATCCGACGAACTGCGCCGTGAGCTCGAGAATCACCACGCGCTTTTGCTGGAACGCCCGCACGGCCAAGTCGATGGTGTTGGACTGCAAGCCGTAGATCACTGCGGAAATGCCGGTGACCGCCAGCACCAACGGCAGCTCCGGAGCGGCATAGGAGGATCCGGCTGGCCACAGGTTGATCTGCTGGGTCGCCCAGGAGCCAAAGGCGATGAGCAGCGTCACGGCGAACAGCAGGATGCCGCGCAGCAGTTGCACGGTCCAGGCGGTATTGAGAAACAGCGGATCGTCGCCGCGCGGACTCTGGATGATGTTCTGGCGCAGGCCGACATCCGACAGCAGGTGCAGGACCACCGACAAGGTAGTGGAGATGGCCATGATGCCGAACATGTCCGGTACCAGCAGCCGTGCCATGATCAGGTTGCCGCCAAGGCGCAGGGCCTGCGTACCGACCAGGGAGACCATGTTCCACGCACCCGCTCCCAATGCGCGTTTGCGCAGGCTGGTCGGCGGCGATAAGTCGACTGACGGCATGACTACATTCCCTGACCTATTGGCTAAAGTCACTATAGTCTCAATCTGCCATGTCGCTAGCCGTCGTCCATCACAAAGGGACAGGTCATCACCGCCTATGCCAGAACACCTTCGCGCATTGATCGTCATCCTGTTCCTGGCCACCGTGGTGTTCACCATGGCACGACGGCCGGCGCTGGACCTGATCCGTTCAGCCGACTTCAAGCGTCGGCGCAACCTCTGGTTCGTGCTCACCTTGCTGGTGTTCGTGTCCGGCAACTTCTGGGTGTATGCCGTCATTGCCGTCCTGGTGCTGCTGGTTGCCGGACGGCGCGAGCACAACCCGATGGCGCTGTTCCTCATGCTGCTGTTCCTGATGCCGGCGGCGGCGATACCGGTGCCTGGCTTTGGCGTGATCAACTACCTGGTCGACCTGGACCATATCCGCCTGCTCAGCCTGAGCGTGCTGCTGCCCGCGGCCCTGGCCCTGCGCCAAGAGTCGGACACCTTGCCGTTCGGGCGCACCTGGCCTGACCGCTTCCTGCTCGCCAGCCTGGTACTGATGAACCTGCTCTACCTGCGCGAGACCAGCCTGACCGACACCCTGCGCCAGACGTTGTACCTGTTCCTGGATATCTTCCTGCCGTACTACGTGGCCAGCCGGGCACTCAAGGAACTCAGCCATTTCAAGGACGCATTGCTCAGCTTCGTGATTGCCACGATGTTGCTGGCACTGATCGGGACCTTCGAGTCGGTGCGCCACTGGCTGTTGTACAACGCCTTGACCTACGTGCTGGGCATTCACATGGACATGACCAGCTACCTGAGCCGGGGCGGTGCGTTGCGCGCGAGCGCCACCACAGGCCAGGCGATCGTTCTGGGCTATCTGATGATGGTCGGCATCGGCTTGTACCTGTTCGTCCAAGGCTATGTACGCAGCACACTGCAACGCACCCTGGGCGCCCTGCTACTGGCAGCCGGACTGTTCGTGCCGTTGTCGCGCGGGCCCTGGGTCGGCACGGGCGTGATCATCGTGGTGTTCATCGCCACCGGGCGTGGCGCGGTCAAGCGCCTGGGAATGCTGGCGGTCGCCGGCCTGCTCTGCTTGCCGTTGCTGGCCGTGGTGCCGGGGGGCGAGAAGGTGATCGACATGCTGCCGTACATCGGCACTCTGGAAAAAGACAACATCACCTATCGGGAGCGGCTGCTGGACAACTCACTGATCGTCATCGAGCGCAACCTGTGGTTCGGCTCGTTCGATTTTCGCAAGACGCCGGAAATGCAGTCGATGGTCCAGGGCCAAGGCATCATCGACATCGTCAATACCTACCTGAACTTGGCCCTGCGCTTTGGCGTGGTCGGCCTGGCCCTGTTCGTCGCCTTCTTCGCCTCCGCGCTGCTGAGCCTGCGCAAGACACTGCGTACGTTTTCCGACAAGGACGAGCACCTGTGCCGACTCGGGCGCAGTTTGCTGGCCACCCTGCTTGGCATCCTGGTCACGATCTTCACCGTCAGCAGCATCACGTTCATCCCCGTGGTGTACTGGTCCCTCGCCGGTGTAGCCGTTGCCTATGTGCAGATGGTGCGCCGGTTCAAACTCGCCCACGCTGCCGGCATCGTTGGTGTCGGCCTGCCCGCCCGGTGACCCGCATGACACGACGCTGCCTGGTTTCATCCCTGCTGCTCACCCTGCTGTTGGCATTGCCCCCCGTCACTCACGCCGAGGACTGGGTCGCCAGTATCGACGAAAGCCAGGGCCTGCCACAGTTGACCCGTGGCGGTAACCTGGCGATGCAGGCCAAGTTCAAGTTCTTCGCTGCCGACTGGAAATGGGCAAACTTCGACAGCGGCGCCTTCAAGGTAGAGGCCCCCTTCACCTACAGCCTGCAGGCCAGGAACTCCACGCTGGGGTTCGACCTCAAGGCCCAGATAGCCAAGACCACGGAGCAGAGCCTGACCTGGGCTTTCGACTTGCAGGCCCACAGCCGCAAAACCAATGTGATGGGCGGCGGCATCTCGTTCCAGTTCGACCGCGCCCTGTTCACTGAAATGGGCAAGCCAAACCTGCTGCCGGGCAACCGCGGCTGGAGCTGGGGCGACCGCGCCAAGGGGCCGTACATCGAGATGCGCTTCGACCCGCCCCTGACGAGCGTGTACATCGAGCCCATTGACGACGCCGAAGTACGGGCGTTCTTCTACAAAGACCAGATCGTTCCCGGCACCCAGCAGATCAAAGGTGTGCTCACGGTCTCGCAGGGCATCGAGCTGGCCCAGACCTCCGATGAGCGCTTCGGCCTGGGCGACACCAGCCGCTGGCCGCTGGACCAGACCGACTGGCGCACCTCGCCGGTGGACCTGTCGTTCCTCAACGCTGGGGAAAAACCGGCCGGCAAGCGTGGCTTCGTCAAGGCAGTGGGCGATCGGTTGCAATTCGCCGATGGCACCCCGGCGCGCTTCTGGGGCACCAACGTCTCGGCCTATGCCCTGTTCAAAACCTCGGATGACGAAATCCGTGCCCAGGCCAAGCGCCTGTCGGCCCTGGGATTCAACCTCGTGCGCCTGCATCACCACGATTCATATTGGGTGACACCGAGCATCTTCGGCCAGCACGACCAAGTGCGGGACACCCAGAACCTGAGCCCAGAGTCTTTGCAAAAGATCGACTGGTGGATCAAGTGCCTCAAGGACGAAGGGATCTATGTGTGGCTGGACCTGCACGTCCAGCGCGCCCTCATGGCCAGGGACAAGATCCGCGGCTTCGATGAATTGCCCAAGCGCGAAGGCCTGACCGACCGCGACAAACAGCCCATCGCCGACCTCAAGGGCTTCAACTATGTCAACGACACCATCGCCCAGACGATGAAGCGCTTCGCCGAGCAGTACCTAGAGCACGTCAACGCCTACACCGGCCTTGCCTACAAGGATGACCCGGCCATCGCCGCCGTACTGATCACCAATGAAAACGACCTCACCGGGCATTACGGCAATGCCCTGCTTCCAGACAAGACACCCACCCAGCACATCAAGCGCTACATGGAATTGGCCGAAGCCTTCGCCAAGCAGCATGGGCTCGCGAAGGAGCAGACCTGGCGCGCCTGGGAACATGGCCCATCCAAGCTGTTCCTCAACGATCTGGAGCAACGCTTCGACCAGCAGATGATCGATCACCTGCGTGCCTTGGGCGTGAAGGTGCCCATCGTCACCACCAGCACCTGGGGACGCAATGGCCTGAGCGCCTTGCCGGCCTTGACCAGTGGCGACCTGATCGACGTCCACAGCTATGGCGGCGCAGGCCAGCTGGAAAAGAACCCGCTGACCAGCGACAACCTGGTCAATTGGCTCGCCGCGGCCCAGGTCGTGGGCCGGCCGTTGAGCGTGACCGAGTGGAACAACGAATGGCAAAGCGACACCCAGCCTGTGGCCGATCGCTACACACTGGCGCTGTATGTCGCCGCCACGGCCCGCTATCAGGGCTGGGACGCCTTGATGCACTACGCCTACAGCCAGGAGCCGTTCCGCGATCAGGATCGTTCGGCGAGCAACTGGCACGCCTACAACGACCCCAGCCAGCTGGCCACACTCCCGGCCGCTGCCCTGGTCTATCGCCGCGGCGATGTACGCGAAGCCGACCAAAGCTACGTCTTCGCCCCCACCTCGGACACCTTGTTCAACCAGTCCATCTCGCCAGCCGATTCGGTGCTGCTGCGCACAGCCATGGAAAAAGGCAAATTGCAGATTGCCCTGCCAAAGACACCGGCGCTGCCGTGGCTGCAGGCGAGCGCACTGCCCGCCGGCGCCAAGGTTATCCAGGATCCCAACCAGTCCCTGCTGCCGGCCAACGCCAGCGAGGCCCGCAGCGACACCGGCGAGCTCAGACGCAACTGGCAACAAGGGCTCTACACCATCGACACACCGCTGACCCAGGCGGCCATCGGCTGGCTCGGCGGCAAGACGCTCGCGCTCGGTGACATCCAGCTCAAGCTCAAGACCGCCAGCGCGAGCGTGGCGGTGCAGAGCCTGGACGGCAAACCGCTGAAACAGTCGCGAAACCTGTTGATCTCCCTGGGCACCCGGGCCGAGCCCCAGCCGAACAAGCGGACCCCGTTTCGTGTCGAGCCGCTGGACGGCACCTTGTCGATCCAGGCCGTCGACGGCTTGAAACTGTTCAGTCGAAACGCCCAGGGACAGCTTCAGGAATACCCCGTCAGCTATCAGGACGGGCGCTATCTGATCCATTTCGACGGCAGGCAGATGACGAATTGGCTGTTCTTGAAATAGGCATCTAGGCTCCAAGAAACCAGGGGCGTGCCCATGCAGATGGCCAACCCGCTGACCACCTGATCCGCTTGCTAAGGATGACCGCCCGGCCCCTCCGGAGCGCGCTTGCACATCAAACAGATTCCAGGAGGCTTGGATGAAGTTCTTGGTTGTCGGCGGCGCGGGCTACATAGGCTCGCACATGGTCAAACACCTGCGTTGCGCAGGGCACGACGTCATCGTGGCGGACAATTGCGCCTGCGGGCCACGTCCGAACTGGGTCAGGCTGGACATCGCCGACGCCCATGCCTTGGATGCCTTGTTCGCCCAGCATCGATTCAGCGCGGTGTTTCATTTCGCCTCGTTCATCCAGGTGGGCGAGTCGGTGGTCGAACCCTCCAAGTACTACCAGAACAATGTCGTCGCGACCCTGATCCTGTTGCAGGCCATGGTGCGCGCCAATGTCCGTCACCTGATCTTCTCCTCGACCGCCGCCGTATACGGCGACCCGCAGCATGTGCCCATCGACGAAGCGCATCCCAAGCAGCCGATCAACCCTTATGGACGCAGCAAGTGGATGGTCGAGCAGATCCTCGAGGATTTCGACCGTGCCTATGGCTTGCGCTCAGTGTGCCTACGCTACTTCAACGCCGCTGGCGCGGACCCGGAGGGCGAACTGGGTGAATGCCATGAGCCGGAGACCCACCTGCTGCCGTTGATTCTGCAGGCGGCCTCCGGACGGCGTGAGACGATCACGGTGTACGGCCGGGACTACGACACGCCGGATGGCACCTGTATCCGCGACTACATTCATGTGGCAGACCTGGCTGCGGCGCATTCACTGGCGGTGGACTACCTGCTCGCCGGCGGTGCGAGCACGGCATTCAACCTGGGCAACGGGCTGGGCTTCTCGGTGCAGGAAGTGATCGACACCGCCTGCGGCGTGACCGGGCGCAAGATCGCCACCAGCGACGCGCCCCGCCGCGCCGGCGACCCGCCCCGCCTGGTGGCCGATGCCAGCCGGGCCAGGACCGTGCTGGGCTGGCGACCGGCCTTCGCGGCGCTGGAGCAGATCGTCTCGCATGCCTGGCATTGGGAGCAAAAGTACCCTTGGTACTCCCCAAACTGATCGGCAGCCCTTGCCCAGTGGCCAGCATTTCAGTAATAGGTGCGCGGCTGTTCCTCGGCCTTGTTCAGCACCGTCCCGATCAGGTTACTGGTACCCAGGTGATACAGGCTGTCCTCGATGTCCTTCTTGCTGTTCATGCCATTGGCCACCACCAGCAACACGCAATCGAATTTCGGCAGCAGGGTGATGGCGTCATCGGAGCTCAGCAGCGGCGGCAGGTCGAAGATGGTGATGCGCGACTCGTAACGCTCGCGCAACTCGTGGATCAGGTTGCTCACCAGCGGCGAGGACAACAATTCGGTCGACAGCGGAATGGGCTCGCGGGTCGGCAACACCACAAAGCGTGGCAAGGTCGGGTTGACCATGGCATCGCACAACTCAGCTTCGTTGGCCAGGTAGTCGTTGAGCGACTTCTCCATCGGCAACCCCAGGCAGGCGCCGACCCGTGGCCTGCGCAGGTCGAAGTCCACCAGCAACGCGGTCTTGGTGGTGTGGTGGGCGATACTCATCGCCAGGTTGATCGCCAGCACCGTCTTGCCCGCCTCAGGCGTCGGCGAGGTGATGGCCAGCGTGCGCCAGCCGTTCTCTTCCATGGCTTGCAGCACCTGGGTGCGCAGCAGGTCGAAGGCCGAGCTGATCGCCGAGTTCTTCTTGTAGGCCACGATGCGGTGACGCTCCAGATGGTCAGGGCGCAAGGGCACGACCTTGGTGCGCACATAGTCGAACAGGCCTGGCACTTCCGGATGCTTGACCGGCACGATGGAGGAAGGCGCTGATGCGCCGGTCTTTTTCGTTTCGTCTATCGGCGTGATCTTGTTCATCGCAGCTGTCCCTATCCGAACCGACTCATGGCCTTCATCAGCAAGAGGTCAAACGGCATATAGAAGAAGTGCAGCAACACCACCCCTAGCACCGCCAGTGCCAGGATCGAGACCACCAGCCACACGCGCCAACGCCGCCGCTGCGCAAGCTCGGCCTGGGTCGAGATATGCGGAATGCTGACCAGGACCCGCTTGCCCACGATGCTTTCCAGGGCCCCCACACCGCGCACGCGCTGGTTGAGCATTTCCAGCACCATCACCAGTGCGCCACCGCCGGCCGGGGCCAGGACGAAGCCCAGCGCGACGATCTTCTTGCGATTAGGCTTCACCGGTTTTTCCGGCAACATCGGCGGCTCCAGGAGCACGAAGCGCTCGGCCTTGTTCTCCTGCTCCAGGCTTTCGGAAATCTTCGCCGCCATTTGCTTGGCACGAATCTCTTCGTACTTCTTGCGGGCGTTGTCGTGGTCGCGCATCAGGTTGACCAGCCCACGCTCGACCTGGGGTGCCTCGAGGATCTCGGCCTCGTAGGCGTTGATCTTCTGCGACATGTCGCGCTTTTGCTGGGCCAGCGAGGCCACGCGCTCCTGCGCCGCGGCCATGCGGGTGCGTACCTTGGCCACGTCCAGGTTACCCTCGACGCCAATGCCACCGGCGCCGCCGCCGGCTTTCAAGGCGTCGATCTTGCGCTTGACCGCACGTACGTCGGGGTGCGCTTCCTTGTAGCGGGAGAGCAACTGGGTGTACTCGGCCTGCAGGCTGGCCAGATCCTGCGGCGGCTCCGCCGTACGAGGCCTGCCGCCATCGAGTGTGCTGGGCACACCGGCCTTGGCCCCGGCCAGTTCCAGGTCCAGGTAGCGCAACTCCTCTTGGGCGGCCTTGTAGTCACGATCGATTTCCCTGAACTCCATCTCCGAGCGCGACAGCATGTTCATGCGCAGGGTCTGGTGTTCCGGCAGTGCGTTGGCATGCGCTTGCTTGAAGTCGGCCAACTGGTTCTCGAGGCTCTGCAGTTCGGCGCCCAGCTTGTCCGCTTCCTGGCTGAGGAACTCGGTGGTCTCACTGGCGCGCTCGGTACGCTGCTTGATGTTCTCGTTGAGGAACAAGGTCACCAGCTCGTTGGCGACCTCCCTGGCCACCTCCGGCTGCTTGTGTTCGAAGGACACGTTGAAGGCGACCGTGGCCTCGCCACGCCCTTTTATGAAGGTACTCAAGGTCTCGACCAAGATCGCGGTGCGCATCAGCTCGACCTTGTCGGCGTCACTGAGCTGGCGGGCCTTGCTGGAAAACAGCCCGTACTTGTCGATGATCCGCAGCAGGTTTTCGCGGGTCATCACCCGCTGGCGGATCACCTCGATGCGTTCGTCGGCAAAGCTGTTGTTGTTGTTGGCGACCAGATCCGGAGATATCTGCTGGGACTCCACCAGGATAGTCCCGGTCGACTGGTAGACCGGCGGGACCGCCACGGCGACCGCCACGGTCGCCGCGAGGATCACCACGATGACAATCGCCAGCACCAGTGCACGATCCTTGATGATGGAGATGTAGTCCCTGATCGACAGCTCGTATTCAGATTTCATAGTCACCACACCGCTGAAAAATCAGTAGTCGGGAAATCTATAGGTCAAGCTCAGTCCGATAATGGTGCCGGTGGCATCTGGCAGGTTGTCTTGCTGGCGCTCTCTGTACACCAAGGATAGGCGCGCTACCCAAAATGGCGAGAGCTCTCGACTGGCCCAGGCGCCAACCGACCATAATTTGTTGGGCGTTTGCCCTTTGCTGTCCTGCCAGCTGGCATCGAACCCGACCCGATCGGTGTCGGCGACCAGGTAGCTCCAGGAGCCGCGCAACGTGTCGATCTCGGAAAACCCACCCTGACCGCTGGCCACCGAACTGCGGTCGGCGGCGACGTTGGCGTCCATGCGCTCGCCCCGATAGCGCAACGACACGCCGCCCTGCCCCTTGCGTCCACCGCCGTCACCGGAGACTTCGTTGACGCCGACGTTCACGCTCCCCTCCAGGCGTTCGGTGAACTGGTGCGTCATGCCGATCACAGGCGTGTAGCTGTTCGAGGCGATCGCCGCATCGCGATCATCCGGTTCGTAACGCCGGTAGATGAACCGGGTGAACAGGTCGGTGCGCTCGGTCCAGGCATAGGTGTAGCTCAACCGGTTGGCGTATTCCTTGTAGCCGATCAGCGTGGACACGTCGTAGCTGGCGTCGTCGTACGAGGTCTCGTTTTCCAGAAGGCCTCGCTCGCTGAGCTGCCGGCTCCAGTTGCCGGTCAGGGTGTAGAGCTTCTGCGTGCCGTCGGTGGTGACCACGCCGGTTTCAAGTACCGCACTGGACAGCGTCGAGCTCTCGACGTAGGTCCCCACCAGGCCATAACGGCCTTTGTCGTAATCGCGTTGCCACCCCAGCCGCACGCGAGGGTCCTCGCGGTTGTCGAGGATGTTGCGATCGGATGAGCGCAACACATGAGCCCCCAGACCGAAGTCGAACTGATCGCGATCGAAAGTGCCCAGCAGGCCGACTTCCGGATCGAGGTAGGTGCTGGTCACTGCCTTCTCCTGAGAGGTCAGCAGCAACGGGTTGCTGTCATGTTCGACGGTCATGGGTACGGCGACCGACGTGTGCCAGAGCGCTGCCTGGACCACGGCCGGGCAAGGAAGAATCAGGATCGCCGCGGCGACCCGGGAAGTTTTCAATACAGACACGATAGGCTCAGAGCAGGATCAAGGAACGACCAGCGTATCGCCGGCCTGCAGTTGGAAATTAGTGGTCATGTCACGTCCGGAAACCAGGTCCCGGTAGCGCACGGGCAGCACTTGCTGGCTCTCACCCTTGCGCCGGATCACTTTGATGGAGCCTTCATCGGCGAACTTGTCCAGGCCACCGGACATGCTCAGGGCCTGCAACACCGCCATGGGGCCTTCCATCAGCACCGGGCCGGGCTTGAGCACCTTGCCCTGCACATAAACGAGGTTACCGGCGATGCTGGTGACGACCACGCTGACATTCGGCTCGGGCAGGTACTGCTCGAGTTTCTTGGCAATCTTCTGGGCGACCGTGCTGGCATCGAGGCCGGCGACGTCAACGCGCCCGGCAAGCGGGAAGGTGATGCTGCCATCGGGAAGCACCTTCACCTCCTGGCGAAGGTTTTCTTCCTGCCAGACCGAGACCAGGATTACATCGCCAGGGCTCAGCAGGTAGGCCGCATTCGGCTCGGCGGCATTGGCCGCCGACGGCAGGAACATCAGTGCGCAGAGTGTGGAGATCAGGAAACGGAACATCGGGATCCCTCCGGTCAAGTAGCCATGCCCAGCGCTACACAATAGAACGGGGCGAAAACGCTCGCCTTTGCCGTAAAACAAGTACCGACCGCAATCGCCTCGACCGTCCTGGAGGATGTTTCCGCGATGAAACACATCGACGAAGCTTCCTGCTCCCGCAGCGTCCGCTGGGGGGCGCCGACAAGTGGAATATAGCAACGACATGGGATTCCACAAGCCGTTGCTCCGTCCTGATAAAACGCGGTTCTTCCAGGAACTTTCACATCGTTTTCACTTATCGGCGCAGGGCAATACACCGCACGCCAATTTTTAAAACGTACGCATTAAAACAAAGGTGTTAATGCACAGAAAAGCGAATAACTTTCACTATATTTTCGATCGGTTGGCGAGGGCGATAAACCCAATCACCGCAAAGGAAAACAGCCATCCCGCCGTCGCGGCAGGCACTACACTCGCCTTGCTGATGTAAGAATCCGCAGCACCAGCTGCGCCACTCATCAACACCAACAAGAAAATCGACTTGATGATCAGTGTCGAGCGCATGATCCCCTCCCTGAAAGAGGATTGAAACTGTTTAATTGAGAAACAGCTTTCTTTTTATATGGGTTGAGTATGGGGCACCATGACACTACGTCAATAGACCGCCACCATGATAAATCTCAATGGCCCCCGCCCTGCCTCGTCAAAATTTCGACAACCATTCTGTGGCTAAAAAATGATCACTGTTTCAGCAGCGTTGCAAAGGCCGCCGCTGACCTTCTGGGCGCTGGCGGAGCCTGCGATTGCCCGCAAGGCGACCCCAAGGCCAAGACGCTGTGACACAACCGCTGCTGTAGTCAGGGATGACTTGGTTCACAAATTCCTGAACTGATTATTTATCCCCAGCGATTTTTCCCCCCGCCAAGGCTCACCAGAATCGCTTCACCACAATCACAATAACCGTGAGGCCACTGCTGTGGACCAGACCCTCCAGGTACGCCAGGCCGCCGCCGACCTCGTCGCCGCTTTCGCCAGCAACGATACCGCCCGCTATTTCGCCTGTTTCAGCGAAGACGCCACCTTCCTCTTCCATACCCTCGCGCAGCCGCTGCTGTCGCGCCGCGCCTATGAACAACTGTGGGCCCAGTGGCAAGCCGAAGGTTTCGCCGTGCTGGCGTGTCAGTCCAGCAATCAACACGTGAGCCTGCAGGGCGACGTGGCGATCTTCATGCACGATGTGGCCACCCGCATCCGCATCGCAGGCCAGGAGCACTCGCTCGCCGAGCGCGAAACCATCGTCTTCCGTCGCCAGGACGACGGCTGGCTGGCCTGCCACGAGCACCTGTCGGTCGTCTCCGACGCCTGACCTTTCCCGCGGCCTTGCCGCACTGCCAACGCAACCACAATAGGGTCGCGCCCTGCGACGACCTACAACATGCGCGCTGGAGCCTTGCCATGAGTCAATCGACCGGTATCGAGACCAACGGCGTCGAACAGATCCCCGACGATCAACGCGACGCCTCACCGCTAGACCTGTTCCGCCTGATTTTCGGCGGTGCCAATACCTTTGCCACCGCGGTGCTGGGCAGCTTCCCAGTACTGTTCGGCCTGTCGTTCCAGGCTGGGGTCTGGGCGATCCTGCTCGGCGTCGGGGTCGGCGCCCTGATCCTCGCCCCCATGGGCCTGTTCGGCGCGCTCAACGGTACCAACAACGCGGTGTCGTCAGGTGCGCACTTCGGCGTGCATGGGCGCATCGTCGGCTCGTTCCTGTCGCTGCTCACCGCTGTAGCGTTCTTTTCCCTGTCGGTATGGAGCTCGGGCGACGCCCTGGTCGGCGGCGCCAAGCGCCTGGCCGGGTTGCCGGAAACCGACTTGACCATGGGCCTGGCCTACGGCCTGTTCGCGGTGCTGGTATTGGTGGTGTGCATCTTTGGTTTCCGCTTCATGCTGTGGGTCAACAAGATCGCGGTGTGGGCTTCGAGCCTGCTGTTCCTGCTGGGCATCCTCGCCTTCGCTGGCCCCTTCGACCTCAACTTCGCCGGCAGCGTCAATCTCGGTCAGCCAGGCTTCTGGGCGGCATTCGTGGGCGCGGCGATCCTGGCGATGAGCAATCCGGTCTCGTTCGGCGCTTTCCTTGGCGACTGGTCGCGCTACATCCCACGCCAGACGCCCAAGGCGCGCATCATGCTGGCGGTGATCGCTGCCCAAGTGGCGACGCTGATCCCGTTCCTGTTCGGCCTGTGCACCGCGACCCTGGTCGCCACCCAGGCACCGGACTACATCACGGCCAACAACTATGTCGGCGGCCTGCTGGCGATCTCGCCGAGCTGGTTCTTCCTGCCGGTATGCCTGATCGCAGTGATCGGCGGCATGTCCACCGGCACCACAGCGCTGTACGGCACCGGCCTGGACATGTCCAGCGTCTTCCCGCGCCTGCTCAGCCGCGCCGGCGCCACCCTGCTGATCGGCGTCGCTGCCATCGCCTTCATCTTCATTGGCCGCTTCACCTTCAACCTGGTGCAGAGCGTGTCGACCTTCGCCGTGCTGATCATTACCTGCACCAGCCCCTGGATGGTGATCATGATCCTCGGCCTGATCACGCGCCGCGGCTTCTACCACGCCGATGACCTGCAAGTGTTCACCCGGGGCCAACGCGGCGGCCATTACTGGTTCCTGCATGGCTGGAACTGGCGCGGCATGGGCGCCTGGATCCCCAGCGCGGCGGTGGGCCTGTGCTTCGTCAACCTGCCCGGGCAGTTCGTCGGCCCCCTGGGCGAACTGGCCGGCGGTATCGACCTGAGCCTGCCGGTCACCCTGGGCCTGGCAGGCGTGCTGTACCTGATCCTGCTCAATCTGTTCCCTGAACCTGCCGGCGTCTATGGCCCGAACGGCCCGCGCTGGGTGCGCTGCAAAAGCGCGCCGCACACGCCGGTAACCTCCGCCGAAATCGCCTGACTGGAATCCGATCATGACCACTCCTCACTACATCGATGGCCGCTGGGTCGAAGGCCAAGGCAACGACTGCATCGTCGTGCATGACCCCTCGCTGGGCCAGCCGTTCGCCGAACTGATGTCGGCCAGCGCTGCCCAAGTCGACCAGGCCGTCGCCGCCGCCCGCCGCGCCCTGCCTGCCTGGAAAACCACCAGCCCGGCCACCCGCGCCGCACTGTTGCGTGGTTTCGCCGAACAACTCGGCCAGCGCCGCGACGCGTTGATCACCCTGCAGATGCGCAACAACGGCAAGCCACGCCACGAAGCCGAGATCGACCTGGACGATGCCATCGCCACCTTCGGCTACTACGCAGACCTTGCCGAGCAACTGCCGGAAAAGAACCGCGACGTGCCCCTGGCCGCCCCGGGCTTTACCGCCCGCACCCGCCTGGAGCCGGTGGGCGTGGTCGGCCTGATCGTGCCGTGGAACTTCCCCCTGGTGACCAGCGCCTGGAAGCTCGCCCCAGCGCTGGCCGCAGGCTGCACCGTGGTGCTCAAACCCTCGGAAGTCACCCCACTGATCGAACAGGCCTACGGCCAGATCGCCGACGCTCTGAACCTGCCTGCCGGTGTGCTGAACATCGTCAACGGCAAAGCCGAGACCGGCGCCGCCCTGAGTGGCCACAACGGCCTGGACAAGCTGTCGTTCACTGGCAGCAATGGCGTCGGCAGCCAAGTGATGCGCGCCGCCGCGGCCCAATGCCGGCCGGTGACCCTGGAGCTTGGCGGCAAGTCGGCGATCGTGGTGTTCGATGACTGTGACGTGGACCAAGCGGTGGAGTGGATCGTCGCAGGCATCACCTGGAACGCCGGCCAGATGTGCTCGGCCACCTCCCGCCTGCTTGTGCAGGAGGGCATCGCCGACGCCCTGCTGCCACGTCTGCAGGCAGCCTTGGAGCAGATGCAGGTGGGCAATCCGCTGACCGAGGAGGTGGCCATGGGCCCACTGACCAGCCAGGCGCAATGGCTGAAGGTCGCCGGCTACTTCGCTACCGCGCGCGAAGAAGGCCTGCGCTGCCTGACCGGCGGCCAGGTACTGGACCGTGACGGCTGGTTCGTCAGCCCCACCCTGTACGTGGACGTGCCCGAATCCAGCCGCCTGTGGAGCGAGGAAATCTTCGGCCCGGTGCTCTGCGCCCGTCGCTTCGCCACCGAAGACCAAGCCATTGCCGAGGCCAACGACAGCCGCTTCGGTCTGGTCGCCACGGTCTGCAGCGCCGACCTCGAGCGCGCCGAGCGCGTGGCCGATGCGCTGGAGGTCGGGCACGTGTGGATCAACTCGGTCCAGGCGGTATTCGTCGAGACGTCCTGGGGCGGAACCAAGGGCAGCGGCATCGGCCGTGAACTCGGGCCGTGGGGCTTGTCGGCGTATCAGTCGGTCAAGCATGTGACGCGTTGCCTGGGCTGATAGCCGGACACGAAAAGCCCCTTGCTGACGCCTGTCACAAGGGGCTTTCACAAATAAGGCACTGGCTACCGAAGCGCCAGCATCATCGTCTTGGGTGACAGATAAGGGCAGTGTCTGAACCCCGCATATTGTGCGTAGAACTGCTCAAGCCGCTCGGTACGCGGATGAACAACAGACGCAACGCAACCCACTCTTTCAGACGCGACCAGAGCTCGTTCGATTGCATCCTGCAAGCGATCGGTCGCCACAATGACGTTACGCAGCGAGCGGGTCCCACAACCCGCCGGCACATTTCTGTGCCTCTGGTGACTTTTATCTAAAATGAAAGAGTCCCACCCCTGGTAGCCCAACAATCACAACACCAGGCCAGACCTCCCATGCACCCGCAACGCACCGCCCTGCACAACGAACTGCACGCCCGACCTTCGCTGTATTTCAACGAGCCTGCCCATGTCCATCACCTGGCACTGCTGGGCGATGAGGCCGACTGCCAGGCTTTGCTGCAACGCTGCTGTCCGGATGCGCTGGACACCGATGCAGCCCAAGGCATCACCCGGCTGGAGGGCCATCCGTTCAAATGGGAGCGCCACGCCGAGTTCTTCACCCTGACGCTGGTGGTGCCCTGCGCCGCCCACGATGCCGGCTGGCAGGGGCTGCCCCAGGTCCTGGCCGAGGCCGTCGCGCCGCAGGCGGCGCAAGTGATCAATGCCGTGCAGGTGCTGGTGCGTGGCGAGCAGGACCTGGACCTGACACGGTACGGTTTCAAAGACCCCTGCGGCTCCTGCGTCGGGGGCGGTGATGCGGTGGTGTGGAGCGATTTTCGCCTGACCGAAGACGGCACCAACCGCCTGCTGTTCGTCAACCGGCGGCTCAATGCCTACCGCCAAGGTCGCATGATCCGGCGCCTGCTGGAGATCGAGACCTACCGCATGATGGCTTCGCTGACACTCACCACGGCCAAGACCTTGAGCCAGGAGCTCGATGCCTTCGACCGGACCCTGGTGAGCCTCTCCGAACGCAGCGCCAGCGTCGACGGCCAGGACTCCAAAGCCCTGCTCGAAGCCATTGCCCACCTCTCGCGCCAGGTGGTCAGCCGCACGGTCAAGACCCGTCACCGCTTCGGCGCGACCCAGGCCTATGCACAGCTGGTGTTCGAGCGCTTGGGCGAGCTGCGCGAAAGCCATGTGGGCGACTGCCAGCGTCTAGGGGTGTTCATCGAGCGGCGTTTCAAGCCGACCGTGCGTTACTGCGCGGCCACCGAGCAACGCCTGGAACAATTGGCCAAGAACGTGGCCAACCTGGGCGACCTACTGCAGGCTCGGGTGCAGGTGGAGATGGAGGAACAGAACGCCGAGATTCTGCGCAGCCTCAATGCCCGCGCCGACGCCCAGGTGAAGATCCAGCGGGCCGTGGAAGGGCTGTCGATCATCGCCATCACCTACTACCTGTTGAACCTGTTCAAGCTGCTGTATGGCGGGCTGAACGTGCTGGGGGCTGGGTTGACGGCGCGCGAGGCGTTGCTGGGAATGGCGGTGCCGGTGATTCTGCTGCTGGGGATGATCCTGTTGCGGATCCGGCGGGCGAAGCAGCATTGACCCTGAAGGTGCTTACGCCTCGATCCCACGAACACCGACAACGCCGGTCTGAACGACCGAGCCGTCGGCTTCGCGGGCAACTCTAGGATTTACGCTTCGCTCAAAAGCACCGGGGTGCCCGCGAAGGGCCTCACACAGCTCCCTCCGCTGGCCGTGCATTGTCCTGCAACAGCACCATGCTCTGCGGCGACGACAGTGCGATGCCCTCGTCGCGCAGACGCCCCAGCACCGTGAACAACAGGTCGCTGCGCGCGCCCGACACTTGGCGGGGGCTGGCCACATAGCCACTGACGCTGAGCACCATACCGCTGGTGGTGAGGTCCTTGAAGGTCACCGACGAGGCCGGCGCATCGAGGATCGACTCATGTTCGCGGAAGGCCGTCAACAGCAGTTCGCGCACTTTGTTCGCATCGGTTTCCAGCGGCAAGGTCAGGGTGATGCCGACCACCCCCAAGGCATTGCCCATGGTGACGTTGCGCACGTTCTGCGAAATGAACTGGGAGTTGGGCACGATCACCGTGGAACGGTCGGACATCTGGATTTCCGTGGCACGCACGTTGATCCGGCGGATATCCCCTTCCACCCCGGCCAGGCTCACCCAGTCACCTACCTTGACCGGACGCTCAGTGAGCAGGATCAAGCCGGAGATGAAGTTCTGCACGATCTGCTGCAAGCCAAAACCGATACCCACCGACAGGGCACTGACCACCCAGGTGAGGCTGGTGAGGTTGATGCGCAGGGTCGTCATCACCAGCATGGCCAGGAACAGGAAGCCCAGGTAGCCGACCAGGGTCACCAGTGAGGCACGCATGCCGGCATCCATGTCCGTCTCCGGCAGCAGGCGCTCGCTCAGCCAGCGCTTGACCACACGAATGGCGAACAGACCGCCCAGGAACATGGCCACGGCCAGCAGGATGTCCTGGGGCACGATGTTCAGGTTGCCCAGCAGCTTGCCGCCGGTGTCATCCCAGTCCGCCAGGCTCTGCAGCAGCTCGCCCGGGCTGGTGCCCGACGGCATGAGCACCAGCAGGCCGGCGACAAACAACAAGAAGGTGCGGCCGATCCCTGCCAGGATCGTGCTGGCCTGGGCCTGGTGGCGCTGCTGCAGCCCCAGCGCAGAGGCCAGGGCCAGGCCTCCGGGCTGGCGTGGCGAGAGCAAGGTTTCGCACAGATCGCCAAACACCGTGACCAGCAAGTAGGCGCAGGTGCCCACCACGCTGACCCAAAGTAGCTTGGCGGTGAGGAAATAAGCCAGGGTCAGGTAACCGGTGAGCAGCGCCAGCAGGACCAACGCGACCCACACCACGATCACGAACGGGATCAGCCCCGCAAGCCCAGGTGCCCGTTCCAGCTGATGCTGCTTGCGGGCACGGCGATAGCGCACCAGCGCTGCGACGAAGATCAGCGACACCACCAGCGCGGTCAGGCCATTGGTGGCCACGGTGAGCGCGAGGCTGGTACCGATCACGCTGTTGATACGCTCCTGGGTCAGCAGCACCATCAACGCCAGCGCCAGGAGCTTGGGGAACCAGCCAAGGGCGCTGGCCACTTCATCCGGAATCGGCGGCAGTCGCCAGGACGGACGCTGGAGCATCAGCATGGCGCGGCCAAGGCCAGCAATGAAGGCACTGAACACCACCAGCGCCAGAATGTGGTTGGTCAAGCTGGCAATGTCATTGCCCAGCTCGGCGCTGTTCTCCAGGCCCCAACGCACCAGCGACACCGAGCCGCCGATGGTGCTCAAGGTCGCCAGACTGACACTCAAGGCCAAGGCGCTGCGACGCAGGCGGCCCTCGGGCAACCAGCGGACCATAGCATTGGCCAGCAAGCGCTCGAGCAAGCGGCGTACCCAGGTCCAGACCAACAGCGCGGCCGCCAGGCTGCCAATGAATAACCAGCGGTGATCGGCACTGAAGGCGCTGGCCACAGCGTCAGTCGCCTCGCCACGCAGATCGCGCAGGCGGGCGACATCTTCGTCGGTCGGCCGGATCAGGCTCGACCAGAACGCCGGGCTCAGGGGGCTGGCAGCACGGGTGGTGACCTGGGAGTTGAACTGGCTGCGGCGCAGGTTGACGATCTGCGTGGCCAGGTCGCGCGCCGACTGGGTCAGCTTGATGGCCTGCTGTTGCTCGGCCAGCACCTGCTTTTGCTCGTCACTGAGCTGCTTGCGCTGACGCGTGATGCTCTCGGCTTCATCCGGCAATACTGGGCCAAGGACCTTGAGCTGGTCGTCCAGACGCTCGACATCGGTCGTACGCTGGGCGCTCAAGGCGTCAGCTTGGCGCTGCACCTGCAAGGCGGCCTGACGCAACTGTGACAGCAGGTCGTCGTTGGCTTCGCTGGTCAGTTCCTGACGAACCTGATCAAGCCGATCAGTCAGTTGCTTAAGGTTGGCGTTTTCATCCAGCACCGGCAGTTCGTCCAGGCTCAGCGGCCCGACGGATGCCGACCAGGCCGGTGTCGCCACCCACAGCAACAAGGCGAGGATTCCCACGTAAAAACGGCAATGGCTGAGTCGCCTCATCGAATTCCCCTATTTACAAGCTCGATTGGGCGGGAATTCTACGCTGCTCCTGATGATCACGTGAGTGCCGTTTCTCGCGCCAGCAATTGCCGCTTACGCTCGACACCCCAGCGGTAGCCACTGAGGTCGCCATCGCGGCGCACCACCCGATGGCAGGGGATCGCCACGGCCAGGTGGTTGGCCGCGCAGGCCTGGGCCACCGCACGTACGGCCTTGGGCGCGCCGATGCGCTGGGCGATGTCGGTATAGCTGACCCGGCTGCCCAACGGCACCTCACGCAGCGCCTGCCAGACCCGCTCCTGGAAGGCCGTGCCCTGCACATCCAGCGGCAAGGCCAGCCCCAGTGCCGGCTGCTCGACAAAGCCCACCACCACCGCAACCAATTGCTCGAAGCCGGCATCACCGCCGATCAACTGCGCATTGCGAAATTGATCCTGCAACTCGCGCAACAGCTGCTCCGGGTCGTCACCCAACAGAATGGCGCAAATGCCGCGCTCGCTCTGGGCCACCAGGATCGCCCCCAGGGAACATTGGCCAATGGCGAATCGGATCCTCGCCCCCGCCCCGCCGGCGCGGTACTCGCGCGGACGCATGCCCAGGCGTTGGCCTGCGCTTTCATAGAATCGGCTGTTGGAGTTGTAACCGGCGTCATAGATCGCGTCGGTCACGGAACTGCCTTGATCATCGAGCCGCTCGCGCAGGCGCCGGGCGCGGAAGGCCGAGGCGTAGGCCTTGGGCGTAAGGCCGGTTTCAGCCTTGAACAGGCGATGCAGGTGGAACGGGCTCAGTGCCAGTTGCTCGCCCAGTTGCTCGAGGTTGGGTGCGGTGTCGCTGGCCTCGATCAAGCGACAGGCACGAGCAACCAGCTCAGTGCGTCGCGCAACCTGCTCGGCCTTGGCCTCGGTGCAGCGTCGGCAAGCACGATAACCGGCCGCCTCGGCAGCCCCGCCATCGGCGAAGAACTCGACGTTCTCGCGCTTGGCCAGTCGCGACTTGCAACCCGGTTGGCAATAGACCCCCGTGGTGCGCACTGCATAGACGAAATGACCGCAGGCCGCAGCGTCGCGCGCCTGCACAGCGTTCCAGCGGTCGGTATCGGTGAGGTAAGTCGAGGCAGGCTTCATGGGCATCTCCTGGCTGCGGATGGTTCAAGCCTGACAGGGTGCTTGGAGCGTGGCACTCCGATTCTTGCCGAGCAATCTGTGTGTCATCAGTTCAAGCCCGCCACAGATACCAGGACGCCACCGTCCGATACGGGCTCCATACCCCACCCAACGAACGCAACTGCGCGGGGGTCGGGGCCTTGTCCATGCCCTTGAGCCGCCGGTAACCCTCCCGTACGCCGAAGTCGTCCACCGGCAGGATGTCAGAGCGCTCCAGGCAAAAGATCAGGAGCATCTCCACCGTCCAACGGCCAACACCGCGCAGGCTGACCAACCGTTCGATCAGTGCGTCATCGGTCAAGGTCATGGCCTGCTCGCGGCTGGGCACGATACCGTCCAGGCGCGCCTGGGCGATACCCTGCACGGTCGCCAGCTTGCTCGCAGAAAAACCACAGCCGCGCAGCACCTCAGGCGGTGTCGCCAACAGCTGCTCAGGTTCGGGGAATGCGGCATCGGGAAACAAGGCCAGCATCCGCGCCAAGATCGCCTCGGCTGCCCTGGCATGCAGTTGCTGATAGGCCACCGCCCGCACCAGCGCTTCGAAGGGTTCACGCTCGGGCGCAGCGCTGTGCAGGCAAGGGCCGATGGTGTCGATATGCCGGGCCCAGTCCGGGTCCAGAGCGGCCAGATAATCCGTGGCTTCACGGTAGGCCGCGGGCGAGAGGTCGGCGTGGATCATGCGCAGTGCCCTCCAGGGAGCGGAAAACACCCAGCTTAGACCAATCGCTCAGCGGCTAAACGACGGATCTTGCGCGGGTAATTCCGCTTTCAATGGTCTTGCTCCGTGGCGCCTTCTTCGCGAAATGCCTGCGAACAGACCGACATTGGCAGCGCCTTGGCGTCAGTCTGTCACAGCCCGCAGCCTGACCGCCCGCCGATACGACTGCCGGGCAAAGCACACGAACAGACCCGCCATCAGCGCCAGCGCCATCGGCAACCCATGGGGCGCCACATCCATCGCCGCGCCGCTGACCAGCGGCCCGACCAGGCTGCCGACACCCCACAGCAAGCCGACGCTGGCGTTTGCGGTGACCAGGTCCTGGCCCTTGAAGCGCTGGCCGATCAGCACCAGCGCCAGGGTGTAGATGCCACCGGCCACTGCCCCCAGTAGCACCAGCATCGGCCAGAGCAACCAGGTTGCCTGCAACAGCCACGGCAGGCCTATGCCGATCGACATCGCCACCACCCCGCACACCAAGTGCAACCCGGTGCGCTCGACCCGGTCGGCCAGCCAGCCCAGGGGCAACTGGAAGATCATGTCGCCGGCGAACACCACCGTCACCATCAGCGCCGCCACGCCCACCGCAAAGCCATGACTGCTGGCGTACACCGGCAGCAACGACAGTACCACGGCATCGAAGAAGGAAAAGAACAACACCGCCACGCACAGCGCTGGTGCCACGCGGAAGAAGCCGGCGAGGGTGAAGCTCTTTTCGCCCTCCTCGCCATGTTCCACATGATCGTTGGGCACCGTCAGCAGGATGCACAACAGGGCCAGGCCGTAACAGGCCGTCACCACGCCGGTGACCCAGGGGCTATTGGCACCGACCAGCGCCAGCATCGCCGGGCCCAGCACCTGGAAGCCGGTGAAGCTGGTGGCGTACAGCGCCATGATCTTGCCGCGGTTGTGATCCGGGCACAGCTCGTTGACCCAAGATTCACCCAGGATGATCGCGATTCCCATGCCAACCCCCAACGCCAGGCGCAGCAGCGCCAGGTACCAGATCGAGGCGAACGACCACTCCAGCAAGGCGATGCTCAGGGTGCACAGGCTGAAGCACAACAGGTAGATGGTGCGCCGGGTCAGGTGCCGGCAGCAGGCATCGACCATGAACGCCGAGAGCATCATTCCTGCCGCCGGAATGGCCGAGATGATGCCAATTTCAAGGGTGCTGGCCCCCGCCTCGTGAAGGCGTAACGACACCAGCGGCAGGCTCGCTCCGAGGCTGAAGCCCACCACTGACACGGCGAACAACAGGCCCGCCAGTAAACGCATGTTCATGTACCACTCCTTGCGCGCCGCTAGGCAGCCCCCATGGGGCCCGGTCGGCTGGAAAAATCACTGAAAACAGATGCAAGCGCAGACGCGCACCGCAAAGGCGCGGCGCAGGTAAGCGCGGATCAGATCAGGGCAAGGTGTGGCGAGAAAGTGAAGGCGAACAGCACGCTGCGTCGACGCTTGAGCACCGTGTCGCTCGGCCACGTGCGACGTGCAGCCTGGAAAGCAGGCTGGCGAACAAGGCGAGAACTCAGGGAACAGCGCATTGCATCGACTACGTGGAAAGAAAAGAGCCGGCACTCTAGGCCAACGGCCGCCGACTCGTCAATCTCGGGACCGCCAGGCGGTCCCGACGACATCAGCGCTTGCCGGTGGACGGCAAGAACACCGCCAGCAGGCCGAACAACGGCAGGTACGAGCACAGCCCGTACACGTACTCGATCCCCCGCAGGTCGGCCAGATACCCGAGCAACGCAGCCCCAATGCCCCCGAACCCGAACATCAGGCCGAAGAAGATCCCGGCAATCATGCCGACACTCCCAGGTACCAGTTCCTGGGCGTACACCACGATCGCGGAGAAGGCCGACGCAAGGATGAAGCCGATCACGACACTGAGTACGGTGGTCCAGAACAGATCGGCATAGGGCAGCACCAGGGTGAATGGCGCCACGCCCAGGATCGAGAACCAAATCACCGCTTTGCGCCCGATGCGATCACCGATCGGCCCGCCAAAGAAGGTCCCGGCAGCCACTGCGCCGAGGAACAGGAACAGGTGCAACTGGGAGCTGGCCACCGACAGGTCGAACTTCTCGATCAGGTAGAAAGTGAAGTAACTGGTGAAGCTGGCCATGTAGAAGTACTTGGAGAACACCAACAGGCCCAGTACCACCAGCGCCAGGATCACTCGCTGACGGGAGATGCCATGGCTGGCCTGTACGGCCTTGCGCGCCTTGAACTGGTTGAGGTGCCCGGTGTACCAGCGGCGCAGCAGCAAGGTCACGGCGAAGAAGAACAGCCCGGCCAGTCCGAACCAGGCCACGTGGGTCTGGCCAAAGGGAATGACGATCGCCGCCGCCAGCAACGGGCCGAAGGCAGAGCCGGCATTGCCGCCAACCTGGAACGTCGACTGGGCCAGGCCAAACCGTCCGCCCGAGGCCAGACGGGCGATCCGGGAGGTCTCCGGATGGAAGGTCGACGAGCCAATGCCTACCAACGCCGAGGCCAGGAGAATCATCGGGAAGCTACCGACGAACGCCAGCATCACGATCCCCACCAACGTGCACACCGTGCCCAGGGGCAACAGGTTCGGCGTCGGTCGTCGGTCGGTGAAAAAGCCCACCCAAGGTTGCAGTAGCGAGGCAGTGACCTGGAAGGTCAGGGTGATCAGGCCGATCTGGGCAAAGCTCAGGTCATAGTTCGCCTTGAGCATGGGGTAGATGGCTGGCAACACCGACTGGATCAAGTCATTGATCAGATGCGCCAAAGCGCAGAAGGCGATGATGCGCATCACCAGCGGGTTGGCTTGGGCCGTCGCGCTGGCGGCAGTGGAAGTCTGGGCGCTGCTGATGGCCATGGCAGGTATTCCGTCCGCGAATTTGGGATCCGATTATCCGGAAATAAGTAGATAGATAGCTACCTTTTTATATTGTCGCCACAGCCTCTCCAGCGGCGTGTCAGTGATGACTTCACCTTCGACACCCCACACAGCGCGCAGAACGCTTCGCTGGCGAGCAGCATTCGCACCTGCCCAAGGTGCTTGGCCATTGGGTGGTGGTGCGCGGATTCAGGGCTTTCTGGCTAAGCGATTGAAAGCGCGTAAATTTTTTTTGAAATGAGTGTTGACACAATCGCGTTTCAGGCGAATAATGCGCGCCACTTGGCTACATAGCTCAGTCGGTTAGAGCACGGCATTCATAATGCCGGTGTCCGGGGTTCAAGTCCCTGTGTAGCCACCATATTGAAAAGGGCTTATCGAAAGATAAGCCCTTTTTCTTTGCCCGCGAAAAGTCGCGTCAGCTCTCTCACTCATCGCACCCCCGCCGCCACCACCGCGACGCCCAGCCCGATCAAGGCTACTCCGATCACCCGATCGACCATCACCTGCCGCTCGATCATTGCCTTGCGCAACACCGCACTGGAAAAGAACACCGCCACCAGGCTGAACCACAGCCAATGGGCAAAGGACATGAACGCACCATAGGCAAAGTCCAGGGCCAGCGGGCTGCCCGGCTGCACGACCTGGGTATAGGCACTGACGACGAACAGCATGGTCTTGGGGTTCAGGGCATTGGTCAGAAAGCCCGTGCGCAACGCCTGCAGCACGCTCGCTTGGCCGCCCTGCGCAAGGCCATCGAGGTGGATGCGCGATGTGTTGGTCAGTGACTTGTAGCCCAGGTAGATCAGGTAGCCCGCCCCCACCACCTTCATCGCCATGAACAACACCGGGCTCTGGCTGATGATCACGGCAATACCCAGGACCGTATACAGCACATGCACCTGCACCCCCAGGGCGATGCCGATGGCAGCGGCGAGCCCTGCCTTGCGCCCTTGCGCATAACTGCTGCGGGTGACCATGGCGAAGTCAGCACCCGGGCTGATGACAGCCAGCACAGTGAACAGGGCGACAGCGATCAGTTCATTCACAAAAAAGCTCCTCGATAGGCGATGAAAATACACAGAGGCGCCAATTATCGAGGGCTTATCCACAGGCAAAAATCGATTTATAGTGCGAAAAATCCGCTAGTTTATTTCACAGATTCGAGAGCGAAGTCGCTCTTGAAAACACGGGACTCCCTTCGCGGGCAAACCCACTCCCACAGGGCTGTCGCGCCGACACGATCATGAAACTGCCGCCACTTACCGCTTTTCGTTACTTCGACATCGCCGCCGAAACCGAAAGCTTCGTGCGCGCCGCCGAGCGCCTGCATGTGACCCACGGTGCGGTCAGTCGCCAGGTGCGGCTGCTGGAGGAGAGCCTTGGCATCGAACTGTTCGAACGGCGCAACCGGGCGATCTTCCTCACCGTTGCTGGCCGGACACTGCACAGCACCACCCAATCGATCTTCGAACAACTGGAAGGTACGGTGCAGCGCCTGCAAACCCAGGAGCGCGATAGCGTCTTGGTGTTGTCGTGCGAGCCGACCATCGCCATGCGCTGGCTGATTCCACGCCTGCCCCGCTTCCACGCCGCCCACCCTGACCTGCAACTGCACCTGGTGGCCGCCGGCGGCCCGCTGGATTTCGCACGGGCGGGTGTCGACCTGGCCCTGCGGCGTGATGACTTCCATTGGGACCGACAACTGCACAGCCTGAAGATCTGCGACGAATGGATCGGCCCCGTCTGCCAACCCAACCTGGGGCGCAGCCTCGACGGCCAACGCCTGCTGCACAGCGCCACCCGCCCCAACGCCTGGAGCACTTGGCTGCGCCTGGACGGTAGGCAGGCCCGAGAGACCGAGCGTAGCGACTTCGAGCATTTCTATCTGTCGATACAGGCCGCCAGCGCGGGCCTGGGCCTGGCGATCGCATCAGCCTTGATGGTTCGCGACGAGCTCGACAGCGGACAGCTTCAGGCGCCGTTTGGCTTCCTGCGTGATGGCTCTGCCTACCACCTGCTCAGCCCCCGACCCTTGGAGACCGGTGACAAGCGCCAGCGCTTCGCGACGTGGGTGGTTCAGGAGTGCCACAGCTGCCTGGCTCACTTGGGTTTGATACAGAACGACGAGCCCGAGTGACCGTCGCCCCCCCAAGTCCGAAATCCTGCGGTATCCAGATGAATGCGCCCAGTCGGGTAGCGCCCCAGCCCCATGTTCCAGGCCTGGCCGTACTGTTGCCAGAAGCGGCAAAGCGGATTGGGATCTGACCACGCAGGCAGCAGCACGTCGACCGCGAAAGCCCGCGTGTGAGCGCTACCCGGCGCGCCGCCCGCACAAGCATTCAGGCGCGGATCGCGATAGGCCGAGACCACTTCGAACTGACGCAGGATGCCTTGTTCGTCGAGGGTCTTGAGCAGCGCCAAGGTGGATCGCACCTGGGGCCATTGGGCGGCCGGCGGCACGGCGAAGGGCGAGGCCTGGCACAGGCGCCAGTCCGAGGCCGAGCGCAGCAGTTGATGGATCGGCACTACACCATAAAGGCGTGCATCCACCAGCATCTGGCGGAAGGCACGCGTCTCGTGGTCACCCGCCCATTGGGCGAACATCCACAGGTCTCGATCATCGGCGCGAGCGTGGGCGCCCATCACCAGACTTGCCGCCAATGCCAGCAGCGTCATGCCTTTCATCTGCCACTCCTGTGCTCGTCCCTACACCGAGTAAAGCATGGGCCCCGCGCTATTGAGGTAAAGGCTACTCAAGAGGCCGCAGGCGATATTGAGGCGGCAGCTGGGCAAAGCCGCTGATGGTGGTGTCCAGGCTCTTCCAGCGACCATCCTTGATGCCATAGATACAGCCATGAATCGACAGCTCCTGTCCGCGATGCCAGGCGTTCTGCACGATGCTGGTATGAGCCACGTTGGCGACCTGCTGGATGACATTGAGCTCGCACAGCCGATCGACCCTGGCCTCTTCGCTCTCCAGCTTGGCCAGCTCGCCGCGCTTTTCGTAATACAGGTCGCGGATCGAGCGCAGCCAGCCATCGATCAGGCCCAGCTGACGGTCCTGCATGGCCGCCCGTACCCCACCGCAGCCGTAGTGGCCGGTGACCAGGATGTGCTTGACCTTGAGCACCTCGACCGCGTACTGGATCACCGACAGGCAGTTCAGGTCGGTGTGCAGCACCACGTTGGCGACATTGCGATGCACGAACAGATCGCCCGGCAGCATGCCAACAATCTCGTTGGCCGGCACGCGGGCATCGGAGCAGCCGATCC
This sequence comes from Pseudomonas sp. HMSC08G10, assembly GCF_001808425.1. NCBI lineage: Bacteria > Pseudomonadati > Pseudomonadota > Gammaproteobacteria > Pseudomonadales > Pseudomonadaceae > Pseudomonas > Pseudomonas sp. HMSC08G10. The sequence continues at coordinate 82,286 of NZ_KV793335.1, read as the reverse complement.
AGAGGAATTCGGGGGTTTGCTGGCGGGCCAGCTTGGCGAAGAAATCCGGGTCGCGCTGCTTGATCGCATCGGCCCAGCGCTCGTTGTTGTCGATCAGTTCCTGCAGGTCATGCATGGTCGTTGCCTCATCAGGGTATGGCTGTGTGACACGACCTGCTCCTGCAAGGTCACTCTTCGAGCAGGGTGCAGGCCATCACCAAGGCGTCTTCGCGGCCGCCGGCGACCGGATAGTAGTCCCGGCGCCGGCCGATTTCGTTGAATCCGTAGCGCTCGTACAAACGATAGGCCGACTGGTTGCTGGCGCGCACCTCCAGGAAGCATTCGCGACCATTGAGCTGATAGGCCCGCGCCATCAAGTGCTCGAGCAAGCGCAGGCCCAGGCCGCGCCCCTGGTTCTCGGGCTTGACGGTGATGTTGAGCAAGTGCGCTTCGTCGATGATCACGTTGATCACGCCATGCCCCACCTGCTGCTGCCCGTCGAACATCAGCCACACTTCGTAGGATTTGAGCGCATCCTGAAAGATCCCGCGGGTCCAGGGATGACTGAACGCGGCATATTCGATCTTAAGCACGGCATCCAGATCCGCCTCGGTCATTCGGCGGAAACTGATCGAGTCACTCATTCAACGCTCTTCCAGCGCGCCATCAGCCGGCGCATCGCTTGCCAGACGTCCGCCTTGCGTTGCGGCTCGTCCATCAACAGTTCAAGGCCCGGCAAGGCCCAGGCATCGCCCAGGCCCTCGACCTTCAGTTCTTGGTAGTAGGCCTCGCCGTCGGCTTGGCCGGCAAAGCGCACGGCTGGCAGGCCGACCAGCCACAGGCAGGTGCAGGGCGCCTCTTCCAGGCGAGCCTGAATGAACCCTTGGACGAAGTCGCGCGCAGCCTCTGGGCCTTGGTCCATGTTGCCGCGTACCAGCAGCGGCCAGCGCACCGGCTCGCCGATGATCTGCGGCGCATCGGGCAGGCCGGCGGCGCGCAGCATGTCCTTGAGCAGCAAGTAAGACGGGTCGCGGCTCTGGAAGGGCTGGCCGGTGGCCAGCTCCACCAACAGCAGACAACTGCCGGCACGCAGCAATTGCAGGGCGAAACGCGGCGGCGGCACAGGCACTGGCCGGGGTGCCGGCGCCTGCTCCTCGACTTCGACCGGTTTGCTGGCAGGCTTGGGGGCGCTGCCGGGTCGGGGGATCTCGATCTTCGGTCGCTCCGCCGAGCGGGCCTGCGGCGCGGCTGGCGCCTGCTCGGACGATGGCACCGTGGGCCGCACGTCCCTCTCGAAGTCCTCGACCGGCGCCAAAGGCGCCAACAGCTCCGGACGCGACGGTGCGGCGAACGGCAGTTCGGCGCGCGGCAGCCAATGCACCACTTGCATGGCGGATAGGTAGGCGCGGCGGCGGGGCTCGGTCAGCAAGGCACAGGCATCCGGGGAACGAAAACAGTCGGCCATTCTAACGCCGTTGCCCAGCAAGCGCCGCAACTGGTCGGCGGAAATTTGTTGTTTGCTTCCCCATCCGCAGGCAAACCCGCGCCCACGGATACAGCGGCGTTGCTGAGCGCACCGCAGAACCAGGCGAGAGCGGGCTTGCCCGCGAAGAGGCCAGGCAATTCCCTGCAAGGCTTCGGGCCATCCCGATTACAGACCAAGGGGTGAAATCCTCCCCCCCGGATGCAGTACAATCGCCCCTTTTATTTGGCAACGAGTCGACCCGCCAATGATCGAACCCAAGCGCGTCCTGCGCGCCCTAGCCGAACACTGGGCCCTGATCGAGCCGCTGTGCGAGCGTTTCGACCAGGGCACCCTGAGCCTGGTCGAACTGCGCCAGCAGCTTGCCCGGCAGCAGGTGGAAAGTACGCCGCAGGACATCACCCAGCTGCTGGACGTATGGATACGCCTGGATATCCTGGTGCCGGTGGCCAAAAGCCCGAACCGCTTCGAGCTCAACGCCCAGATCCACGACTTCCTCGCCTACCTGCGCCGCGAGCACCGCCTGGGCCTGTGCCTGGAGATCGAGGCCTACCTGCGCCACCTGGAGCGCCTGGCCGGGCACATCCAGGACGCCTTCGACAACCGCGACAGCGACGACCTGGCGCGCCAGCTGCGCCTGCTCGACATGCGCGTGCGCGATGTCCTGAAGAAACTCGACAACGACGAGCAGGCGCTGGTCGCCGTGGCTGAACGGGCCAAGACCAGCAACCGCCAGATCCCCCTGCGCCAACGTTACGCCGAAGTCCTGGCGACCTGGGACGAATACGTCGAGCCGATGATCCAACTGGTCAATGCCGACGGCGCCTTCGAACAAGGCGTGCGCAAGGTCGAGACCGTGCTGCTGCGCCTGCTGGGAGAGCAGGCGCGCCTGGGCCATCTGGTCGACGACGACATGTTGCTGCGCACCCATGCGCGCATCCTCGAGATGCAGACCAGTGCCCAGCTCACCCTGCGCCATGCCCGCGAGTTGCTGCTGCCGCTGCGCGAAGAGGCGCGCCGGCACAACGCGGTCACCCGTGGCGCGGCCCTTGCCCTGTCGGTGATCCGCCGCAAAGGCATCGATGCGGTGCCGCATGCGGCCATGCCGATGTTCACCCGCCCGCAGAGCACGTTCCTCGGCAGCGCCAGCCAGGTCGAGGCCTATGTGTATGCCCTGGCCCGCTTCGAGCCCAAGCCGGCGCGCTTCCCTAAGGCGCACAAGAGCCAGAAGGGCCCGCTGCCCCGCGCTCCGCGCACGGTCAAGGAAATGCTCGAGCGCTGCGAGGACGCCTTGCCCCTGCCGGATCTGATGGTCTGGCTGCTCGAGCAGGAGCCCGAAGGTGCCACCGACGAATTGCTGTACTGGTTCTCGCGCCTGTCGCGGGAGAAGCGCTTTAGCCGCGAACGCCTGGACCGCCGCGAGTACACCACCCGCGAGCACCTGGTCAGCCTGCGCTCCTTCGCCCTGACCTCCAGCCGCGAAACCACGCCCGAATCCAACGCGAGCCCAGCCAATGCATCTTGATCTTTCCGAACTGTCCCAGCTCGCCCCCATCTTCCGCGAGTTGTTCAAAGGTTTTCACATCAGCCGCCGCGACCCTGAGCTGTATGCCCAGTTGTCGAACTTCCAGGACCAGTACCGCACCCTGTTCAAGGCCCTGGGCTTCGAACTGGTGTGCGATACCCGCGGGTTCTACTACTTCGTGCCCGAGCAGGCCGCCGCGCAGGTCAACAAGACCGCCCAGCGCCTGTCGCTGTTCACCTTCATCCTGGTCGAGCACCTGGCCGACCAGGGCCGCGATCCGATGGCCGTGCTCGACGGCGGCAGCATTGGCCGCGATGAGCTGCCTTCGCTGCTGGAAAAGTACCGCGACCTGTTCATCCAGGCCGAAGTACAGACCGTCGACGAGCTGGAAGAAAAGATCCTGCGCCGTATGACCCAGCTGGGTTTTGCCCACGAGGAAGGCGGCATCTACCGCTTCCTGCCGCCGATGCACCGCTTCCTGGATGTGTGCCTGTCGGTCCAGCAGGACCGGGATCTGGCTGCCAGTCTGCACAGCGACCTGCCGTTGCCAACGCCGGTACTGGTCGAAGAAGAAAGCCCGGAAGAACTCAACCGCACCGACGATCCGCTCGACCTGTCGCCGTTCGACAGCGAGGAGAGCGAGGAAGAAGCCCTCGCCCGAGCCATCCGCGAAGAGCAACAGGAGATTGACGCATGAGCCAGGAACGCTACGGTATTCGCCGCTTCGCACTGCTCAACACCGCCGGCTACAGCCTGGGGCTGTTCCCTCTGGAGCAGCCGCTGTCGGTCTATGGTGCCAACAACCTCGGTAAATCCGCCTCGATCAACGCCCTGCAGTTCCCGATCCTGGCGCGCATGTCCGACATGAGCTTCGGCAAGTACAGCCTGGAGCAGTCGCGCCGGTTCTACTTCGCCAGCGACACCAGCTATATCCTCTGCGAGCTGAACCTGCCCCACGGCCCCCACGTGATCGGTGTGGTCGGCCGCGGCCCAGGGGGCGGCTTCGGCCACCAGTTCTTCGCCTATCAGGGGCAGCTGGACCTGGCGCACTACCAGAAGAACGACACCTGCCTGCGCCAGAAGGAGCTGTTCACCAACCTCGAGCAGCACGGCCTGAAGGCCTACGAACTCAAGCCCGACGAACTGCGCCGACTGCTGGTCGGCGGTCATACGTCGGTGCCGCTGGACCTGACCCTGATCCCGCTGCGCTCGACCAGCGAACAGAGCCTGAAGACCTTCCGCTCGCTGTTCATCAACCTACTGCACATGCGCGAGATCACCGCAGCCAAGCTCAAGCAGCTGTTCCTCGATGCCTTCGAGCACAGCCTGCGCTCGGGCAGCGTCGACTACATCGCCGCCTGCGAGGAAGCCTTCCGCGACGTGCGCCGCATGGAGCAGGACTACAATGCCCTGGTCGCCGCAGGCCCGCTGGTCGAGGCCCTGGCCGGCGGCGTGGCCCAGCGCGACATCCTGCGCGGCAAGCTGCACCGCCTCTCGCCCCTGCTCGACAACCTGCTGGGCACCTGGCAGGAATACGCCATGGCGCGCAAGGAAGAACTGGTCATCCAGGCCGAGCACTACCGCAGCGAACAGGACCGCCTGCAGAACGACCAACGCGGCGGTACCCAGGAGCTGATGCGACTGGAGCGCGAGATCACCGGCATCCAGCGCTGGCTTGGCGAGCTATCGGTACTCAAGCACCGCTTCGCCTTGGTCGAAGATGCCAAGGTCCTGGAGCAGCAACTGCTGGCCGCCAAGGACGCCCACGACGAACTGGCCGGCGCCCTGGCCCAGTCGCGTCAGTTCTCCGCCGAGGACCTCGACGAGCGCGTGCGCGATCTGGAAAAACGCCTAAAACAGGTCAAGCAGCAGCTCGATCACGCCGACAACAACAGCTACGCCCGCCTACGCGAGGAGTTTTCCCAGCAGGATGTCGACCGCCTGATGCGCCTGTTCAACGGTGCGCTGTTCAGCCTGCCGCTGGGCGATCGCGGCATCGAGCTGGACGACAGCGATGTCTGGGTCAAGACCCTCGAAGCAGTGCTCGACAGCTTCAAGGGCGAGCGCTTCGAGGCGCCTGGCCTGTCCATCGACCTTTCGCACATCGACCCGCCGGCCCTGCAGGCCCTGGCCGACCGCGCCGCCTTGCGCGACCAGAAGGAGCGCCTGGAAAAAGAACTCAAGCAGCTCAAGACCCAGCAGGCAGTCGCCGCCGACCGCAACGCGAGCAAGGCCCAGACCGAGGCCCTGTACCAACAGGTGCTCGACGCCCAGAAGGCCCTGGAAGACTTCCGCCGCAGCGAAACCCTGAGCGCCGAAGAGCCCGAGAAGATGGAGCAACTGGCGCAACTGGAAGCCGCCCAGGACGAGCTCAAGCGCTCCAGCGACGCCTTTACCGAACGCGTCCAGCAATTGTCGGCCAAGCTGCAACTGGTCGGCCGGCAGATCGCCGACCTCGAAGCCAAACAACGCACCCTCGACGACGCCCTGCGCCGCCGCCAGCTGCTACCGGCCGACCTGCCGTTCGGCACGCCGTTCATGGAAGCGGTCGACGACTCCATGGACAACCTGCTGCCACTGCTCAACGACTACCAGGACAGCTGGCAGGCGCTGCAGCGGGTGGACAACCAAATCGAGGCGCTATATGCCCAGGTGCGCCTCAAGGGCGTGGCCAAGTTCGACAGCGAAGACGACATGGAACGCCGCCTGCAGCTGCTGATCAATGCCTACTCGCACCGCACCGAAGAGGCCCTGACCCTGGCCAAGGCCCGTCGCGCGGCGGTCACCGACATCGCCCGAACCCTGCGCAACATTCGCAGTGACTACGACAGCCTCGAGCACCAACTGGCGCTGTTCAACCGCGAGATCAACCGGCGCCAGGTGTCCAACCTGGAGAGCTTCCGCGTGGTCCTGGCACCGAACAAGGAAGCGCTCAAGCACATCGACCAGATCATCCACAGCGCCGGCCAGTACGAAGAAGGCGAGACCCTGTCGGTGTTCGACCTGACCCAGAGCGCCGAGCAGGATCACAAGAACGAAGAGGCCAAGGAGTACCTGGCGCGGCTGGTGGCGGCCAACCACAACCAGCTGGGCCTGAAGGACCTGTTCGAGCTGGCCTTCGAGATCACCAAGATCAACAGCCAGCCAGTGATCCACGCCGACATCGATGGCGCCGCGTCCAACGGCACCACCATGACCATCAAGGCGCTGACCAACATGTACCTGTTGCTGCACTTGATGGATCGCGATCTGGCCGGACGCATCCGCCTGCCCTACTACCTCGACGAGGCGGCGGATATCGACGAACGCAACCAGGCAGCGCTGCTGGAAACCAGCCAGCAGCTAGGCTTCGTGCCGATTCTGGCGAGCGTGAAGCCGCAGGTGTCGGCGCGGGTCGCGATTGACCTTGAAGGGGGTAGTGGACCGAACGGCATCTACATCGACGAAGCGGACTGGAAGTTCATCAGCCGTATCGATGAAGTGAAGGCGATCGTGCGTGAGGATGTGGCCGAGGAACTGGCCTGAGTCGGTGAGCTGGGGCCGCTTATGCGGCCCTTCGCAGGCTAGCGCCAGCGCCTGGATGCTTTGAGCCTGGCGTGACTCCCTTGCAGCGTAGGATGGGGCCAAAGCCCCCTCCCGACGGTCAACCAGGTATCACTGCGCCCACGGCAGGATGGGAATTGCCGTTACCGCATTCTGCGGGCTGCCTTCGATCATCCGGTCGCTGTACACCAGGTACACCAGCGTGTTGCGCTTCTTGTCCAGAAAGCGCACCACCTGCATGGTCTTGAACACCAGCGAGGTGCGCTCCTTGAATACTTCCTCGCCGTCCTTGAGCTCACCCTTGAAGTTGATCGGACCGACCTGACGGCAGGCGATCGACGCCTCTGCGCGGTCTTCGGCCAGACCCAGCCCACCTTTCACACCGCCCGTCTTGGCCCGCGACAGGTAGCAAGTGACACCCTCGACCTTCGGATCGTCGAACGCCTCGACCACAATACGGTCGTTCGGCCCGAGGAACTTGAACACAGTGGATACCTGGCCGATTTCATCGGCTGGGGCCAGCACCGGCAGCGCCAAAGCTGCCAGGGCAATCATCTTTTTCAGCATGCCCCGCCTCCTCAAACCAGCACCAGGTTGTCGCGGTGCACCAGCTCCGGTTCGGCGCTGTAGCCCAGCAGGCTCTCGATGGCATCGGAAGGCTGGCCGATGATCTTCTGCGCCTCCAGGGCGCTGTAATTGGCCAGGCCACGGGCCACTTCACGGCCATCAGGCCCTACGCAGACCACCATTTCGCCACGACGGAAGCTGCCCTGCACGGTCTTCACGCCAACCGGCAGCAGGCTCTTGTTCGATTCGCGCAAGGCCTTCACGGCGCCGTCGTCCAGCACCAGGGTCCCGCGGGTCTGTAGATGGCCGGCCAGCCACTGCTTGCGCGCGGCGAGCATGCCGCGCTCGGGCGACAGCAGAGTCCCCAGGCGCTCGCCGGCCTTCAGGCGGTCCAGGACACGCTCGATGCGGCCACCGATGATGATGGTATGGGCACCAGAACGGGCAGCCAGGCGTGCGGCACGCAGTTTGGTCTGCATGCCGCCACGGCCAAGGGCACCACCGGTACCGCCGGCAACGGCATCGAGCGACGGATCATCGGCGCGAGCCTCATAGATCAGCTGCGCCTGCGGATTGTTGCGTGGGTCGGCGTCGAACATGCCGTCGCGGTCGGTGAGGATCACCAGCAGGTCGGCTTCCACCAGGTTGGCCACCAAGGCGGCCAGGGTGTCGTTGTCACCGAAACGGATCTCGTCGGTGACCACGGTGTCGTTCTCGTTGATCACCGGGACCACACCCAGGTCGACGAGAGTACGCAGGGTGCTGCGCGCATTGAGGTAACGCTTGCGGTCGGAAAGGTCATCATGGGTCAGAAGAATCTGCGCGGTGTGCTTGCCGTGCTCGCCGAAGCTCGACTCCCATGCCTGCACCAGGCGCATCTGGCCAATGGAAGCGGCGGCTTGCAGCTCGTTCATCGCGCTCGGTCGCGAGGTCCAGCCCAGCTGGCTCATGCCCGCTGCCACGGCCCCGGAGGAGACCAGCACCAATTCCACACCTGCTTCCCGCAGTGCGACCATCTGCTCGACCCAGACAGCCATGGCGCCGCGGTCGAGGCCTTTGCCATCCGCCGTCAGCAGGGCGCTGCCGATCTTCACGACCCAGCGCTTGGCGCCTGTCACCTTGCTTCGCATCTTCTCTTCCAACCTATGTCGAATCTGTAGATACCGTAGATACAAAAACGCCGCTCGTTTGAGCGGCGTTTAGTGTACTGCAACCGATCAGTCGCGCACGTAAATGATTTCCGGACCGTCTTCGTCGTCCTCGAAATCATCCCAGTCATCGTCGTCGCCGATGTCGTGCACGCTCTTGACGCCGGTGCGGCGCAGAGTACGCGCGTCATCCAGCGCCTGCAGCTGGGCACGGGCTTCATCTTCGATACGCTGATCGAGCTCGGCCAGCTCTTCGGCGTAGGCCGGGTCGTTGGCCAGGCGGTCGGCGCGGTCTTCCAGGTAACGCATCAGGTCGTGGCTGAGCTGCTCGGTGCCCTGCTTGGCAATGGCCGAAATCACATAGACCGGACCATCCCAGTTCAAGCGCTCGACGACTTCCTTGACGCGCTCTTCGCGCTCATCGTCCATGATCATGTCGGCCTTGTTCAGCACCAGCCAACGCTCACGATCGACCAAAGCCGGGCTGAACTGCGCCAGCTCGTTGAGGATGATTTCAGCGGCATCGGCCGGGCTGCTGCCGTCCAGTGGCGCCAGGTCGACCAGGTGCAACAGCACACGGGTGCGCGCCAGGTGCTTGAGGAAGCGGATACCCAGGCCGGCGCCATCGGAAGCACCTTCGATCAGGCCCGGGATGTCGGCGATGACGAAACTCTTCCAGCGGTCGACGCTGACCACACCCAGGTTCGGCACCAGGGTGGTGAACGGGTAGTCGGCAACCTTCGGCTTGGCTGCGGAAACCGCACGGATGAAGGTGCTCTTGCCCGCATTCGGCAAGCCCAGCAGACCGACGTCGGCCAGGACCTTCAGCTCCATCTTCAGGTCGCGCTGCTCACCCGGTTTGCCTGGCGTGGTCTGACGCGGCGCGCGGTTGGTGCTGGACTTGAAACGGGTGTTGCCAAGGCCGTGCCAGCCGCCCTGGGCGACCATCAGCTTCTGCCCCGGCGTGACCAGATCACCGATCACCTCCTGGGTCGAGGCGTCGATCACGGTGGTGCCGACCGGCACACGCAGGAACAGGTCTTCACCTTTCTTGCCGGTGCAGTCGGTGCTGCCACCGTTCTGACCACGCTGGGCTTCGTGGTGGCGGGTGTAGCGGTAGTCGACCAGAGTGTTGAGGTTCTCATCGGCAACCATGTACACCGAGCCGCCGTCGCCACCATCACCACCGTTGGGGCCACCGTTCTCGATGAACTTCTCGCGGCGGAAGCTCATGCAACCATTGCCGCCGTCACCGGCCTTGACCCGGATCGATACTTCGTCAACAAACTTCATAAAAACCGCCTCTCGTCTTCCGACGAGCTGAATGACTCAATTACATGAGGCTCTTGCAAAAATGAGCGCGGCGGCCCCGTACGACCGTAGAAACCCACGCCGGCAGCCCATACAAACAGCTTTGCAAGAGGCTCACCACAAACGAAAAAGCCCCGTCGCATGACGGGGCTTCTCCAGCGACAGCGCGATTAGGCCGCGACGACGCTTACGTAACGACGACCGAACTCGCCTTTCTTCTCGAACTTGATCACGCCTTCGATCTTGGCGAACAGGGTGTGATCCTTGCCCATACCAACGCCGTAGCCGGCGTGGAATTCGGTGCCGCGCTGGCGGACGATGATGTTGCCTGGCTTGATAACCTGGCCACCATACATCTTCACGCCAAGGCGTTTCGATTCTGAGTCGCGACCGTTACGAGTACTACCACCAGCCTTTTTGTGTGCCATGGTTCAATTCTCCAATAAATTCAGGGGATCGGGGCGATTAAGCCTGGATACCGGTGATTTTGATTTCGGTGAACCACTGGCGGTGGCCCATGCGCTTCATGTGGTGCTTACGACGACGGAACTTGATGATGCGAACCTTGTCGTGACGGCCTTGCGAAACGACTTCGGCCACAACCTTGGCACCTGCGACGACTGGAGCGCCGATGGTGACTTCTTCGCCGTTGGCGACCAGCAGAACGCGATCGAAGGTCACGGATTCGCCAGTAGCGACTTCCAGCTTCTCGATCTTGAGGAATTCACCTTCAGCGACTTTGTACTGCTTGCCGCCGGTAACGATTACTGCGTAAGACATTGGGTATTTCTCCGATAATCCTGCTCACCCAGCGCTTTATATGATGAGTATTGGCTGGCATGGCTGCACTGGGCTGGAACGGCCCGGTGCAATTGCGTAAGGCAGGTGCTGCCCAGGAAGTTAGGGTGCGCGATTGTACGCAACCCAATAAATGCTTGCAAGTGGCGGCCAGGGGCCACGGGCACCGCGCCTTGACACACCGGGACCCGCGACCTAGCATGCCGCGCAACCTCAATGGAGCAGCCGATGCAACCCCAAACCTTCTACCGCGCGGTAGCTGACGATTTCAGCGCCGTCGACGAGATCATCAAGAAGCAGCTGACCTCGCGCGTGCCGCTGGTATCGAAGATCGGCGACTATATCACGTCCGCTGGCGGCAAGCGCCTGCGCCCATTGCTGGTGCTGCTGTGCGGCAAGGCCCTGGGTCGTGAAGGCGACGACCTGCGCTTGCTCGCGGCGACCATCGAGTTCCTGCACACCGCCACCTTGCTGCACGATGACGTGGTCGACATGTCCGGTATGCGCCGTGGCCGCTCCACCGCCAACGCCCTGTGGGGCAACGCCCCGAGCGTGCTGGTCGGCGACTTCCTCTATTCGCGCTCGTTCGAGATGATGGTCGAGCTGGGCTCGATGCCGGTCATGCAGATCCTCTCCAAGGCCACCCGGGTGATCGCCGAGGGCGAGGTGCTGCAACTGTCGCGAGTTCGCGATGCCAGCACCACCGAAGAGGTCTACATGGATGTCATCCGCGGCAAGACCGCGATGCTGTTCGAGGCCTCCACCCACAGCGCCGCTGCACTGGCCGGCGCCAGCGACGAGCAGCGCGAAGCCCTGCGCACCTTCGGTGACCATCTGGGCGTGGCCTTCCAGCTGGTCGACGACCTGCTGGACTACAAAGGCGACTCGCAGACCCTGGGCAAGAACGTCGGCGACGACCTGGCCGAGGGCAAGCCAACCCTGCCGCTGATCTACACCATGCGCGAAGGCACCGCCGAACAGGCCGCCCTGGTACGCCAGGCGATTCAGAAAGGCGGTATCGAGGACTTGGAGCAGATCCGCATCGCCGTGGAAGCCTCCGGCGCCTTGGACTATACCGCCCAGCTCGCCCGTGACTACGTCAAGCGCGCCATCGAATGCCTGGAAGTGCTGCCAGCCAGCGAATACCGTGACGCACTGATCGAACTGAGCGAGTTTGCCGTAGCCCGTACCCACTAAGATCGCATCGCCCTCATTCGCGGGTAACTCCGCCCCACAGATTGTGCCGCGTCTGTGGGAGCGGGGTTACCCGCGAATGCGTTTGCACAGGCAAAACACACTACCCGATCAAAACCTTATACAATGTGGGCCTTAATCCCGCTTGTCTTGAGGAACCCCTGTGAGCACTTTGCCACCTTGCCCCAAATGCAACTCCGAATACACCTATGAGGATGGCACTCAGCTGATCTGCCCCGAATGCGCCCACGAATGGTCGGCCAATGGCGAAGCCGAAGCCGCCAGCGACGACGTGGTGAAAAAGGATTCGGTCGGCAATGTCCTGCAGGACGGCGACACCGTCACGGTCATCAAGGACCTCAAGGTCAAAGGATCTTCCCTGGTGGTGAAGGTCGGCACCAAGGTCAAGAATATCCGCCTGTGCGATGGCGACCACGATATCGACTGCAAGATCGACGGCATCGGCGCCATGAAGCTGAAGTCCGAGTTCGTACGCAAGGTCTGACCCCGCACCGGGGCCGCCACCCGGGCGGCCCCTCAGGTCTGCGACAAGTCCCTACCCCGCTCGGAAGAAAACTTCCAATAGGGCCTTGCTATTCTAATAATAAGAATTATTCTCATTGGAACCCGTTCCAAGGAGAACAGCCATGACCTATCTGATCGATGCCTGGCTCGACCGGCCTCACCCCTACCTGCGCATTCTGCATCGCGAAACAGGCGAAGTCTGTGCCGTGCTCGAGCAAGACGCGCTCGATGAGCTGCGCGACCAGGGTGACCTGGACCTCAATGGCCTGAATTCAAGCGAGCCGGGAGTGCTCAAGGAGTTGGTGCGAAATCTGTTTCTGTATTGTTATGCACGGGCATTGCGCCCCGGGGGAACAGAGTGGAACTGATGCCACAGGCTTGGCCAACTCCCGCACGCGCTGAATGCACGGCACCTGCGGGAGCGGGCTTGCCCGCGACTGGGCCGCAATGCGGCCCGACGGCATTACAGAACGTCGAGCAGCTCGACGTCGAACACCAGTACGCTGTGCGGCGGGATGCTGCCGACGCCCTGGGCGCCATAGGCCAGCTCGCTCGGCACGTACAGACGCCATTTGCTGCCGGCATTCATCAGTTGCAGCGCCTCGGTCCAGCCCGCGATGACACCACCGACCGGGAATTCGGCCGGCTGGCCACGATCGTAGGAGCTGTCGAACACAGTGCCGTCGATCAGGGTGCCGTGATAGTGGGTACGCACGTTGTCTTCGCGAGTCGGCTTGGCGCCTTCGCCTGCGGTCAGGACTTCGTACTGCAGGCCCGACGCCAGGGTGACGATGCCGTCACGCTTGGCGTTATCGACCAGGAACTGCTTGCCAGCGGCAGCAGCAGCTTCGGCCTTGGCAGCCGCTTCGGCTTGCATCACCTCACGGATGACCTTGAAGCTGGCCGACAGGTCGGCTTCGCTGACACGGCTCTCGGCACCGTTGAACGCGTCGGTCAGGCCGGCCAGGATGGCGTCCAGGCTGACGCCTGGTGGCGGGTTGTCACGCAGTTGACCGCCCAGCTGACGGCCAATGCCATAGCTGACGCGCGTTTCGTCGGTGCTCAGGTTCAGTTCGGACATTTCACTCTCCGCTTGAGGGCGAAGGAAATCCGCCCTGCATGAAAAAGGGCGAGAAGCCTAGCACACAGCGGCGCAGTGATTCAGCTATCAGGGCTACCAAGCCGAACGCTGGGAGATCGGCACCTTCAAGTCCTCTTCCGGATGCGAGCCCATTCCGCACATTTCGTCCTGGACCGACCAGTGCACCAGGTTCATCGACAACATCGGCAGAGCGTTGAGCAGTTGCCGCGCATCCTCCACCGAATGCACCCGCAACCGTTCGCCACGACCATCTGCCAGTGGGTGGGCATGGCCCTGGATCCGGGCCTCGAGCAGATAATCACCGCCTTCGATGGCGATCAGATTGAGTTCCTCGACATGGCCAGCCCTGGCTTCGACATTGAGCTGATGCAGGTTCATGAGAGCACCTCACAAGTGGGAACCACGCATGACTGCTCATTTTTTGTACACTCGTTGAAAAATCACAAGCCATGAGCGCAACCGCCCGTCCGTTTGGCAACGGACGGGCGGCGGCTAGATGCTCGGCAACAGCGTCGATCAGTGCTTGGTGAGCTTGTCCAGGTAACCCATGACGAACGCCGAGACCACGAAGGTCATGTGGATGATCACATACCACATCAGGTAGTCGGTGGAGATGTTCTGGGCATCCATGAATACCCGCAGCAGATGGATCGAGGAGATCGCCACGATGGAGGCCGCGACTTTCATCTTCAGCGAAGAAGAATCCATCTTGCCCAGCCAGTTGAGCTTCTCTTTGTTGTCGTCGATGTCCAACTGCGAGACGAAGTTTTCGTAGCCAGAGATCATCACCATCACCAGCAGGCCGCCGACCAGCGACATGTCGATCAGCGACAGGATCACCAGAATCAGGTCGGCTTCGCTCAGCGCGAAGACATTGGGCAGGACGTGGATGACTTCCTGGAAGAATTTCAGCGCCAGGGCCAGCAGGCCCAGGGACAGGCCGAAATAGATCGGAGCGAGCAGCCAGCGCGAGGCATACATCGCATTTTCAAGGATACGTTCCATGGGGAGATAGAGACTCGTCAGATGGCGAAAAAGCGAGCGCGAGTATAGCTACCCCTCCGGGACAGCAAAAGCCTGGAGCCCAGAGCGTCGCGGGTTAACCGCCTCCACCGGTGGAGGCGACGCCCCATGCTCCAGGCGGCCGAACGCAACGACTGCCGAGCAATCAGGTCTCGGGATGGAACTGGTAATCCCCCAGGTTGCGACAGCGCTCGCCATTGATCCGCCGCAACTGCGCTTGCAGGTGCAGGCACCAAATCTGCGGGTCGTCAGCGACCTGATAACCATGCAAGGTCAGGCTGTCGACGATGGCATTGAGCACCGACTCGGCGACCAGTGGACCATGGAATGGTCCTTGAGCCTTGATGGCCGAAGGTTGCTCTCCCTCCATCCCGGCAGCGAAGAGCAAGGTCCACATCCCGGTGTCGCCGGCCAGCGGACGGATACTGCATTCGATACGCGTCACCAGGCCCAGGCACTGGCGGGTGAGGCTGAGGTTGCGCATGGCGGCGTCCCCTCTGTGAAGCCTTGTTCAGCCCGAAGACTTCGGGCTGTTTCCATCCTGAACGCTGATGCCGTCCTAAGTTCCAGCATAGAAGACCCACACAAAAAGATGGAAAACCGGCGCTGAACGGTAGCCATTTGCCTCCAGCGCCGGTTTATTGACTCAAGCAGGATTCGCTTGGGCCACGACCTCCTCCATGCGCTCTTTCTCGGCTTCCTTGATGTCTTCCTCGCTGATCATCTCGGCAATCACCCGCAAGCGCTCGACCACCCGCGCATTGACGCTGCCTTCAGGGAACTGGCCCTTCTCGTCAGGTGCTCCAGCCTCCTCGCCCACCAGCAGGCTCAGGGCCTCGTCGGCCTGGCTGACGGCATAGACGTGGAACCGTCCGGCCTCGACCGCCTGGACCACCCGCTCATCAAGCATCAGCGTGGCGACGTTGGCACGCGGGATGATCACGCCTTGCTCGCCCGTCAGGCCGCGTGCTTCACAGAGCCGGAAGAAGCCTTCGATCTTCTCGTTGACACCTCCCACCGCCTGCACTTCACCGAACTGGTTGATCGAGCCGGTGATGGCGAAGCACTGCTTGAGCGGAGTGCGGGACAAGGCCGAGATCAAGGTGCAGACTTCGCCGAGCGATGCGCTGTCCCCGTCGACATATCCATAGGACTGCTCCAGCGCGATGCTCGCCGAAATCGCCAGCGGGAACTCCTGGGCATAGCGGCTACCCAGGTAACCGGTGAGGATCATCACGCCCTTGGAGTGAATCGGCTGGCCCAGGTTGACTTCGCGCTCGATGTCGACAATGCCGCTGCCGCCCGGGTAGACGGTGGCGGAGATCCGCGCCGGCATGCCGAACGCCGAATCCCCGACCTCGAGCACGGTCAGGCCGTTGCACTTGCCGATGGCCGCGCCCTCGGTGTCGATCAGGATGATGCCGGCGAGCATGTCGTCGAGCACTCGCTGCGACACCCGCCCGGTGCGCGTGGCCTTGGCCTTGAGGGCGCGTTCGATGTGCCCGGCGTCGGTCATGTCCTCGCTGGCCAGCTGACGGATGAAGTCCGCCTCGCTGACCAACTGGAACAGGTCACCGATACGCGCCGACAGGCGCGACTGGTTCTCCGCAAGACGGGCGCTGTAGGTGGCCAGCCTTGCCACGGCATCGCTGGTCAGCGGGGCCATGCCTTCCTCATTGGTGCGGGTGCGCAGCAACTGGGCGAACTGCTCGAGGTTCTCGTCGACCATCGGCATGTCTTCGTCGAAGTCCACCAGCACCCGGAACATCTCCTGGAAGTCCGAGTCGTGGTCCTGCAGCGCGTAGTACAGCTGGCGAGAACCGATGATGACCAATTTGATGGTGAGCGGGATCATCTGCGGCGCGAGGGTCACGCTGGCGACCCGTCCCAGTTCGCCCAGCGGCGACTCCATCTTCAGCTTGCGCGATTGCAGGGCGCGCTTGAGGGCGTCCCAGACGAACGGCTCGCCGAGCATCTTCTCCGCTTCGAGGATCAGGAAGCCGCCATTGGCCCGGTGCAGCGCACCAGGGCGCAGCTGGCGATAGGAGGTATAGAGCGCGCCCTGGTCGGTGCTGTACTCGATACGGCCGAACAGGTTGTCGTAGGTCGGGTGCGGCTCGAACACCATCGGTGCTCCGCCGCTGACATGATGACCGACCACCAGGCTCGGGGCGTATTGCTCCTCGAGCATCTTGCGCGCCACGGCGTCGGTCTTGCTGTCGTCGACCAGTTGCTCCACCACGGTACGCAGCAGGTTCAATTGCATGGACTGCAGGTAAGCGCAGACGGCCGCATTCTCTGCGTATTTTTCAGACAGCGGCGCCAGCAGCGGCTGAAGGGCCAGGGTGATGGTTTCTTCGTTGAGCTGACGCAGCTGGTTGTTCGATTCGCGCTTCCACTGAGGCAGGCTGGCCAGCTCCTCATTGAGGCGCTCCTCAAGTGCGGCGATGTCCTCGTGGAACTGCTCGCGCACCTCCTCGGGCAGTTGAGCGAACTCGGCCTCGTCCAGGGCCTTGCCATCGGCCATGGGCGTGAAGGCGACGTTGCTGGCGTCGCGGTACAGGGCCACGTCCTTTTCCAAAGACGCCCGCTCGATCACGTCCAGGGCGCGGTCATAGCGCTGGTTAAAGGCCCGGTCGATCGCGCCTTTCTTCTGTTGGTAGGACGGATGCTCGAACACTGCCGGGAACGTGGCCAGCAGGTTGTCGATCAGGCCGTTCATGTCGGTGATGAATTCGTTGGCGCTGCCAGCCGGCAGCTCCAGTGCCCGTGGCTCGCGGGTGTCGTCGAAGTTGTTGACGTAGACCCAGTCAGACGGCGTCTGCTGGCGTTTGCCCTCAGCCTTGAGGTAACGCTTGACGAACGAGAAGCGGCCGGTGCCCGGCTCGCCCATGACATACACGTTGTAGCCTGGGCGCGGCATGGCCACGCCGAACTGCAGGGCCTCTACGGCACGCTCTTGGCCCAGGACCCCTCGAAACGGCTCCAGATCGTCGGTGGTGGAAAAGGCAAACTGCTCAGCGGAGAAACGCCGGGTCAGGGCTTCGGGCGCGAGACGCAGGCGCGAGGCGACAGAATCGGGCATGGGGTTTCCTTACTTCGGCGGGGCGGATGAAAGGCATTCTGGCGCTGCCCGCGCGCTGCTTGCAAGGCTTGGCGGGACTTTATGTCGCAGCCCAGCCAATGCGAATGCGCAAGCAATTTTTCGCAATAAATAACGCAACCTTTGGATCGTGCCTAAACTCCAACCTGCGCGGGTGGGCGTATTTGCTTTCCCGACCTGGCAACCGCGTTGCCAGAACCCTGACCATTGGTACGTCTACTGAAACCGAAAAAGAGAACAAAGCTATGAAACGGATTCTTCTGGGTACTCTGTTCGCCGCTGTTTCGATCAATGCCATGGCGGAAGCGCCGGGCGGCCCGAACTGCGGCTGGGGCAACTTGCTGTTCGAGGGCCAGCGCGGTACACCGGCCCACTTCCTGGCTTCCACCACCAACGGCACTTCCGGCAACGCGACCTTCGGCATGACCTCTGGTACCAACGGCTGCTCGACCAAGGCAGCGCTCACCTATGGCGGCAAGTCCTGGTTCGCCATGAACGGCATGATGAACGAGCTCTCCGAGGACATGGCCCAGGGCCAGGGCGAAGCCCTGACCACCTATGCCGTGGTTCTTGGTGTGGCACCTGAAGACCGCGCGCACTTCGCCGCTGTCACCCACCAGCACTTCAGTGAAATCTTCAGCAGCGCCGACGTCACTGCCGAGACCGTGCACAGCAACACGCTCGCTGTTCTCAAGAGCGATCCACGCCTGGCCAAATACGCCACCGAGGCTTGAGGCCTGCCCTTTCCCGCCCCGGTTTCGGGGCGGGTTCGGTCACTTTCACCTTCGGCATCATCCAGACGTAGTTGCCCGATATGCTCAAACGCCTCGCTTCCCTGGCGCTGGTCGCCAGTGCTCCACTTCATGCCGCGCCACAGCTCGATCAGGCGCGAGTCCAACAACTGGCCTCGACCCCTTACTGGATTGCCCTGGGCCACTACGAGACGGCCAAGCTCGGTGGCTGGCGCAGCTATGTGGACGATGACGCGTTCTTCCTGGCCCCCGATGGCGCCCATCATCCCGATCAGGAGCTCGAGGCCACGGTCCAAGCGCTGTATGCCCCGGCCAGCCTGGGTGACAAACATGCCCAATGCGTCTTCCCTGCGCGCACCCGCTGGCTGCGTGAGCAACTGCAGCTCACGGACTTGCCTCAACCGAACTGCCAGGAATTCGCCACCTGGTACAAATCCATCGACCCGCACAGCGCCGTGCTGGTGTTTCCGGCGGCCTACCTGAACAGCCCTTCGTCGATGTTCGGCCATACCTTGCTGCGCATCGACCAGTCCAATACCCGCAGCGACGACACCACGCTGCTGAGCTACGCGATCAACTTCGGTGCTTATATCGAAGGCAGCGACAACAGCATTCTCTATGCCTGGAAGGGGCTGATGGGCGGTTATCCTGGCCTGTTCGCCCTGATGCCCTATCAGGAAAAACTCTCCGAGTACCGCAGCCTGGAAAACCGCGACCTGTGGGAATACCAGTTGGACCTGACCCCCGAAGAGACCGGGCGTATGGTCGAGCATGTGTGGGAACTCAAGCAGATCCAGTTCGATTACTTCTTCTTCGATGAGAACTGCTCCTACCGCCTGCTGGAGTTGTTGCAGGTGGCCCGCCCCAGCCTGGACCTCACCTCGCAGTTCCCGCTGACCGCCATCCCCACCGACACGGTCAAGGCGGTCAAGCAGTCCGGCCTGGTCGCCAGCGTCCATTACCGCCCCTCCCGCGAGCGTGAACTGCTGGCCCGCGCCGAATCACTGGATCACGACGAAAAGCAGCAGGTGCTGGCCGTCAGTGCCGATACCGCAGAACTAAAGGCCCCCGCCTTCACCGCCCTGCCCCGCGAACGCCAGGCCCTCGTGCAGGACGCCGCCTACCGACTGGAGCGTTACCGCGCCAATGGCCAGGTCCGTGACCCGGCCCAGGCCCGGCGCAGCTTCGAACTGTTGCAGGCGATCAACCGCAACCCGCCACCGCCACTGGCAATCGAGCGGCCGGGCCTGCCGGAGGACGGTCATCAGTCACGCACCTGGCAACTGGGCGTCGGCACCCGCGACGACCGCGCCTACGCCGAATACGGCCTGCGCATGGCCTACCATGACCTCAACGACAATGCCTACGGTTTCCCGCTGGGCGCGCAGATCGAGATCCTGCAGCTCAAGCTGCGCCAGTACGAAAACAACGACTGGCAAGTGCAACGCCTGGACCTTGCGACCATCCGTTCCCTGACACCACGCAACGAACTGCTCCAGCCCTGGTCCTGGCAGGTAGCGGGAGGGCTCGAGCGGGTGCCGGGCAAGCATGACGACGAGGTCCTGGTCAGTCATGTCAACGGTGGCGCCGGTGCCACCTGGCAGCTGGCCGACGGCCTCTTGGGCTTCGCCCTGGGCACCGCGCGTATCGAGCACCACAACGACTTTGCCCAGTTCATCGCCCCGGCGGCAGGTTTCAACGGCGGGCTGTTGTGGCGCAACGGCCTGGGCAACCTGACCCTGGAGGCCAAAGGCGACTACTTCACCAATGGCGAGGTACGCCGCACCCTGAGCCTCAACCAGCAGTGGGAAATCAGCCAGAACCTTGGGTTGCGGTTAAGCGCCAGCCGCGAGTTCAGCCACCTGGCGACGGCGCAGAACGAGGTGATGCTGGAGTTGAAGTGGTACCACTACTGAGTCGCCCCTGTCCGTGTTAGCGGGTTTACCCGCTAACAAATCAGCAAACAGGAACACTGTGCGACTCATTGACACGGTTTTGACGCCCCACCGACAAATCGCCGCCTAGACTTTCCCGTATCGGTCAGAGGGTATGTGGTCATGCGTTGGTGTGGGGTCGGGTTGTGGATAACGTTGTCGCTCACCGGCTGCCAGTCAGCCCACCAGCACATGATCGACCAGGGCTATCCGCCCGCCTATGCCGATGGTTTCGAGGACGGCTGCAGCAGCGGTCGCCAGGCAGCCGGGCTGATGGTCGGGGGCTTTCGCAAGAACGTGGCGCGGTATCTGCACGAGCGCCAGTACGAAACCGGTTGGGACGACGGTTTTCGCCAGTGCAATGCAATGCAGTCCAACGAAGATCTACGCCAGTATCGCGAACGCTATTGGGATGAGCGCGACCGGCAATGGCAGCAGGAAAAAGACCGCGACGCCGCGCGCGCCTATCGCCGCCAATGAGTCGCAAACGGACAACCGTTGAAACCCGCACGCTGCCACCATGGTCTCCTGCACAAGGAGGCTTTCATGAGTCGAGCATTTGTCAACGAGGATCAGGCCGCTGACCAGGCCAGCCAACCGGTGGAGCGACGGGTCAGCGACCAGCCCAACTACGTCACCGCCAGCGGGCTCGCCCAGCTGCAGCAGCGCGTGGCCGAGCTCAACGCACTGCGCAACGAGCTCATGGCCCAGGGCGAGCGCGCCGACAAGCAGCGCCTGGCCGACAGCGAACGGGATTTACGGTATTTCTCTGCGCGGGTGCAAAGCGCCCAAGTCGTGCCCGCTGCCCATTCCACCGAAAAAGTGCAGATTGGCAGCCGGGTGACCTTCGTCGACGAAAATGACCAGCAACACACCGTGCAACTGGTGGGGGAAGACCAGGCCGACGCTACGCGTGGCCTGGTCAACTGGGGCTCACCGTTGGGCCGGGCGCTGCTGGGTGCGGGGCCCGGGGATGAAGTGCTGTGGCGACGACCGGCGGGGGATCAGTCGATCGAGGTCGTCAGCATCGAAGGCGAGCCCTGAAACAGCGTACGCCCTTTCCTCGGGCGACCCGCTCCTACAAGCTGAATCCTTGTCGGAGCAGGTGTACCCGCGAAAGGGTCGGTGATGGCTTTTAAACCACACCCTGGGCCAGCATGGCATCGGCGACCTTGACGAAGCCGGCGATGTTGGCGCCCTTGACGTAGTTGATGGTGCCATCGGCCTCTTCGCCGTAGTGCACGCAAGCGTGATGGATCGACTGCATGATGTTGTGCAGCTTGCTGTCCACCTCACCGGCAGTCCATAGCAGGCGCATGGCGTTCTGCGACATTTCCAGGCCCGAAACCGCCACGCCACCTGCGTTGGAGGCTTTGCCCGGCGCATACAGGATGCCCGCTTCCAGGAAGATATCCACCGCCTCGAGGGTGGTCGGCATGTTGGCGCCCTCGGCCACGCAGATGCAGCCGTTTTGCAGCAGGGTGCGGGCATCTTCGGCGTTGAGTTCGTTCTGGGTGGCGCATGGCAGCGCGATGTCGCATGGCAGGCTCCATGGCGTCTGGCCTTTGCGGAACTCCAGGCCGTACTGGCTGGCCATCTCGCTGATGCGGCCGCGCTTGACGTTCTTGAGTTCCATCAGCGCATCCCACTGCTCGTCGGTCAGGCCGGCTTCGCAGAACAAGGTGCCTTCGGAGTCCGACAGCGAAATGACCTTGCCGCCCAGGTCCATGACCTTGCGCGCGGCGTACTGGGCCACGTTGCCCGAACCGGAGATCGCCACACGGCGGCCATCGATACGCAGATCGCGGCGCTTGAGCATTTCTTCGGCGAAGTACACACACCCGTAACCGGTGGCTTCTGGGCGGATCAGGCTGCCACCGTAGGTCATGCCCTTGCCGGTCAGTACCGAGGTGAACTGGTTGGCCAGGCGCTTGTACTGGCCGAACATGTAGCCGATCTCACGGGCGCCGACCCCGATGTCACCGGCTGGCACGTCCAGGTCGGCGCCGATGTGACGATACAGCTCGCTCATGAAGGCCTGGCAGAAGCGCATGACTTCGGCATCGCTCTTGCCTTTCGGATCGAAGTCCGAGCCCCCCTTGCCGCCGCCCATGGGCAGCGAGGTCAGTGAATTCTTGAACACCTGCTCGAAGGCCAGGAACTTGAGCACCCCCAAGTTGACCGATGGGTGGAAACGCAGGCCGCCTTTGTAAGGGCCGATGGCGCTACTCATCTGGATGCGGTAGCCGCGATTGACTTGCACCTTGCCTTGGTCGTCGACCCACGAAACGCGGAACAGTACTGCACGCTCGGGCTCGACCATCCGCTCGAGAATACCGGCCTTGAGGTAGCGGGGGTTGGCTTCGAGGAAAGGCCACAGGCTGCGCAAAACTTCTTCCACGGCCTGGTGGAATTCAGGCTGGGCCGGGTCGCGCTGTTTCAGGCGGGCCAGGAAATCGTCGACGGATTCGATCATGGTAGACATCTCACCAAGAGGATTGGACTTATTGGTTTTTTTCGAGACTTTACCAAGAACCAATCGCACCGGAACAGGGCGAAATGTCGTTTTTTTGAAATTTTCTGGTGCAATTTCTATAACTGTATACAAACAACACGTTGCCAATCGGTGGGTTCAAGATCGGTTTGCCATCGCGCCCAACCTCAATACAAGGCCCTCTTCAACTGCCGCGCTCATGCGCAGCGCCCTTACGCGCCAGGCACAAAAATGGGGCCCCTGAGGGCCCCATTCTTGTGCAGCGTTTGCCGGCTTACTGGGCCAGCTTCTTGTGCCGTACCCGGTGCGGTTGGGCAGCAGCATCGCCCAGGCGTTTCTTGCGGTCGGCTTCGTACTCGGTGTAGTTGCCCTCGAAGAACACCACGTTCGAGTCGTCCTCATAGGCCAGGATATGAGTGGCCACACGGTCCAGGAACCAACGGTCGTGGGAGATCACGATCGCGGCGCCCGGGAAGTCCAGCAAGGCTTCCTCCAACGAACGCAGGGTTTCGACGTCGAGGTCGTTGGACGGTTCGTCGAGCAGCAGGACGTTGCCACCCTCCTTCAAGGTCAGGGCCAGGTGCAGACGGCCACGCTCACCGCCGGACAGGTCCTTCACGAACTTCTGCTGGTCGCCGCCTTTGAAGTTGAAACGGCCAACGTAGGTACGCGACGGGATTTCGTAGTTGCCGATACGGATCACGTCCGAGCCGTCGGAAATCTGCTGGAACACGGTCTTGCTGCCGTCCAGGTCCTCGCGGCTCTGGTCGACGCAGGCCAGTTGCACGGTCTCACCGATCTCGATGCTGCCCGAGTCCGGCTGCTCCTTGCCCATCAGCATGCGGAACAGGGTCGACTTACCGGCACCGTTACCACCGATCACACCGACGATGGCGCCCTTGGGCATGGAGAACGACAGGTTGTCGATCAGTACGCGATCGCCGTAGCCCTTGGTGACGTTCTTGAACTCGATGACTTTGTCGCCCAGGCGCGGACCGGCCGGGATGTAGATCTCGTTGGTCTCGCTGCGCTTCTGGAACTCTTGGGACTGCATCTCCTCGAAGCGTGCCAGACGAGCCTTGGACTTGGACTGGCGGGCCTTGGCGCCTTTGCGCACCCACTCCAGTTCTTCCTTCATGGCGCGTTCGTGGGCGCTCTGCTGCTTGGATTCCTGCTCCAGGCGCGCCGACTTGGCTTCCAGCCAGCCCGAGTAGTTGCCTTCGTACGGAATACCGGCGCCACGGTCCAGTTCGAGAATCCAGCCTGCAACGTTGTCCAGGAAGTAACGGTCGTGAGTGATCGCCACCACGGTCCCGGGGAAGTCGTGCAGGAAGTGCTCCAGCCAAGCCACCGAGTCGGCATCCAGGTGGTTGGTCGGTTCGTCCAGCAGCAGCATGTCGGGGGCCGACAGCAGCAGGCGGCACAGGGCCACACGGCGCTTCTCACCACCGGAGAGGTGCTCGATCTTGGCGTCCCATGGCGGCAGACGCAGGGCGTCGGCGGCGACTTCCAGCTGGCGCTCCAGGTTGTGGCCGTCGGAGGCCTGCAGGATCGCTTCGAGCTTGGCCTGCTCGGCAGCCAGCTTGTCGAAGTCGGCATCCGGCTCGGCGTAGGCGGCGTAGACCTCGTCCAGGCGTGCCTGGGCATCCTTGATCACGCTCACCGCTTCCTCGACGACCTCGCGGACGGTCTTGCTCGCGTCCAGCTGCGGCTCCTGGGGCAGGTAGCCGACATTGATGTCCGGCATCGGACGGGCTTCGCCGTCGAACTCCTTGTCGACGCCGGCCATGATGCGCAGCAGGGTCGACTTGCCCGCGCCGTTGAGGCCGAGCACACCGATCTTCGCGCCGGGGAAGAACGACAGGGAAATGTTCTTCAGGATTTCCCGCTTCGGCGGCACGACCTTGCTCAGCCGATGCATGGTGTAGACGTATTGAGCCAAAACCAAGCCCTCTATCAGAAAGGTAAAGACAACGACCCCGGCATGGGCCAGGGGGATGTGTTTACGGGGTGTCGTTGAACAAAGTGGGCCATTCTACGCCAAGTCGTGGCGTTTCACAGATGGCGGGGCGTCGAATGGGTGCATTGAAGGGCCAGTGCTCTGGCGAGGCCGTTCCCATCCGCACACGGGCTGTGCCGGAGGGAGCGGCCTTGAAGCCGCGACCGAGGGCGCAGCCTGCGGCCAGGCAAGCTTAGACGTGAGCTTGTTTGACCTTGCCGCGTGGCAGACGGCAACGGTCGTTCTGCTCGGCCAGGCGCGCAGCCCAGGCGGCCTTGACGCTGAAACCACCGGTGCGTGCCGGCTTGCTCGCACCTTGCTTGGCGGCTGGCTGGGCACCTGGTTTGGCGGCAGGTCCTGCCGAAGGCACAGCCACGGCAACCGACTCGACGGTCGCCTTGGCCGACTTGCGCAGCTCAGCCAGCGAAGGGCTCTTGCGCACCGCCGCGTTGGCAGCATCTGGCTTTGCCAGCGAACGCTGGCAGGACTTGCAGGATACGTCGTCGGTCACGGCAGTGCT
Source organism: Pseudomonas sp. HMSC08G10 (assembly GCF_001808425.1). Taxonomy (NCBI): domain Bacteria; kingdom Pseudomonadati; phylum Pseudomonadota; class Gammaproteobacteria; order Pseudomonadales; family Pseudomonadaceae; genus Pseudomonas; species Pseudomonas sp. HMSC08G10. The sequence continues at coordinate 57,286 of NZ_KV793335.1, read as the reverse complement.
GACCAGGGTCTGACTGCTGCGCCCACAGGCGGAATCGAGGCCATTGGTGGAATAGTGAGTAACCAAAACCGTACATCTCCAGAAGCGTTGACTATGAAGCGGCGCGCATTCTCGCACAGCTTGAAGGGTCTTGCCGAACAGGATGTCGACCATCGGCAGGGGACAGAAGAGTGGCACTTTGCCATAATTCAAGGCATGCTAGCCGGCTTGATGCGCCACTCTATAATAGTGCGCCCGGCGATATGCCCAGGCACGCCCCATGCATGTTCAGCCCCTGCCATCGCCAGCCCAATCGCAGGATCAACGCTTGACCAATCTCACTCAACCGCCCTCCCTGCGCCCTGCTGAAGCTGCCTCGGCTGGCAATCTGCGTGGCTCGCTCAAAGGCGCCCTGGCCTTGTTGGCCCTGGTCCTGCTCGCGTTGCTCCTGTGGCAACTGTTCTCGCAATACCGCCATACCCAAAACGACCTGCACCGCCAGAGCTTGGCAGCGAGCGCCCAGCTGGCCGATCACTTGAGCCTGAACATGGCCCTGAAGGCCGAACAGGCCGGGAACATTCTGCAACCTTACGTCAACGCCCCGACACTTTCGGCATTGCCTTCGGTGCTGCACGCGGTTCGTGACCGGCTTCCCAACCTGCAACAGCTGGCCTGGCTGGACGACAGCGGCAGGGTGGTGGCCGACAGTCTGGTCGGCAGCCCGGACCGTCAATCGATTGACGAGCTGCTGCAATTGAGTCAAGGCCGCCCGTACTTCTTCAGCAACACTGCAGACAATAACCAGATCTACCTGCTGCTGCGCCAGCCAGACGACCGCGGCTACTGGTTGTTGCGGCTCGCCCCTCGCTACTACCAGCAACTGTCCGAACACCTAAACGGCACGAGCCACCTCCTGTGGCTGCTGGAAAACAGCCGCAGCGGCACGGTTCTGGAGCGGCACGGAGCAGTGCCGCCGCCTAGCGAGCCGCTACAAAGCGTGATGCTGGCCTTCATCGACAATAGTGCTTGGCAACTGCGCGGTCTGTTCGACGCCGAGCAGGCACGTGCCGATCTGCTCCCTCCCCTGATCGGAAAGTGCTTGCTGGTGCTGTTCTGCGCCCTGCTGCCGGTGCTGGCCCTGATCAACATGCGTCGCCGCCATCGGGCGCTGCAAGAGGACCGCCGTCGCTACCAGGAAATCTTCGAAGGCACTGGCGTGGCATTGTGCGTGCTCGATCTGTCCAGCCTGCCTGGTCAGCTCGACCGTTACCACCTGCGCAACCATGCCGCCCTCAAGCAGAGCCTGGCCCTGGATGCCAATTTGCGCCGCTCGCTGCTGCAAGAGCTGAAGATCACCGAAATCAACGAAGTCGCACGCCAGCTGCTCAACGTGCATTGCCACGAGGGGGCCTGGCAGCGCCTGATCGACGGTAGCGGCGATGGCCGTGAAAGCGTCGGCATGCAACTGATCGATGCGCTGATCGAACAACGCAGCCTGCTGGAACTGGAAGTGCGCCTGCCCACGCCCACCAGCGGCGAGCTGCACCTTTGGCTGATGGCCCGCCTGCCCCAGCAGCGCCGGGACTACCAGGCGGTGATCCTGAGCATCAGCGACATCACCCGCCGCAAACAGGTCGAGCTGTCACTGCTCGAACGCGAGAGCTTTTGGTCGGACGTGGTGCGCACCGTTCCCGACCAGTTGTACGTGCAGGATGTGCATAGCCAACGGATCATCTTCAGCAATCGCCACCTCGGCCAGACCCTGGGCTACGACCGCGCCGAGCTTGCGCAGATGGGGGACCGCTTCTGGGAACTGCTGCTGCATCCGGAGGATGCCGAACACTACGAAACGCTACGCCAGCAGCAGCGTGAGACCGGTCACGGCCAGACCCTGCATTGCCAACTGCGCTTCCGCCACCGCGATGGCGGCTGGCGCTGCTACGAAATCCGCGAGCAGGTCCTGACCCGCGAGGCCAATGGCCAGGTGACACGCATCATCGGGGTGGGCAAGGACGTCACGGTGCAGATCGAAGCCAGTGAATCGCTGCGCGACAGCGAGCAGCGCTACCGCATGCTGGCAGAAAGCATCAGCGATGTGATCTTCTCCACCGACAGCCAGTTGCAACTGAACTATGTCAGCCCGTCGGTGCAGGCGGTGCTGGGCTATCAGGCCGACTGGATCTTCGAGCACGGCTGGCAATCGATCGTCGCCAACCCGTCCCAACTCACGGGCGTCTACACCCTGCTCGAGCGGGTCAGCAAGGCATTGCACGACAGCAAGCAGCTCGCCCAACTGCGCAGCCAGCTGCCCACCCAGTTGTTCCTGTTCGACTGTCTGCGCGCCGATGGCCGCAAGATTCCTATCGAGCTGCGCCTGGTGCTGGTCTGGGACGAACACGAACACTTCGAAGGCGTGCTCGGCGTCGGGCGTGACATCAGCCAGCAGCGCCGCGCCGAAAAAGACCTGCGCATGGCCGCGACGGTATTCGAGCATTCCACCTCGGCCATCCTCATCACCGACCCGGCCGGCTACATCGTGCAAGCCAACGAAGCATTCAGCCGAGTCAGCGGCTATGCGGTCAGCGAGGTGCTTGATCAACTGCCCGGCATGCTCACGGTCGACGCCCAGCAAGAGGCGCACCTGCGCTATGTGGTCAAGCAACTGCATCAGCGCGGTAGCTGGGAAGGCGAAGTCTGGCTCAAGCGTCGCAACGGCGAGCACTACCCGGCCTGGGTCGGCATTACCGCCGTGCTCGACGACGAGGGCGACCTGGCCAGCTATGTGTGCTTCTTCACCGACATCAGCGAGCGCAAGGCCAGTGAACAGCGCATCCACCGCCTGGCCTACTACGATGCCCTGACCCACCTGCCCAACCGGACCCTGTTCCAGGATCGCCTGTTCACCGCGTTGCAACAGGCCGAGCGCCACAAGTCCTGGGTGGTGTTGATGTTCCTGGACCTGGACCGTTTCAAGCCGATCAACGACTCCCTCGGCCACGCCGCGGGCGATCGCATGCTCAAGGACATGGCCCAGCGCCTGCTGGCTTGCGTCGACGATGACGATACCGTTGCGCGCATGGGCGGCGATGAGTTCACGCTGCTGCTGCAACCCAAGGCCAGCCGCGAGATGGCCCTGAACCGCGCTATTCACGTGGCCGAGAACATCCTCGGCAGCCTGGTGCGCCCGTTCGTCCTGGAAAACCGCGAGTTCTTCGTCACTGCCAGTATCGGCATCGCCCTCAGCCCGCAGGATGGCGGTGAGTTGAGCCAGTTGATGAAGAACGCCGACACCGCGATGTACCACGCCAAGGAGCGCGGCAAGAACAATTTCCAGTTCTACCAGGCCGACATGAACGCCAGCGCCCTGGAGCGCCTGGAGCTGGAAAGCGATCTGCGCCATGCCCTGGAGCAGAACGAGTTCATCCTCTACTACCAGCCGCAGTTCAGCGGAGACGGAAAACGCCTGACCGGAGCCGAGGCCTTGCTGCGCTGGCGTCACCCACGCCGAGGCTTGGTTCCACCGGGCGACTTCATTCCGGTCATCGAGGAGCTGGGCCTGGTGGTGGACGTCGGCGACTGGGTGCTGCGAGAAGCCAGCCGCCAGCTCAAAGCCTGGCACAAAGCCAAGCTGCGGGTGCCGAAGGTGTCGGTGAACATCTCGGCGCGGCAGTTCTCCGATGGCCAGTTGGGTACGCGCATCGCCACCATCCTCGAGGAAACCGGACTGCCCCCGGCATGCCTGGAGCTGGAACTGACCGAAAGTATCCTGATGCGCGAGGTCAACGAGGCGATGCAGATCCTGGACAGTCTGAAGAACCTCGGCCTGAGTATCGCGGTCGACGACTTCGGCACCGGCTATTCGTCGCTCAACTACCTGAAGCAGTTCCCCATCGACGTGCTGAAGATCGACCGCACCTTCGTCGATGGCCTGCCGGAAGGCGAGCAGGACGCCCAGATCGCCCGGGCGATCATCGCCATGGCCCACAGCCTGAACCTGGCGGTCATCGCCGAGGGGGTCGAGACTCACGAGCAGTTGGAGTTCCTGCGTGAGCACGACTGCGACGAAGTGCAGGGCTACCTGTTCGGCCGCCCCATGCCAGCCCACCAGTTCGAGGCGCAGTTCAGCCACGAGACGTTGTTCGTGTTCCAGTGAGCGAGGCGGTTCGCAGGTTTACCCGCAAAAGCGTCGCTTGACCGCCCCAGGCCAGCCGCAGGCAAAACCGGACTTTCGAGTCAACCTGCACAGGTGCGCAGCCCAGTCAGGGCGCGGGTTGCAACATGAACCCCATTGGTCTGCTACGTGACACCACTTCATATGCCAGTGGCGAATCAATCGGTTAGAATGCCCACCCAATTCAGCCCGATCCTTGAGGACCGCCATGTTCAGCCGTGATTTGACCATTGCCAAGTACGACGCCGAGCTCTTCGAAGCCATGCAGCAAGAAGCTCTGCGCCAGGAAGAGCACATCGAGCTGATCGCTTCGGAAAACTACACAAGCCCCGCCGTCATGGAAGCCCAGGGCTCGGTACTGACCAACAAGTACGCCGAAGGCTATCCAGGCAAGCGCTACTACGGTGGCTGCGAGTACGTCGACGTCGTCGAGCAACTGGCCATTGACCGTGCCAAGCAGCTGTTCGGCGCCGACTACGCCAA